>NZ_JBHUGI010000004.1:0-213803 GCF_042681925.1 Sporosarcina siberiensis
GGATTGGGTTGGGTAATGGAAGTTCTGTGATTGGTACTTCTTATATACCCCGAAAACGGTGGTTTTTTGCATTTTCGAGGTTATATTACATAATAGTCCCCTTTACAATTCGGACACTATTCAGTCAATTATAACTTTTTGGGGAAGTACTACGATGTGAGTGAATGCGGTAAGATGTAGAGTATAGAAAACGATGCATTGGGGATGTGTAGAGATGAAGGATAAAACCAAATCAACGGTTAAATCGGGTGTTACATTCGGCTCGGCTTTAGCCATTGCAATTTCTTGGAGTGTACACAAATCGATTTTATGGGCTTGTATTCATGGATTATTCAGTTGGCTGTACGTACTTTATTATGCTGCGACACGCTAGAACTAATCAAAAAATCCTCCATCTCAAATTTCATAGATGGAGGGCTTTTTTAATATATTCGATGTTCTTCCTACCGGTAAAATTCCCAATACACCAGATTTACACATAGTAAAATGGCGGAAAGAATAGAAACGAAGAAATATATATTTTGTGTTTTATTCAATCGAAGCTTTTTCTTCAAAAACAGACTCGTTACAATGAAAACACTGATTAATATTACATAAATGATGGTGAACATCATATGGACTTTAAGCGATTCGTACGTCGTCATGGAAAGGGTTTTATAAATCATAAATGCTACGTTAGAAACGACTAGAAGATTGAGTACGATCAGTATCAGAATTACGATATGAAACGCGCGCTTTCTAAACTTAGGTACTAAAATAAGGGCACTGTAAACAACAGAAAACAAAGTCGCGGCCAATCCAGCTATGAGCATAGCCCATTCGAACAGATGACGCTTTAACGAGATTTGAATGTGATCCCCAAGAGAGGTGGAGAGGATATTGCCGTATTCAGGATGAACGGAATACACATCACGGGCGTACATACTGAATTCCTCTTTATTGGAATAAATACCGGGATGTTGTTGCGTATATAGAAATCCGTTTGTCATTAAGTTATGTTGACCATTTTGTTTAACTGAAAATCGATTGGCCAAGCCATACATTTTGCTGAACCCGTGATAGGGTACTCGAGCAGCTTGGTAGATTCCTGTCCATGGTGCTGAATTTTCCAGCTTTTCCACTTCAGCACTAAACTCGGGCTTGCCAAATACAAGTTCTGGAATGCCGAAACTAAAATTCGTTTCATTTGATTGATTGGTCATGACGATGACTCCAAGTCGTTTTTCCCTACTTAAGTATAAAGAAGAAGTGAATGCAATTGTGTTTCCACTATGTCCAAAAGTTTTTGTTTCTGCTGGAAGTGAAAGGAAGCCATGTGCGATACGTGGGATATTTGTTCCTGGATAAAAAGCGCTGGGCTCAAACAGCAAGTCGATTGTGTCTTCCTTTTTAAATAAAGGAGAACCCTTTTCGGATAAAAATGCAGTAACGAGCAAAGCAAGATCATCGATTGTTCCCATTATACTTCCCGCAGGATAGAGGGGAATCGCATACAAATCGGGAGTAATGGGTTGATTATCCAAGGTATAGCCTTGAATTTTCTTGCGCTCAGATTTCACCCACTCATTGGCATTTTGCAATGGATCAATGGATGTATGCTTCATTTTCAAAGGCTCAAAAACATGTTCATTTACATAGTCAACATAGTCTTGTCCGCTCACATTTTCCACAATAAATGCAGCCAAAGCAGCACCGTAATTCGAGTAAGCCATGATCTCGCCTGGACGAAAAACTTGCTTCACATCTGTGTTATTGAGCGTTTCCTTAAGAGACAGCATTTCAGAAGGATTGTAGAGCACCAAGTCGGTATAACTGTCGTCAAAACCCGCAGTATGATTCATAAGGTGAAGCAGCTGAATCGGTTCCTCAAATTTCGTTGGAAGTGGAAACGATTCCGGTAAATAATGCCGAATGTCTTGATTTAAATCGATTAAACCATCCTCAACTAACTGCATGACACTAATCCAAATTACAATTTTAGAGACGGATCCCCATTCAAAAACACTTTCCTCGTTCACTTTTAAATTCTTTTCACTGTTGGCAAATCCAATTGATTTACGTACGACTACTTCATTATCTTGAATAATCATTATCGCAAGGCCGGCAGTTGTGTCTTCGTTTTGCGAAATATAGTCATCCAGTTTATTTTCCAATGAGTGCATATCCGCCGATACAGTGCTGTTCGGCAAAAAGAGCATGAATGCTATACAACTTATGACGGAAAATTGAAACCATTTATTGAATCGCTTCATTAGGCACCTCATTTTTGATGTTCCTTATAGTATACCTCATGTGGTGACAGTCCCCAATACAAATTAGACACTATTCAGAATTCAATGAGTGCCTGGAACCTTTTAGAAGGAAACAGAAAACTTCCCGGATGTGAATTTATTTAATTAATGTTATATTTAATGGAATAGTTCATGTTGGGAAGGTGGAAAACGTATGATTGGACGTAATGACCCATGTCCGTGCGGGAGTGGACAAAAGTATAAGAAGTGTTGTGCCGGTAAGAGCGACGTACCGGTTGAACAGCTTGTGGATGAGGAATTGGAACGAATCTTATCAGGTGTGTATGATCTTGTTTCAGATCCGAAAAGCGCAGCTGAATTTGATGGTTATTTGAGGAGTTGGACAAATAAGCTGGTTGAATTTTTTGATGAAGAAACGATTGAGGTTTCTGTAAGTGAATATTTCCTTTTCGTAGCTAGAGAAGATTTATGGAAACGTTATTTAATGAAGGTACTCAATTCGAGTATGCGAAGTGGAACGCGGTCTGTTGTTGAATCTTGGCAAGCACCGATTGTTTTATTTGGTACGGTTAAAGCCGAGCAGAATGATTTTCTAGAAATTGAAGAGAATCTTGGTGAGAAAACGTATTTTCTAGAAATTAAAGATGAAATGCGTTTTGATATAGGTTCTATTGTCTTTGGAGTTGTGTTACCTGATGATCGGAATCATCCAAACGGAATAAAAACCGTAACTTCGCTTCTGTTTGTACGTCAGGGAAGTGAGACGATTAAGGAAAACGTTGTTGCGCTTGCGGAAAGTAGTGGCCTTCAACAAAGTAAGGATTTTTATAAAAAGCATATGTTGGATATCTACAAAATAATAGTGGAAGCTGTGGACAACCCTCTTGAAGACATTATTGACAATGAGTTGAGTGAAGCTCATAGATCCGTGATGGATTCATTAACAGGTATATTTGAAATGACAAGAGTAGATATAGAAGAACAACAACTTTTGAAGAGCGTAGGGGTAATGTATTTACTAGAAGAACAACCGAACTTTCGTAAACCAAATGTTGTTTCAGCTGGAATGTTTCAAGCCGGAATTGATTTGGGAATCATCAGTTTAAGTATGACCCAAGCTGATGTTGCACAACTATTTGACGTATCCGTTGGTGCAATGGCGAAACGTGCAGAGGAGATTGCGGAATTTGCTATCGAAAGCTTGGAACAACAAAAAGGGATTTCTAGAGGACCCCGAGTAGTAAGAAGTGTAGGAACGTATCCGTTATTGACGGAACGTGTTAATTGGGAGATGAGTGTTAAGCTCTCGCGCAAACACTTTGACACGTTAGAAGCGATGCAAACCTATATGACGCTTACGATGAATGAACCCTTTCAACCAAAAGGGGAAATGGAACAAGCACAAACGTTCATTTATGATGCGTACGAAGCGGATAATAATCAAGTTCGATATGAGCTGGCTGAAAAAGCATTGCGATTAGATCCTGAAAATCCAGATGTATATCTCATCCGAGCCGAACGAACTGAAATTGATCATGAAGCTGAACACTTATACAAGACTGCGATTGAATATGCAGAAAGTCGATACGAAGCGGTCGATGAAAATCCTTGGGGCCTTGTAACCAACCGACCTTATATGCGCGCATTATTCGCGTATGGCGTGTGGCTTTTTAATAAGAAAAGATACGACGAAGCAGGAAGAGTATTCAATGATCTTCTTGAGATGAATCCTGATGATAATCAAGGCGCACGGTATTTAGCGATTTCTTCCTACATTGAAACAGAAGATTTCGAAGCCGCGGAGATTATACTTGATGAATACGAAGAAAATTCTGAAACGGATGCTGCTTACTTATATCTCAGATGGTACTTGGAAGCTTGTATGTCCGAAGGGGAGTCTGTAAATTTAGATTGGATGTTTGAAGAAGCTATGGAAGAAAATCCATTTGTGGCAGAAATGCTGGACTCCGATGATTCGAGGCCGCTTTATCCTAAACGTTTGGATTGTGATTCAGGCAGCTTTTCAGAAGCCATGTATATTATGAGTTTACTTCATTAATTTTTGCGATATTCACGACATAAGTCCATTCCATAAGAGCCTTCCAGCAAATACGATGCTGGAAGGCTTTTTAATTCTAAACAGGTCAGTGCAGTGTCAGTCACTTACGTAATTATACTGAAATCATTGAGTACTTCGTTATATCTGAATATTTGTTTGACTCAATTAATAGCAAGTGTTATGGTTCTAATAATATTGATTTGAATTCATGGAGGTGTTCTTAAATGAATAAAAGGGATCAATAGATTATGGGGAATAAACAGATTATTTCTATCCCAAACTAAGTAGATTACCATTTTGTTGAAAAAATTTCTATAGCCTTTGGTAATACTAGCTTACAAGTTATTAGCACATTGTTAATAGAGTGTCGGATAAAAGAACAGAATACTCATACATATTAAAGGAATGATGAAATTGAATTTCAATTATAAACCTGCGGGGGATTCGGCAATCTTAATGGATCTTGATAGTGGCATTAATGAAGAAACGAACACAAGGATCATTCATTTGGCAAGTTTCATTGAATCGAAGTCAGAAGAAGGATTTGGCGAAGTAATCATAGGTTATCAATCAGTACTCGTTCAGTACAATCCATTAAAATTGAGTTATCAAAAAGCCATAGACCAACTTAAGCGGTTGGAAGAAGTATTGAATAATACTGGATCTCAATCAAGAAGGACAATTGAAATACCTGTTCTTTACGGAGGAGATCATGGTCCCGATTTAGAGAAAGTAGCCCAACATAACAAACTTACGATTGAAGATGTGATATCTATCCATTCCAAATCTCAATATCTCGTCTATTTTCTCGGATTTACTCCTGGTTATCCTTTTATGGGAGGGATGTCAAAAGAGATTGCTACACCGCGTTTAGAAAGCCCTCGTTTTGCAATACCTCCAGGCAGTGTTGGAATTGCAAAAGATCAAACTGGAATCTATCCAGTTGCGAGTCCGGGTGGATGGAACCTTATTGGGAATACTCCTCTACGCTTATACAATTCGGAGAAAAGCAATCCCTTTTTGCTTAAAGCAGGAGACTTTGTAACGTTTCGATCCATTCAAGTTGAAGAATATGACGAAATAAAAGATCAAGTTGAAAAAGATACATATAAACTAGTAATTGATTGTTAAAAAGAGCATTTTAAATATGGTTTCTGCAGTAAAAAGGAGGAATCTACCATTTTTGAAATAATAAAACCAGGATTGTTAACAACCATTCAAGATTTAGGGAGAACTGGATATCAAAAGTTTGGCTTAGCGGTATCTGGCTCTGCGGATCACTATTCACATCGTATCGCGAATTATCTTGTAGGGAACAGCGAGTCAAATGCAGTTTTAGAAGTAACTCTTTTTGGACTAAAAATGAAGGTGCTTACAAGTAATGTGATAAGCGTAACAGGAGGTGATCTCACTTTCACAATTAATGGGGATCTATCTCCCATGTGGACCTCTTTAAAAGTATTTGAAGGAGATGTTATTGAGTTTTCTCGTTGTAAGTCAGGATGCAGGGCATATGTTGGGGTTGCCGGTGGGATTTCAATTCCAGAAGTCATGCAGAGCAGATCTACAGATACAATTGGGAAAATAGGTGGAATCGAAGGAAGAGCGTTGAAAAAAGGAGATATTATTCCTGTTGAAACTAAATCATTACATCATTTTAATGGAATCCGACGTCGGTTACCTGAAAAGTTCATACCAAAACATGAAACGCATGTTCACGTAAGAGTCGTACTTGGACCACAAGAGGAAGCTTTTACTAAAGAAGGAATTGATACTTTCTTTTCTTCTATATATAAAGTTTCAAATGATGTTGACCGAATGGGGTGCCGGTTAGTGGGACCAATAATTGAACATGTAGATGGAGCGGATATAACGTCTGAAGGTATTTTTTTCGGTGCGATTCAAGTTCCTAGAAATGGACAACCCATTGTTTTTCTAGTTGGAAGGCAAAGTGTAGGGGGCTATACGAAAATAGGTGGAGTCATTACTGTAGATCTTCCGAAATTGGCCCAAGTGAAACCAGGAGACTCGATCATGTTTGAACAAGTAACTGTCGAAAAAGCGCATACTTTGTTAAAAGAAAGTGAAAAGGTTTTTTCGGTTTTAAAAACATATTCAAATAACTAATTATTGGAGAGTGTAAAAAAATGACGAAGACAATTGATTTGAATTGTGATATGGGTGAAAGTTTTGGCGTGTACAAACTTGGTTTAGATGATGAAGTTATTCAGTTAATATCCTCTGTAAATGTCGCGTGCGGTTTTCATGGAGGTGACCCTAATATTATGGATCATACGGTTGCAATGGCAAAAAAGTATGGTGTTGGGGTTGGTGCCCATCCTGGTTTTCAAGACTTGGCGGGGTTTGGCAGAAGAAATATTGATATGGAAAGAGAGGATTTGATGAATTTAATCATTTATCAAATCGGAGCTCTTGATATATTTTGTCAAAAACATGGAGTTCCGCTTACACATGTAAAACCCCATGGCAATATGAATAATATGGCCGATTCAGATGAAGAGATGGCAACTAATATTGTAGATGCTGTACTTGCAGTTAGACCGGATTTACCTATTATGGTGAAGCCCAATTCCCAACTGCATTTAGTCGCAAAAGCAAAGGGTTTACCGTTTATACTAGAATTGTTTGCAGACCGATCCTATAACAGCGACTTTTCGCTAGTGTCGAGAAGGATTGAAGGGGCAGTCATTACAAACCCGAATAAGGTAGCTCAAAGAATGGTGAAAATGGTTACAGAAGGGAAACTTACAACTTTTAATGGTGAAGAGATAGAGATTGAAGGACAGTCAATCTGCGTCCACGGGGATACTCCAACTGCTTTGCAGATGATAAAAACCATTCGAATGGAGCTAGAACATGTTGGTATTCAAATAGCTCCTTTTTCAGTTTAAAAGGTATCTATCAAAGGTTTTATCGTCATTTTTTGTAGTATGGGCCACCTCTTAAATAACCCCTTTTTCAGAAACTTTTTCAACTTTATTTTTATTCACTAGTATTGCTCTCTTTAAACCTTTAATAAGTGGAAGTTCAATAAATGAGTAAGTCAGACACCCTACAGTTGTTGCTATGGCCATTAATAGTATACTTGTTAGTACTCCACCAAGAGTTTCAAAGACATTCAGAACGCTGAACAAGTCCGTAAAAGTGTACAGAACTAAGTTGTGAGATAAGTAGATAGCAAAAGATGCATTTCCGATATAGTTTAAAAACTTAGGAATTGAAATGCTCTTCTGCATATCGATGGATCCCAATCCTAAAATAATTAAAATAGAAGATACACCTGTGCCAATATCAAAGTTTAAATCAATAACAGGATAAATATAATTTAACCACGTTAATGGAAATCCAATTAAGCCGATTCCAGCAATAACGACGCCTAATTTTGTATTAAACGGAGATTTTAATATGAAGTATGCAGACCATAAACCAGCTAAAAAGATAAGATTATACTCGTTGAATAAGAAGTTGATGAAATAGTTTTCGGACCATAGTATTCCCCGGACAAAAGCTAAAGAAGTTAAAGCAAATATGAATAAGATTGCCCTTGAAATATACTTTTTAGGGAGAAAAAGAAGTGAAAATAAGATGTAAAAATAGATTGTATGGACGAGTGACCATGCTACATTCAGTATCGGTACATTATCTCTAGGATCGGGTAAGAGTAGAAAAGATGCAAGGATTGAGTGGTATGTGACTTCATCTAGATGAGGAAATAGTAGAAAGATTAGGATGGCTACTGAAGTAATAATCCAGTAAAGTGGATAAACCCTAATAAATCGGTTAAGTAAATACCCTTTTAATTCATTTGGTTTATTGAATTTAGTATGATAGATATAATAAAGCATGAAACCTGATAAAGCGAAAAAGTAATTTACCCCACCCGATATAGGAAGTTGATTGATTCCGAATAAGCTGTAATCCCAATAGCCGGTCATAAATTCAGATACATGAAAAAGCATTACTAAGAGTGGGACGAGTGCTCGAGAGAATTGAATAAGTACTAATCTTCTTCGCATATTAGCCACATCCGTTCATTATTCTTGTTTGATATCGACTAAGGTTGTTTTTTTGTCGGATTATTCCGATAATTAAAGTGATGCTTATACATTAAATGATGATGTATCACCTGAACTATTTATTTCTAGTCGTATTACTATTTTATGTTAAATATAGAGGCCTGTATATACTCTTTTTCACTTTTTTTCGGTGCCTTGTATCAAAAGTAAACAAAAAACAACCTCCCCAATAAAATTCATTGGGGAGGTTGTTTTTGCGTTATATAGACGAGTCCTGTAAAACCATGAGGTATTTCCCAGGAAATTAGCGTTAATTAGACATTCATTGCACCTGTTTATTTCTTAGGAAGTGCAACCCAATGGCCTTCTGAAACTTCAACGAGTTCGGAATTGAGTAGGTTGTATTTATCTTGGCCTGTATCTTCTTCCATTAGAATACGTTTTTTATTTGCTTCAACTTTTGGATCTGGAATTGGAATTGCAGCTAACAATGACTTTGTATATGCATGCTGTGGATTGCTGTACAATTCTTCACTTTCGGCCAATTCGACAATTTTACCCGCATTCATTACAGCTACCCGATCACTAATGTGTTTGACCATCGATAAATCGTGGGCAATAAATAAGTAGGTAAGTCCAAGTCTGTGCTGAAGGTCTTCAAGTAGTGTTACAACTTGAGATTGAATGGATACATCAAGAGCAGACAAGGGTTCATCACACACGATAAACTTTGGTTCAACAGCTAAAGCACGGGCGATTCCGATTCTCTGCCTTTGTCCTCCTGAAAACTCATGGGGATACCGCATTGCATGCGATGGCTCCAGTTCAACCATATCTAATAATTCTTCAACTCTGCGCTTTCGATCCGATTTGCTTGTAGCTAATCCGTGGATATCCAAAGCTTGACCGATTAAATCAAGGACTTTAAGGCGAGGATTAAGAGATGAGTAAGGATCTTGGAAAATCATTTGCATATGTCGACGCATTGTTTTCATTTCGCTTTTAGAAAGTCTGTTGACAGCCATTCCTTGGTATAAAACATCCCCATCTGTGGGTTCATTTAACCGTAAAATTGCTCGGCCGGTTGTCGATTTTCCTGAACCGGACTCACCAACAAGACCTAGTGTTTCTCCATGTTTGATGGTAAAGCTAATATCGTCTACAGCTTTTAAATAATTACCTTTGCCCATATCAAAATGCAATTTCAATGATCGGACATCGAGTAAAGGTTTGTGTATATCTGTATTTGTAATGATAAGTGGTGGACGTTTAGGCTTCTTCTTCTCATCTAAACGAGGTAAAGCATTTAAAAGTTGCTTTGTATAAGGGTGTTTTGGATTCGCAAAGATTTCTTCTGTAGTTCCAGTTTCAACAACTTCACCTTTTTTCATGACAACAACGCGGTCGCACATTCCCGCAACAACACCGAGGTCATGTGTGATTAAAATAATGGAGGTACCAAAGTTGCTTTGCATATCCCTCATTATATTTAAAATTTGAGCTTGAATGGTTACATCCAAAGCCGTTGTAGGCTCATCTGCGATAAGAAGTGCAGGTCGGCAAGCAAGAGCGATGGCGATCATGACACGTTGTCGCATTCCGCCGGAAAACTCATGGGGAAATTGGTTGTAACGTGTTTCACTGTCTTTAATGCCAACCAATTTTAAGATTTCAATGGATCTCTGTTTCGCATCATTCTTCGATAAATGCTGATGCTTTATTAAACTTTCAGCGATTTGCTTACCTATACGAATGGTCGGATTCAGTGATGTCATTGGATCTTGGAAAATCATGCTGATGTCACGACCGCGAATACTTTCCATTTCTTTTTCTGTTTTACGTGCAAGGTCTTCACCTAGGAAAGTGATTTTTCCATCCTTTACATTTGCGGGGGGAGAAGGGAGTAGGCGCATGATGGACCTGGCCGTGACGCTTTTCCCACTACCTGACTCCCCAACAATACCTAGTGTTTCACCTTTTTTCACTTCGAAGCTAACACCTCGAACCGCTTCGAAAATAGTATCTTTAGATTCAAAAGAAACGCGTAAATCCGTTACTTGTAAAATAGTTTCCAAGGGATGCACCTACCGATAGCTAGAGTTGTAGTTAGAGTATTCCGTCGTTGACTTATGTAGCAAGTTTAAATATACTTTACTATACTACAAAATATTAAGCAATAAAAGGGAGGAGAGTTTAAAGTCAGTGGGAATGAGCAAACAAAACGCAGCAAATGCAAAGACGGGACTTCATTTTCAAAACGCATATACAAAGCTACATATCCATCCCTTTTATAAATACTTGATTTGGTTTTTAGGTATACCTCTACATATTTTCACAGTTCTCTATTATCAGTTTAAGAAAAAAGATACTATTTATCCAATACTATATTCTGAAATTAAAAACACATTACTATCAGAAGGTTTTAAAGCGAAATTGAAACTGGATTACCACAACCAAATTATTCAAAAGCAATCCTTTTTCGATCAGAAGGTTAGTATGGAAGAAACTGAAAAACAAGCTGAAAAATTAGCGGAAGAACGTTTTGAAAAGGAGATTCAACACAGGACGATGATTGCACTTGAACAAAAGGGTATGAAAAAGCAATCGTATTCCAGTTTCTTTGAAAACTTACTTGCAAAACCTCTCTTTTTAATTGTTAGTTTTATACCAGGCATTTTGATGTATGCATTGTTGCTACTATTGAACAATTCATATGTAAAATTCATTTTCGAAAGACTTGTTATGGGAATATTCGTTGTGCTAGGTGTTGTAGTACTTGTGTTTACAATCCTTTATATCTCCCCATTTGATCCCGCGGCAAACATTATAGGAGTCACAGGAACAAAAGAACAAATTGCGCAGTTTAATCATATCTATGGATTGGACTTACCGTATTTAAATCAATTGTGGAATGCGGTTAAGGGAATCTTCACGTTCAACCTTGGGAATTCCTTTGCAGGTAATGAGGATGTTGCGGCAAGTATAGCGAATAAGTTTCCAGTAACCTTAAAGCTTACTCTCTATGCGCTTATAATGGCGATAGTTGTTGCGATTCCAATTGGTATTATTTCTGCAACAAAATCCAATTCTTTCTTTGACTATACATTTATGTTCATTGCACTTCTTGGATTGTCCATTCCAAACTTCTGGCAAGGACTTATCTTTATTTTAAACTTCTCTATTAAGTTACAGTGGTTGCCAGCGACCTTTAGTCCACAAAATGGGTTATCGATGATTATGCCTGTTGTGGTTCTAGGGACTGCACTAACAGCCTCTGTTGCCCGGATGACCCGTTCATCCATGCTTGAAATCATTAATGAGGATTATATCATTACAGCAAAAGCAAAAGGGCTCAATCGAAGTCAAGTACTTTGGAAGCATGCAATCGGAAATGCTATGATACCAATCATTACAGTGATAGGCCTTCTCTTCGGTGGTATGTTAGGTGGGGCTGCAGTTACAGAGAAAGTATTTAATATAAGTGGTATTGGTAGCTATATTGTAGATAAACAATTTATCCCAGATATTCCTGCGATTTTGGGTGGGGTAGTATACATTGCAATTACCATTTCATTGGTAAACATAATTATCGATATACTGTACGCGTTTTTCGATCCGAGAATTCGTTCTAAGATGAAACAAAGTTAAAGTAGGTGTAGGGATGGATGCAATGGTAAAGATGGAAAACAAGAAAGTATTGAAGGCTTCACCAGAGTATACACAAGCAACCTTCACTCTGGTTACCTCTTTAGTTCTTACAATAATTTTAGCTTTGAACAGTTTTGATTTCACTACTAAAGTGATTAAACCTTTTGTGTTCAGTGTGTTTGCGGCATATGGGCTAGTTACTTTAATCCAAATTCTTATAACGTTAAAAATTAAAAAAGACTTGCTAAAAGTAGGCGAAATTAAAAGCTCAACACGAAAATTGGGTTATCTGCAGTTACTAAGTCTTTTCACAGGGAATGTTATTACTGCAGCTTTTGCTTTTAATTTAATTAAAAAGAAAAAAACGACAGAGTATACGTTTGCAGTATATGCACTTCTAACTCAAATTTTCATTATTGGAATTTCGGCACTCAATCTTTTTAAACCCTACGTTTCGGATACATTTGTGCCGGCAATGGGCATACTCTTACTGATTGCGATTTTTTATGTTGTTTCGTTGTTTTTGGTGGCGAAACATGTCGAAGCCCATACTGCCAAGCCTTGGATGATATTTATTGCCATTCCAATGCTGTTAACGGCCGTCACAGGTAATCTCTTTGCGTTGTTTTTAGGTATCAATCTCCTTATGAAATCAAGAAGTTTTGATGTATCAACTATCGTGAAATGGGATACCATTTGGGGAAAGATTACTCGAAATACGACCGCAATTTTAGGTTTGTTTTTCATTATTTTAATGTTATCCATCTCTGTCTGTAGTAACTTTACATTTGACTACACCATTGCTGTTGAAAATAGTTATGCAGCTATTTTACAAAGTCCAAGTCTTCAATATCCACTTGGTACAGATAACTTTGGTAGGGATTTGTTTTCAAGAATTGTTTTTGGAGCTCGAATATCTCTTATTGTAGGGTTTCTTTCTACGATGATTCCGGCTGTTATAGGGGGAATGCTCGGCGCTTTCGCAGGATATTATGGTCGTCATACGGATAATGTGATCATGAGATTGTTAGATGTTCTGTATGCAGTTCCCGGTATTTTACTTGCGATTGCAATTATTGCAGCATTCGGAGCGAATACAACAAACTTAATCATTGCGCTCAGCGTGGGTTCCATACCTACATATGCTCGAACAATGCGTGCGAACGTCTTAATGGTATCCAATTTAGAGTATGTAGATGCTGCACGTGCATTAGGGGAAAAAGATTTTACAATTATATTCAAGCATGTCGTACCCAATTCACTAGCCCCAATGATTGTTAAGTCTACACTAACAATCGGTGGAGCCGTTATTGCGACAAGTAGTTTGAGTTATCTAGGACTTGGAGTGGAACCGCATATTCCAGAATGGGGAAATATTTTAAAATTGGGCAGTACATATCTTGAAACCAATTCATATCTAGCCATATATCCTGGACTTGCAATCATCTTACTCGTTCTATCTTTCAACTTTCTTGGAGATGGATTACGTGATGCGCTCGACCCGAAATTAGATTAATTAGTAAGTTTTCTTACAACTAAGATGATAATCAGGAGGAATTCGAAATGAAAAGAAGTTTATTATTAGTAATGCTCGCATTCGTTTTAGTATTATCGGCTTGTGTTAAAACAAAGTCCGATGTAGAAGAAACAGGAAAAGATAAGAACGATAGCGTAAATGATGGTGTAACAGATACTTCGAAAGTTGCAATTGAACTTCTTGGAATGAGCAGCGATGAAGACAACATCAACATCGTTCGTGATCAGCTCGTGAAAAACGGTTTCGATGTAAAGATTAATATGCAACCGGATTACGGTAGCTTTAAAGCACAACAAGACGCAGGTAATTTTGATGTTGTAATGTCTGGCTGGACAACGGTAACAGGAAATCCTGATTACGCAGTACGTTCACTCTTTAAGACAGGCGGAGATTATAGTATCACTTCGGATCCGAAGCTAGATGAATTAATCGATGAAGCGGGTACTCAGACACCAGAAGAGTATGCTTCAACATATACAGAATTTGAAAAATATCTTGTTTTGGATAAAGCCTATATTGCACCTATGTATAGCTCTTATAAAACACAAGCCATCAATAAAGATAAATTAAAAGCAGATTCCGTTCGCTTATCTAAATCACGTTCACTTCCGTGGGAAGATATCGAATTCAATGATGCCGCTAAACAAGCTACAGACGCATTTGTACTATCACAAACAGCATCTGTATTAACTTCTTTAGATCCTATTAAAGCAAACGATGGATCGATCAATATCATCAATACGAATATGTATGTTCGTTTAGTGAACTTAACAGACGATGACAATATTACATCTGAAGGTTCTTTATCTTTCAACCATAGTATTGCTGAAGGAAACTCGGAGTACTATTTCATCCTTCGTGATGACATTAACTTTGCAAAAATTACAGATAAAGCAGCAGTAGATTCAGGTGAACGTGTAGGCTTCGACGATGTGAAGTTTTCACTTGACCGCGCTAAAGACAAAGATTCAGTTCCTGATCACCGTACGTATAGCTTGCATGAGCATGTTCAAGACGTTGAATTGGTAACGGATCTTGCAGCTCTTGAAGGATTGAAAAATTCAATGGGTTCTGCAACAGTTAAAGAAGAACTTGAAAATGGATTAGATACAAAAATTTCTGAATTGGTTTCGGATAAAACAGCAGCAAATAGTAAAGAAGGAAAATACCAAGTTGTGAAAGTAACAACTACAGAGCCGTTCCCGCAAGTATTGAATTACTTAGCACACCAATCTGCTGGAATTGTTTCTAAAAAACAAGTAGAGAGCATAAACACATATGACTTAGCTTCGTTTGATGTAAATAAAGACATTCCTTACGGTGACCAAAACACAGTGACTGAAGGAAATAAATACGACAATACATTGTATACAAGTGGACCATACATCTTGTCTTCAAAAAATGATTACGACGCAACGTTCTTCAAAAATCCGGGTTATATGGTAGGAACAAAGCATGAGCCTAGAGTTTCAGAGGTTACAATGCGATTCATCAAGGATGCAGACAGTTCACTTGCAGCTTTGCGTAACAGTGAAATCGATTTGTTCTATGCTGTTCCTGAAACAAAGTTTGACGTTATTGAAGCAGATGAAAAGTTAGTATTGCAAAAAGTAGCAAGTAATGCTGTAACGTACTTACTTTTCAACACAGCGAACAAAGACGTAGCTGAAAGTGAAGATTTACGTAAAGCAATCCTTTACTCTATTAACCAAGAGGATTTCATCACTTTTTATCAAGGAAATAAAATCAAAGCATTTTCAACTTTAAGTCCACTCGTCGAAACGGGAAATGTACTCGAAGCAGATGCTGCAAAAGCAAAAGAGTACTTGGATAAGTACAAAGCAAGTAAGTAATACGACAAAACACCAGGTTCCCCGCAGGGGAACCTGGTGTTTTTTGGTTTTAGTGGTTTAGTGGTGACAGTCCCCTTTACAATTCAGACACCATTCTGAATTGTTTTGAATTTGAGCTGGGGACAGTCACCTGCGCAACTTTCACACAATTCACAGCCACCTATCTCGAATTAATAGGGTTCGGCTTCATGGCCTTTGTCGACGGCTTCTTGCGGTGCTTTGTCACCGTCTCGATTACCGAGCGGTTTCTGATTGGATCCACTGGTTGTCGCTGTTGTGGCCAAACCTTCAGATAATCGACGCCCATATTCTTCATCGGCATCATGAGCAAGCGCTATTATTTTATCTTGAATGCGTGTGTCGCAAGTTGAAAGATCAGCAACAAGATTAGAGATTAAATCTTGTCGTTCCCATTCCTCAAAGTTCCGGTAGGTGTCACCAGCTTGTATTGTATTGCTTTGTCGTTCAATGGACTCTCGAACAAGATTTCCCTCAACAAAAGGCGTGTGTTCTTTTCCATGTTGTATGGCTTCTTGTAATCCTCCCAAAATCGATGGTTCGTAGTTAATATGAGGGTTCTGACCTGGGGCTCGGTCCAATTTATATTGCATTTGTCCACCGGTTTGATTTGTTGCAACTCTTTTTTTAGGAGCATTAATAGGGAGCTGCAAATAATTTGTGCCTACACGATGCCGTTGTGTGTCAGAGTAGGAGAAGGTTCGTCCTTGAAGCATCTTATCATCAGAAAAATCAAGGCCATCGACAAGCACACCCGTGCCGAATGCAACTTGCTCCACTTCAGCAAAGTAATCCTCAGGGTTTTTATTTAAAACCATTTTGCCGACAGCTAACCAAGGGAACTGATCTTCGGGCCATAATTTCGTATCATCGAGTGGGTCAAAATCCAGCTCAGGATGGTCACCATCACTCATGAGCTGGACGAGTAACTCCCATTCAGGATAATCTCCTTTTTCGATGGAGTCATGCAAATCTTGCGTAGCGTGATTGAAACTCGTCCCTTGAATCTCGCTTGCTTCTTGTTGGGTTAAGTTTTTGATCCCTTGTTTCGGTTCCCAGTGATACTTGACCAGCACCGCTTCGCCTTCTTGGTTCACCCATTTATACGTATTGACGCCGGAACCTTGCATCATACGATAATTTGCAGGGATGCCCCAAGGGGAATAAATAAAGGTCACCATATGAAATGATTCGGGAGAACAAGCACAAAAATCGAAAAAGCGCTCACTGCTTTGAATATTCGTAATCGGATCTGGTTTAAAAGCATGAATCATATCAGGGAACTTAATCGCATCACGGATAAAGAAAATCTTTAAATTATTACCGACAAGATCCCAGTTGCCGTCTTCTGTATAAAATTTCACAGCAAATCCACGGGGATCACGAAGTGTTTCGGGAGAATGGTTGCCGTGGATAACGGTTGAAAAGCGAACGAATACAGGTGTTTGTTTCCCTTTCTCCTGAAAAAGTTTTGCGCGTGTATACTTGGCTACTGGATGATCTCCAGCTTTTCCATACGTTTCGAAATAACCATGTGCACCGGCACCTCGTGCATGAACAACACGCTCAGGTATTCGTTCTCTGTCAAAGTGACTGATCTTTTCTATGAAATCATAGTTTTCCAGTGCCGCAGGACCTCGATTACCTACAGTTCGAATGCTTTGATTGTTTGTAACAGGATGTCCTTGTCTATTCGTTAATGTGTTTTCCTGTTCTGTATTTTCGTTAGGATTGGATGGATCTTTCGACAAATGATTACCTTCCTTTCAATAGTAATGATTCTTTTTCTAATTAAAATATGAAGAGACTCATCTTATTATTGTTTACCATCCATATATTGCCCATTATCTAAGGAAACAATTCATTTTTGAAAAGTATGCACTATTATCTTCTTTAATGTTAGAATAGGGTAAAAGTTTTGTCGGGAAATAGAGAAAAATACCTATATTTTTTCAATCGTACCTCGCGACTTTTAACATTACAGGGAAAAGGGGATATTCTGTGGGAAAGATCACATTAGTTCTTGGTTTAATTTTAGTATTGGTCGGAGGCTATCAAACTTCAACCTCTTTTAAGGAAAGACAATCTCTAACAATAGGAGTTGTTCTCGTAGGGCTAGGAGTAGTCTTGCTTATAGTTGCTGGATTTACTATGAACACATCGTCTAAAGTGGAGAAAAAAGACAAAATAGAAGTTGTTTCCGAAAATGAAGAGGACTTAGAGGATAGTGTGCAAATCATTGAAAATGATGAAGGTAAACTTCTGGAGATTCGCTTGGCAGAAGGGGAGGAATACGATATTCCAGAAGGATGGACATCCAACACAAAATATTTAGATGCTTCCACAGGAAAGTGGTTCGATGTATACAAGCAGCCTCTCACTCCTGAATACTTTAAAGAACGTTTCAATGAATTAAGCAAGGTAAATTTGGTGGATGATACATTATTGATTGAAGACATCGTTATTGAACCGGGTGAAGTGAATGATGTATTTCAAATACTCTTCAGAGAAGAAACTCAAATCATAGGAACACTGAATGACTTAGGTGAAATTAAAATACTAACGGCCCTTCTTGAAGATGATTATGTATATGATAATGTTGAAATCGCTAGAAATATATTGAAAATTGCCACTCCTTTGGTGAAAGAAGAAAGTCACTTCGACCTTCTGGATGAAATCGGTTTTCTCACAACGGATTATTTAGATGAGGTCGTCGTAACTACGCTGGATGATGTTGAATACCGAGTGGAACTGAAAATTACAGAGGATGAAAACTATTCAACTATTTTTCAAATCATACTATCTGAGTAACAAAGAATATACGTTATATTATTCAAAAAGTGGGATTATATAAAGTGTTTATATGCGTGAAAAGATCACCTGTCAACTCGATATGGTGATTTTTCCATTTGAACCTTTATCCGTACAAAGCAGATAGGTCGTGATTTTATGGGTCTGTGATAACACAACTATATTCTACAATAGATTCATATCGGTTTTTGATGTAATCTTTGGGAAGGCTATGATGATTGAGCAGCGGCAGTTAATGGTTTTCAAAGTGATTTACTTAACAAGTGTTATTTTTAGGTCTAATCACCCGAGTGTGGATATTCTATTTAGAGTGAAAAGTCGTGAAAATCTGATAGGTGCATGATACAATATTACTATGGAATGAGTAGTCGTTTATTTTTGTTTTTAGTATTCATTATAGTTAGAAAGAAATCATTTATGGACACTCCCAAATCCAATTTATCAAAAAAGTATTGACATAGTCAAAATAATGATAGATAGGTGTGATTCAAATATTATTTCCAATGAGTACACAAAATAAAAAAAGGAAATTAAAGGAGTATTTAGAGCTGGAACAACATTCCTACACTGATATCTTTGAGAACTCGCCTGATATCCTTCTATTCCTTGTGGATTTAAAAGGCATCATTATGAAAGTCTGGGGAAGCGATAGCCGCATTAGTGGGATTGTTGGCAAGCAGTATCAAGACTTTGTTTATCATGAAGATGTTGAAAAAGTAAATGATTTCTTCCTGAAGGTGTTCAGCGGAGAATCGTACTATATTGATTATCGGGTGAAAGATATGAAAAACGGTTTCATTCACGTTGGTGTTAGCCTTGTAGCGATACGAGGTGATGATCAAGAAGTCATTGGTTTTTATGGTTTAATGCATAACATATCTGAAAAACTGGATTTAATTAAAGAGAATCAACAAACTCATAAACGGCTAGAATCTTTGCTGCATCATGCTGATGAAATTATTGGAATCTTAGACTCGGAGGGAACGATTGTCTTCGAAAGCAGGGCAATTGAGGCCGTCCTTGGTTTCGGAGTTGGTGAAGGTATTGGAGAAAATTATTCCAAATACATTCATGCTGATGACCTTCCGCTTGCAAATCTTAAATTTAAGGAAGTTCTTCAACGACCCGATTCAACGGCTATGCTAGAAGTACGGTTAAAACATAATAAGGGATATTGGCGAGAATTTAAAATCACCTTGACAAATCATCTTAACGATCCAAGTCTTAATGGAATAATATACAATTTACATGATATTACGGAAATTAAAAAACAACAGAAAGAAATCCGATATATGGCTTACCACGATTATTTAACCGGACTGCCGAACCGTCGATCATTCGAAGATCGGTTAGAATTGGAAACACGCCTCGCTAATGTAGATGATCGAAAATTCGCGGTCATGTTTCTTAATCTAGACGGATTTAAGTATTTAAACGATTCACTGGGTCATGAAGTTGGGGATCTTTTATTAATTGAGGTTGCAGAGAAATTAAATAGAAGTTTTCCACAATACATTGAAATCATTGCGAGAATTGATGGTGATGAATTTGCTGTTTTAACGAAACCTCTCCATGACGTTGCTTTAGTTGAAAACATCGCAAATGAGATTCTTCAATTATTTGAGCAACCATTCGAAATTAAAGACTACAACCTTTCGATTACATCCTGCATCGGTATTGCGATTTATCCTGAGTCCGGGAATGATACAAGTTCATTAATGAAAAATACAGATTTGGCCTTGTATCTTGCGGAAAATGAAGGGAAAAACAATTATCAAATTTTTTCCCCGAAAGCGAATATCGGCACGTATAAATTATTTTCCTTACGGAATGATTTGCAAAAAGCTTTAGAGAACAATGAATTCGTTATCCATTACCAACCAATTGTTCATTCGGAGACCAAACAAATAAGAAGTGCAGAAGCGCTTATTCGTTGGAATCATCCCAAATGGGGAATTGTTTCACCTAGTGAATTCATTCCCCTCGCAGAAGAATCAGGGTTAATCATCCCAATAGGTGAATGGGTATTGCGGACAGTTTGTAGGAATTTAAGCATATGGCATAAAGCAGGATATTTTATTAAGGCTTCAGTTAACTTATCTCCTGCACAGTTTTTCAGAAAAGATTTAGTTGAGATCATTCATCAAGTATTACAAGAAAATGAACTAGATTCTAAATGGCTGAATCTTGAAATTACCGAAAGCACAATGTTAAAACATAACGAAACAAATATTGAGAAAATATCTAAGTTACGTAAGTTGGGTATCCAAATATCAATAGATGATTTTGGTACGGGTTATGCCTCTTTTAAAAGTTTAAGAGAATTAAAACCCGATATATTGAAGTTGGATCAATCTTTTATTAAAGAGCTCCCCACAGATCAAGCCAGTGTTGAAATTGTCACGTCAATTGTTCAGTTGGCGAAAAGACTTTCAATCACCGTCGTGGCTGAAGGGGTCGAAACCATGGAACAGCATAGATTTTTATCGGAAATCCAATGCGATTGGCTTCAAGGCTATTTGTTTAGTCCTCCCGTGCCGGAAGCCAGTCTACTCAAATTATTGAAAGGGCAATGGACAACTGAAGTTGAGGCTTTCAACACGAAACAAAGAAGAGCCTACTTTAGAATTGAGCTAGAAAATCCATTAGAAGCTTTGATGACAGTAGCTGAGTTAAATGGAGAGATAGTTCATTTAGGAAATACTAAAGTGTTAATTGAAGATATTGGGCCTGGTGGATTAGGATTCATATCAAATATCAAACTGCCGGTAAAAGCAGGCATTGTATTAAAGTTTCAAATAACAATTCTTGGCGAAGACTTTGTGCTTTATGGGAGCATTGTCCATACTTCGGAAAGAGACAATTTATATCAATATGGGATTAACTTCATTCTTGATGAAGAAAAAAGAGACTACCTTATTAAGCACTTCAATCAATTCCAATTGCGCTTGAGAAATGAACCTCTTTTAGATGGCCATTCATTTGTGGTAGATTGTCCGGATGAGTATTTCAAGAAGAATTGAACCTGTGAATATTAATTTAAATAAATGCAAAACACTTCTATGGATAATAAACTCCGAAGAAGTGTTTTCTCTATTCTATGTAACTTTTGCCAGTCCTTTCAGTCTAATCGTATATAGGAAGGATGATATCTATGACAAAAAAGATTTTATTATTTATAGGAATCACACTTATGCTTTTTATGTTGCCGGCTTGTGGAGCAAAAAAGAAGTCCGAAAATACATGGGTTTCCAGTGATGTTGAATTTGGAGAACAGGATTATGAAAAAATTACTGTTGCGAACAATACGCTCGGTTTTCGCTTAATTCAAGAAATTGATGGAGATGAGCAGAACAATGCATTCGTTTCCCCAACGAGTCTACTGATGGCATTGTCAATGGTTTACAACGGTGCAGACGGGATTACAAAGGAAGAAATCGCTAAAGCACTGAAAATAGAAGGAGTGGATGCATCGGAGTTGAACAAAGCAAATGCATCTTTGGTATCGATGTTGATGAAAAGCTCTGAAGAAATCCAGCTGAATGTAGCAAATTCAATTTGGTTGAATGAAAACTATCACTTTCAAGAAGACTTTTCGAAAAACAACAAAGACTATTTCAATGCAGAAATACAAGAAATAAATATACACGACAATGATTCTGTAACGCGTATCAATGATTGGGTTAAGAAATCAACAAATAAAAAGATTGAGGAAATTGTAGAGGCACCGCTCGATCCGGACCTGGTCGCAATCCTTATGAATGCAATTTATTTTAAAGGGAATTGGACGTATGAATTCGATGAAAAACAAACTGAGATGCGTCCATTTTACTTAGAAGACGGCAATGCAAAAGAAGTTCCGCTCATGACCTTACAGAAGGACTTGAACTATATGGAGAATGAAGATTTCCAAGCCGTCCAATTACCGTATGGTGATGGAGAAATGAGTATGAATGTATTTTTACCGAAGGAAACCTCTAGTTTAGATGAATTCACGAGGAATTTAACAAATGAAAACTGGTTGAACTGGGACGCTGAGTTTAGCAAACAAGAAGGAGCCATTCTTTTGCCGAAGTTTCAGTTGGAATATGAAGTCGATTTAAATGAAACATTGGAGACATTAGGAATGCCGTCTGCCTTTAAAAAGGATGCCGTATTCACGAAAATGATTCAAGAGGACGTCCCGTTATGGATCAGTAAAGTGAAGCAAAAGACCTTTATAGACGTGCATGAAAAAGGAACAGAAGCAGCTGCTGTGACATCCGTCGAAATGGTAACGGAATCCGCACCCGCCAATCCTCCATTTTATATGGAAGTAAACCGACCGTTCTTTCTAACGATAACAGACGATAAAACAAATGCGATTCTATTCATGGGCTGGATTTCGGAGCCTTAATTGGTGACAGTCCCTTGAGCAATTCGGAAGCTATTCAGAATTCTATGGAAAAATGTCGCCGAAAAAAACAGAAGGAGAAAGCTTTATGCTTTTTCCTTCTGTTTTTATTAACGCCATATAAAATTATTTATCTTTCTTTTTCCGATATTTCCAGTTAGAAGAAGGTGATGATTTATCCTTTCCGGCTTTCTTTTTCACATGTCGTTCAACTTGTTCAAAATTTTGGATATCTGAAGGTCGAACAGTTATAGGTTCCTTCTTTAATAATTTAGTCATTCCGAATATGAGTAGAAGAAGGAGTACCGTGAATGGTAATGCAGCGACAAGAGATGCAGATTGCAGTGCTTCCAAACCTCCTGCATACAACAGAACTGCTGCAATGGCAGACATGAGAAATCCCCAAACCATTTTAACAATTAATGGAGGCATTAGGCTTCCGTTCGTTGTCATACTTGCAAGGATATACGTTGCAGAATCTGCAGATGTTACTAAGAATGTAAATATTAAAAGAATCGCGAGCGCCGACATGAGACCTGTAAAAGGCATATGTTGAAACGTTTGGAAAATGGCAGATGTGATATCAACATCGACCGCTTCAGCAATTTTTGTTCCATTATTCAAATCGCTGTAAAGCGCTGTACCTCCAAGCGTTGCAATCCACATACATGCAAATACTGGTGGGATAACCATCACACCAATGATGAATTCACGAATCGTTCGTCCTTTTGAAACGCGTGCAACGAATGCGCCTACAAAAGGAGACCAAGCAATCGTCCATGCCCAATAAAATATCGTCCAATCTCGTACCCATGTACCTCCTTGATAAGGTTGTAATCGAAAGCTATAGGGGATGAAGTTGGTTATGTAATCCCCGATTGCCAATGTAAAACTTTCTAAAATGAATACTTTAGGACCGACAATGAAAAAGAAAGCGAGCATCGTAATAGCTAGACCTAGATTAAAATTCCCTAAGTACCGAATGCCTTTATTTAATCCGCTTAAAGAAGAAATCATATAAGATATGAAGACAATAACAATTATGATCAGTTGAATGCTAAACGTACTCTTTATGTTGAAGACCGATTCAAGACCACCACTCATTTGTAAAATACCAAGACCGAGTGAAGTTGCAATCCCCATGACCGTCGCAATAACCGCGAAGGAATCAATTCCAATTTTCATTTTCTTATTTTTCCCGAGCAAAGGCTCCAAAGCAGTTGAAATGAGGCCATCTTTTTTCTTACGGAACTGTAAAAATCCGATGACTAAACCTACGATTCCAAAAATGGCCCATTGAGATATGCCCCAATGGAAAAACGAATAACCCATAGCCGCTCTTCCGGCTTCTGCAGATTGAGGTTCTGTACCAAGAATTGGAGGAGAGAAATAATGACTCATCGGTTCTGCAACACCCCAAAAAACAAGTCCTACTCCAAAACCGGCCGAGAAAAGCATACCAATCCATGTGAAAAATGGAAATTCCGGTCGTTCTTCATCTCCACCAATTCGAATGGCCCCGTATTTACTAATTGCAAGACCTGCCAAAAACAACACAATGATGAAAACTGTAAGTAAGTAGAACCAACCGAAGTTTATTGTCGTGAAATCATATAATATATCTGCTACTTTTCGAAACGGTTCCGGTTTTGACGCACCTAATAAAACTAAAATGAAAATGACTGATGCCGATATTGTAAAAACTGGATTTTTCCAAAACTTCTTATCCAAAACAAACTGCCCCCTATTATATCTTTAACAAGAATATACCCTGAAATACATAAGTCAAAGCATATTTGCGGTGGTATTTTCTTTTGCAAATTGGGGACTATTCAGAATTCAACGAGTGCCTGGCACTAAAAAGAGGGGAATGCTTGTTGTAACTGTATTCATTAGAGAAAATAGCATAGATATGATAGAGTTATAGTAGTATGCAATGTTAAGAGTATTCCGAAATCGGTTTAAAGAAGGAGTAAAAACATGTAATTGGTAAGCAGTTTTTATATGGTGGAATTTTGTCGTGTGGAAGATATCCAATACTTTAACAGGAGGAATTTGTATGCCATTAAATTGTACCCAAAAGTTAATCAAAAGCCATCTTGTATCTGGTGAAATGATTCCAGGTTCTGAAATTGCTCTGAAGATTGACCAAACGCTAACGCAAGACGCAACCGGAACAATGGTTATGTTGGAATTAGAAGCATTAGGATTAGACATTGCGAAAACCGAAGCATCCGCACAGTACGTGGATCATAATCTTGTTCAAACGGATAGTAAAAATGCGGATGACCATTTATTTTTACAAAGCGCATCTAAAAGATTCGGATTATATTATAGTAAACCGGGTAATGGTGTGAGTCATCCTGTGCATATGCAACGCTTGGCGAAACCAGGGAAAACCCTTCTCGGATCGGACAGTCATACATGCGCAAATGGAAGTATGGGCATGCTTGCCATGGGAGCTGGTGGACTTGATGTTGCACTAGCAATTGCCGGAGAACCGTTTTATTTACGTATGCCCGAAGTTTGGGGTATTAAGTTAACGGGTGAGCTTCAGGAATGGGTAAGTGCAAAGGACGTAATATTGGAACTGTTACGTAGACATGATGTTACGGGCGGAGTTGGAAGAGTTATCGAATATTACGGACCGGGTCTTGAACACTTAAGTGCTATGGACCGTCATGTAATTGCAAATATGGGAGCCGAGTTAGGAGCTACGAGTTCGGTATTTCCATCCGATGGAGAAATTAAGCGCTATTTAATAGAACAAGGACGTGAAGACGATTGGTCTGAGTTAAAAGCGGATGAAGGTGCAACGTATGATATTCATGAGGAAATCAACTTATCGGAAGTTGTGCCACTCATTGCTAAACCGACAAGTCCAGGAAATGTCGTTCCGGTTTCGGAAATCGCTGGGACGCCAATCTATCAATCTTATATAGGTTCATCTGCGAATCCGGGATATCATGATTTTGCAATCGCCGCAGAAATTGTGAAAGGAAAACAAGTTGCAGATGGGGTTTCATTAGACATTAATCCCACATCTAGACAAATGTTGACAGACTTACTTCAAGAGGGACATATCGCCAGTTTTATACAAGCTGGAGGACGGTTACATCAAGCAGGGTGTAACGGATGTATCGGTATGGGTCAAGCGCCTGCGACCGGTCGAAATAGCTTGCGAACTACGCCGCGAAATTTCCCTGGTCGTTCAGGAACGATTGAAGATAGTGTGTTCTTAAGTGGAACAGAGACTGCTGCAGCTTCGGCATTAACTGGGGTTATTACGGATCCAAGAACTCTTGGACCTAAAGCACCGCGAGTGAAGGAAGTGAAAAATCCAACAATCGATTTGAACTTATTGGATGCGCCCCTTCCAGTTGAAGAAGCGAGGAAAGTTGTTATTCAAAAAGGGCCGAATATCGCCTCAATACCAGCTATGGATGAAATGCCTGATAATTTACAAGTGCCCATCCTGTTGAAAATGGGGGACAATATTTCAACAGATGAAATATTGGCTGGTGGATCTCGTGTGCTTCCGTATCGAAGTAATTTACCGGAAATTAGTAAATTTGCATTTGAAAATGTTGACAAGACTTATTACGAACGGGGTATGGTAAGTGTCGAGCATGGCGGTCATGCGATTGTGGCGGGTATCAATTATGGTCAAGGATCTAGCCGTGAACATGCAGCACTTGCGCCCAGATATCTTGGTTTACGCGTAGCACTCGTAAAAGACTTTGCGCGAATTCATTGGCAAAACCTTGTGAACTTTGGAATTCTACCGATTACGTTCGTTGATGAGAAGGATTACGATAAACTGCATCAAGGAGCTATTCTAGAGTTTTCGAATTTAAGAAGTAAGATACAAGAAGGCAATGAATTTGAAATCAAAATTGGTGAGACGAAAGAGTTTATTAAAGTTCGACATGCACTTACAAGTCGCCAAGTTGACGTCGTTTTAAAGGGCGGCATGATTAACTGGGTCAGGGATCAGCAGCAACCAGTGAAGTAAACTTATCGCCTTGTGCTCATCCGATTGGTGACAGTCCTCTTCATAATTCGAAGACTATTCAGAATTCAATAAGTGCCTGGCACCGAAATACGGCACAATAAGAAAACGGGAGTCATAAGCGATGTGCTTTTGACTCCTGTTTTATTTATTCTGATTCTGTCTTAGGCCCGATTTTATCAAGAACGAACGCGTACAATGCCGCGACTTCCTTTAATTGATTGAAACGGCCGGATTCTCCGAAGTGACCGGCGCCCATATTTGTTTTCATAACGATTACATGGTCGTCGGTTTTCAATTCTCTTAAGCGAGCAACCCATTTTGCGGGTTCCCAGTAACCAACACGCGGATCATTGAGTCCAGTTGTGATGTACAGATGCGGATAGTCTTTTGCTTCTACATTGTCATAAGGACTGTAGGATTTCATATAGAAATAGGCTTCCGACTCCCGCGGATCTCCCCATTCGTCCCATTCCAAAGTGGTAAGGGGAATGGTCGTATCGAGCATTGTTGTCACGACATCGACGAACGGAACTTCAGGAACAATGACTTTAAACAAGTCACCGGCCATGTTGGCGACAGCACCTGCAAGCAAACCTCCGGCACTTCCTCCGCGAGCCGCGAGTTGGTCCGAAGTTGTATATCCTTCAGCAATCAAATACTCTGCAGCTGCGATGAAATCAGTGAATGTATTTCGCTTGTTCTGCATCTTTCCATCTTCGTACCAGCTGCGTCCCATTTCAGAACCGCCGCGCACTTGAGCTGTGACAAATACAACGCCTTGCCCTAATATCGGAAGCCGGTACGGACTGAAATATGGATCACTGTTGGAACCATATGATCCATAGGCCAACAAAATAATAGGAGCAGGTCCATTATCGAGGGCCCCATCTTTATACACTATGTTCAACGGTACTTTTACTCCATCTTCTGCTGTCGCCCACAACTGCTTTTGACGAAAATCAGAAGGAGTATATTCACCACTAACAGGAGTGACTTGCAGACACTGTTTTTCACCAGTAAGCGGATGGAACGCATAAGTCGTTTCAGGCGTTAGCAAGGACTCAAAACTGAGCAAGACTTCCGTAGCCTCATAGCTTTGATTGGAAACAATTGACACAGAATAAAGGGGTTCCTCCCACTGAACTTGCTCCAACTGACCTTCTTTCAGCAACCAGATTTGCGTCAATCCGTTTTCACGCCCAGCAATTAATAACTGATTTTGGAACGGATAGATGTCTTGTAGAAAACGATCTTCGTTATACGCTACGACGTTTTCCCGCCTATGCAGATCGTTGATAGGGCAGCGAAGTAACTGGAAATTCACCGCTTTTTCATTGGTCAGAATAAGTAGGTCCTCACCCCAGTGCTCGACGTCATACTCGATATTATCCCGACGTGCATCTACTAATTGGAAAGGAGAGAGTGGTGAATCTGCATCAATTAAACGGATTTCACTCGTCGTTTTCGAATTTGAATGCACAATAATGAATTTACCGCTTTGGGATTTATTCATATAAAGTGTGAATGTCTCGTCCTTTTCTTCATAAATCAGCTCGTCACTCTCCGTACTGCTTCCTAAACGGTGGCGCAATAAACGGGACGGGCGCTCAGTGTCATCCACAGTAATGTAGAAAATATAGTCACCACAGCAGCTCCATTCCACACTGCCGTAAATAAAGACATTTGGAATTCGGTCGGGCAGAAGTTCACAAGTTTCCATGTTTTTGATAAAAACCGTATAGCGGTCCGTTCCATCCCGATTCTCCAAATATGCGAGCTGACGGTGATCGGTACTCATGCGTTGTGCAGTAACGCTTAAATAATCACTTTCCGTCGCCAATTCATTCAAATCCAGGACGATTTCTTCAGTTGCTTTAGATAAAAGATCCCGGCTTACCGCTTTCTTACGTGCATGGATTGGATATTGCTTTGTTTTATCTAAACGAGAATAGTAGAAATAGGGTCCCTGCTGTATGGGAACATCTACTTCAGAATCGGGAACACGGTCCATCATGGCTTTGTAAATTTGTTCTGTTTGTTCCTTAAGTGGCTTCATTACTTCATCGTAGTAGAGATTCTCTTCCTCTACATACTCAATGACCTCCGGATTTGTTCGCTCCTTCAGCCAATAATAGTCGTCATCGCGCACATCGCCATGCAGTTCATGAGGATGTGGTATGCGTTTTGCAATCGGTTGTTTCAAGTTCAAAAACTCCTTTCATTCGTATGTATCTGAATTCTTTACAAGATGTGGAAAACCCTCTTTTTCAAAGCGCATTGCTCAAGTGCGATTGTGTGCTTTTTATTTAACTAGCAATAAAGTTTCTTATAATAGATGTATAGCTTAAAATGGTTTAATATAGAGTGTATATTCTGAAAAAACAAAAAGGATGAAAGAGGGATGAGTATGAGGCTGAATGATAAAGTAGCGATTGTTACGGGAGCTGGATCCGGGATTGGTAAGGAAATTGCGAATTTATATGCAAATGAAGGTGCAAAAGTTATTGTTTGTGATTTAAATGAAGAGGCTGCTAATGACGTTGTCAATCAAATAACGAGCAGTGGTGGGCAAGCGGTCGCAATTACTGCAAACGTTGCAAACGAAGAAGACATTCAACATCTCTTCGATCAAACCGTTGCAACATATGGAACACTAGATATACTCGTTAACAATGCAGGCATCATGGATAATTTTGTACCCATTGCCGAAATTACGGATGAATTGTGGGATCGTGTCATGTCCGTCAATGCTACAAGTCAAATGCGTACGATTCGAAAAGCAATGTCGATTTTCTTGGAGAAAGAAAAGGGGATTATCGTAAATCTTGCTTCAGCAGCAGGTTTACAAGGTTCACGAGCAGGGGTTGCGTACACTGCTTCCAAACATGCTGTTGTCGGACTTACCAAAAATGTTGCCTTTCAATATGCTACTAAAGGCATCCGTTGCAACGCAATTGCCCCTGGTGGCGTCAATACAAACATTGGTACTACAATGTCGGAACCGGATGCATTCGGTATGGAACGAGTGATGTCGGGTATTGCGTCTAATCCAAGAAGTGGTGAACCGAGTGAAATTGCATCCATCGCATTGTTTTTAGCTTCAGACGATGCAAGTTTTGTAAACGGTACAATTGTGCAAGCGGATGGCGGTTGGATGGCTTACTAACTAAACTACTCTTTAAAAAGAGTAGTTTTTATGTGAATGAATAGCTAAAGAGGGAACCGCTTCATTCTGTCGAACAAGTATAGTAACGCTTAAAGAAAGGAAATGATTCGGATGAGCGAAGAATTTACAGTTTTAAAAGATGCAGAAGAATTTTATTACACTGGAAATGAAATAGGGATTTTGGTGAGCCATGGTTTTACGGGTACGACACAAAGTATGGCGTATCTTGGAAAACGTTTGGCAGACGAAGGTTTCACGGTGTTCGGGCCGAGACTTCGCGGACACGGTACGACTCCTGAAGATATGGAAACAGCTACATTTGAAGAGTGGATCGAAGACGTTGAAGCGGGGCTCGGGCGCTTAAAAGAAACATGCTCTGCGGTATTTGTTACAGGCTTATCGATGGGAGGAACACTTACGCTGTATTTAGCGGAACGGCACCCCGAAATTGCCGGCATCATGCCCATCAATGCTGCAGTAGAAATGTCTGAATTCGAATCGTATTATTTGAGTTTAAAAGACAAGGAACGTTTTATTGACGGGATTGGGTCAGACATCAAAGCAGAAGGAATTAAGGAGTTAGCATATGCAAAAACTCCTGTTCAGTCGATGGGAGAACTCGTTCAATTATTAAAGATTGTGCAAAAGGATTTAGGGAAAATAACAATACCCGCTCTCATATTGTCTTCAAAAGTGGACCATGTTGTTCCTCCACTCAATTCACAAATCATCTATGAAGATATTCAGTCAGATGTTAAAGAACTCGTGAAACTCGAAGAAAGCTACCACGTTGCGACGCTCGACAACGACAAAGAATTCATAGCCGATCAATGCATTTCATTCATTCGTAAATGCATGGAATAAGATATGGTGAAGAGAAGTCATCCAAAGCAGTTTTGGATGGCTTCTTTTTATTTTTCCGCTTTTTAGCATAGGGACAAGGACGATTCACCCATCGCTATTCAATTGATTAAATTTAAAAGGACTAAATACTATGAGATTTGCGTATATTGATATATATAAGTAGTATGCTAAAATGGATTCAATTGAAAGGTTGTCATGTCTTGTTTGTAACTCGCTTATGTACATTCCTTTATATGCTCATTATACTTGTAGCAATTTGTAATGCAGATCCTCACGCATTTTTATATGAACAAGTTGTCAGCTTTAACATTAATCCGACACCTGCATTTACAGACCTATTTCTTGTGGAAGGAATCTATGTAACGAGCAGCTTTTATTTGGTACAAAAAATAGGTCATTTCTCCGTATTTGGATTGCTCTATATTTTTCTTCTCCGAAGCTTTAACAATGTTAAAACAGCTTTACTCGTTAGCATTACTTTTGCTTTTGTAACAGAAATTGCACAACTGTATTTTAACCGTACAGGAAGATTGGTAGACGTTGCCATCGATTTAATAGGAATTTTTCTTGCCTATTATCTAAGTAAGAAACTAGTAGGAACTCCTAAACTCGAAAAGGAAGAACTCTTTAGTTAACACATCTGATGAGTTCTTTTTTTTAGTGTCAAAAAAACAGCAAATTCCTATTTAATTTTAATAAATACTCTTAATGACAATTAATTAAAATGTGATACAATTGAATCATTCAACAATGATAGGTAGTTTGTTTGTACTATCGAAAGTTTTTCACTGCAGTTTTTAATTGGAAATTACCAATTTATATTCCTAGGAAGTAGAGAGGAACAGCATGTATGAGAAAGTTTATAAAGGATTTAAATGCGGGGAAAAGTAACAAAGCTAAGATAAAAACACTTTCAAAAGAACATAGAGAAAAATTATCCGATGCCAAATTAGGCATACGCCGAACGGATGATACAAGAGCAAAAATTAAAGAAACACAATTAGGCGAGGACTTTGAACATTTTAAAGAAAGTCATCCCGAAGTCCCTAAATCCAGTATGAGCCGCTCTCACTTGACAGCTGCAGACGTAAAAGAAATTCGCGACCAGTACAGCAATGACAGAAAAGCATCCTTACGAAAGTTGGCAAAGAAATACAACGTCAGCAGACATACAGTTCATTCCATCGTTCATTATAAAATATGGAAATGAAAAGACCATTGTTTTTTTATGAGAATATAGAATATTCCAGTTACCCTCTAGTGATAGTAAATCACTTAAAGGGGAACTGGTTATTTGTTTTTATATAGAATCGAGAAAAGCATCCAGTGACATTAGTGGATATTAGGTAAGGACTAAAGTCTCGTGGGTATTTGGAATAGCGAGTAGCGTTAAAAAGAACAACAAGTCATTATTAATTCTGACATTGTTCAGTAATAAAATGAAAAGTCTGACATGAGCTTACCAATCTAGGCTATACTTAATAAACTTATATACTTTATTAAAATAGGGAGGAATCTAGGATGCAGATTATTAATAATGGAAAAAGACTTTTGAAAATAGTTCTTACAGTTTTATTAATCACATTCATTACAAGTTCCATTCCATTCAATGAGGCGGCGGCCGCAAGTGAACCTATTAAAAGCAAACGATTTAAAGACGTAGGAGAAGACTTTCATGCATTTGAAGCGATCAACTGGGCATATGCATCAGGAATTATAAACGGCTATCCCGATGGAAGATTCAAACCAGAATCTTTATTAACAGAAGCACAATTTGCTGTAATGCTGTCCAGATATTATGCTGAAATCGATAAAGAATCGAATAAATATAAAGAACTCGATCGAGCGGTCTGGTCCAACAGTTTCTATGAAGCATTGGCTATCTATAGAATCCCAATGCTCGGCTACAACGATGCCTACTATAGGAACAATCCCGTCATGCGTGGGCTCATTGCACAAGTAATCTCGTATCTTGATGGAAACACCTTTCAATTAGAGGGGGCGGTTGAATATTTATTTAAAGAAGGACTTACAGTAGGAAGATATGCACAAGGTAAAACACTTGGCGATAAATTTGGCCAAACGGATTATTTAACAAGAGCACAAACAGCAACCTTTTTTCATCGTTTGCACAAAAAAACTAAAACTGAAATTGCCGAAACAGTTGTGAGCGATAAAGCAGACGTGAATACAGAGTTATCCAAAAAAGAATCAGAAGCCAAAGTAGATATGAAAGTAATCCCTAAAAAAACGAAATGATCTTACAGTATAAATGCCGGTCCAATGATGAGAGATTACCTCATTATTGGGTGGGTATTTTTTTGATGAAATGAGGAGTGGGAAAGTGAACTATTTATTGTATTAATGGAAAGCATAGGGATATTTACAGGTGCATGGTTAGTGTATCGTTGTAATGATCTCACTTTACAGTGGGTTTTCACTTACCATAAACATGAATATTCATTCACATTCTATTACTATTCTCACATTCATTGTAAATGGGTATTTTTTCTATTTATATGATATACTAAATTTGAATTAATAGAATCGGATGTAGAGTGAATATACTTAAATAGGTATGGAGTTGATAGCAAAATGGAACAGTCGGATTTAATATTGCTTCAGCAGAAAGTAGGGATGCTGCGCGCTGAAGGGAAATATCAAGAGACAATAGATGCGGGTTATAAACTTTTAGAAATAGGCATGAAATTAAACGACTATAAATCCATACTGACTGCATACATGAACAATGCAGCATCCTACTATTCCATTGGAGCTATTGAAGAAGCTTTCGAGAACATTGATGCACATAAAGAACTAAGCGACAAACATGGAGATGAAGCCGATCGATTAGGCACATTCAATATTTTGTTTTTACTATATGAATACAATAAAGAATATGCTGACGCAAAAAGAACGTTGAAAACGACTATTGAACTAAGTAAAAAGTTAAGTCATTATAATATTACGAGCAATGCATACAGCAACTATAGTCATATTTTACTTGAGGAAAAGGACTATAATAAGGCGTTGGAGATGGCTGAACAAGGTCTTCAATACGCAGAAATACATGAACCAAAGAGTCCGATATTGAAGTTTCGAGTGAAACTGAATATTGCCAAATCACACATCCTATTGGGAAATGTAAAGGAGTCTGCGGCTCTAGTTCAATCTATGGTCGATGACCCCCTTTTAAATTCATTTATTAGAGAGAAGTCGCAATCCTATATTTTGCAAGCAATTTGGTATGAGGAACAGAAAATGTATCAAGAGGCATTTGATTCATTAACGGAAGCGAAGGTTCTTGCAGAGAGCTATAACGATGTACATTTGTTGAAAACAATACAACAAAAAAGATGTGAAATGTGTGATTTAATAGGTGATTTTGAAACAGGATATCTTGTGCAGAAAGAATATATAGAATTGTTAAATGAAATAAAAGACCGTGATTTGGCGATGAGTGCTTTGAAATTGAACATTAAACACCGTGTTGCTTATATAGAAGGAAAAGCAGACAGAGACGGTTTGACAGGTTTATATAATCGGAATTACATTCAAAGAAAAACCAATCAATGGTTAAACGCTGCACAGGAGACCGGAGAATCGATTGTCTGCATCGTGTTCGATATCGATAGTTTTAAATCGTTTAACGACAATTATGGTCATGTTTACGGCGATGAAGTAATTAAAAGCGTAAGTAAAGCCTGTTCCAAAGCCCTTCGATCAGATGATTTAATAGGTCGTTTTGGAGGGGATGAGTTCGTTGTTATACTGAGGGACACATCATTGGAAGATGGTTTCCGAGTTGCAAAAAAACTCTTAAAAGCTGTTCGTAATTTAACATTGACTATCGAGAATAAAAGTACGACGATCACAGTAAGCATGGGTGTAGCGAATAATATTACTTCCAATGCATCGGATTTTATTGGATTATTTCATTCAGCCGATAATGAACTTTATAAGGCGAAGGAAAATGGGAAAAACCAAATAGGTATTGGTTAGTACAATCACTTATAAACTCTGTTGTTGAAACGCAAAATGCTATAAAAATTGAACGGAGTCGTGTAAGATTGATTACTACTCCGGCAGAAAAGGATATCCTAATGTACTCTGGATTGCCGGTAGGAAGATGACAACAGGAGATGGATAGGTATGATCAACAACACTGTAAAACAAAATAAAAACATTGGACGTTTACTCATCAAATGTCCAGATAAACCAGGTATTATTTCCACGTTATCCAACTTCTTATTCGAACATGATTCAAATATTATTGAGTCCAGTCAGTATTCCACGGATCCACAAGGCGGAACGTTTTTCATTCGAATCGAGTTTCATTGTAAAGGTCTTGCGGAAAAGTCTGACCAAATGGAAAAGGATTTTCAAGTGGTTGCGCAAGAACATTCGATGGACTATCAGTTTGCATACAGCAATGAGCGAAAGAGGACCGCAATTTTTGTATCCAGAGAACCGTATTGTTTAATGGAGTTATTGTGGGAATGGCAAAATGGAGACTTGGAAACAGATATTGTCGTTGTAATCAGTAATCACGAAGGCGCTCGAGCCATTGTAGAAGATTTGGGAATCCCATTTCATTACATACCGGCGAATAAAGACATTCGTCAACAAGTTGAAGAGGAGCAAATCCGATTAATGAAGGAATATGATGTGGACCTATTAATATTGGCGCGCTATATGCAAATATTGACACCGGAATTTGTAGCTCATTTTCCTCGCCAAATTATTAACATACATCATTCGTTCCTCCCGGCATTTATTGGGGCAAGACCGTATGAACGTGCTTTTGAACGCGGTGTAAAAATTATTGGAGCGACATCACATTACGTGACGAACGATCTGGATGAAGGTCCAATCATTGAACAAGATATCGAACGAGTCGATCATCGGGACAGCATTGTAAAGTTAAAGAAAATCGGCCGCCAAATTGAGCGCCGGGTGTTAGCAAAAGCTGTTAAATGGCATTTGGAAGACCGTATTCTTGTTGAAGACAATAAAACAATCGTGTTTCGATGAAATGTATTTAAGCGAACAAAAAGTTCAACCCTATGCGGGAGGCCGCTGAAAAAATTCCCCCGTTGTTACATTAGCTAAGGATTCGAATAATATATTCGGATTCTTGGCTTTTTCATTTATAAGTCACCGATTGTATAAATAAGCGAGATACCAAAAATACATGTCGTGATACACACAATTTATAACCTACTAGAGTTATTAAGAAGAGTGCATCAAACACGTTCTCCCCGCCATCTTACCAAAGGGGAACTGGTATTCAGAAAAGAATATCATTCCTTTATTTTTTCTGGACGAACAATTGTGAAAAATAAAACGTGGTCACGAAACCATCTATCGAGCTGTTAGCCAGCTTGAAAAGGGGAACAATAGGGTTTACATGAAGGCTATTTTGTGCAAAAAAAACGAGAATATGTCATAGCTAAGAGCAGATCCTGGAACAGTACCGTTAAACTCCAAAAATCTCATTTAGAATAACTATTAAATCCCATATAAACCAGAAAACAAGTCCAATATAGATCAAGGTAATGAATATAATTAATTTATTAAAACCCTTATTAATAATAATTATGACTATGTAACAATAAAAGGATAGTAATAGAGGGTTTTTCCAGTACCCAGCATTCAAGCTATATTTATATAGCATATAACCAGATGAAATGAACCACAGGAGAATTAAAGTATAGTAAAATATTTTTTTTGGATTCATAAAGATTCTCCTTCAAGTTAAAGTTTTAACATTTATTTTAACACAAATTAAAGTTTGATATATATATCATTTCGAATTTGATGTACAAGAGTGATGTGACTCCTGACTCATAAAAGAGTGCAATTCTAGAAGAGGAATTTGCCCCCTTTTTTAAAATAAGGGTCAGTTGTTAAAGATGTACCTTGCCTAAATTCATGCCTTAAGCAGAAATGGAGTAAGAAATATGGTTTTTATAGCATTACTAATAAGCATTTTAACTACTTATTTTTGGAGATTGGCTAGTCATTTTTATATTGATATAAGCCGTAGTATGGCTGCTTCCAGTTATCCAGGTGATATAACATTCGTTGACAGGGTACTTTATCAGTTATTTTTCCCGGCATCATTATTCGTCATTTTATATATTTCATTGTTTTTATTAACATTTATTTTTAAAAATGAAATTAAAGAATTATCACTTAAAAGTAAGTTTTTACTTGTAATTCCATTTGTGTTCACGACATATATTTCTGTTGATTTATATATCTTTTTATTCGTTAATTAAAGAAAGTCTGCTATAAGACCGTTTAAAGGATTAAACAAAGTATAGACTATTAATAACCGATTAGATTGATTATTTACCAATCGTAGTCGAAGATGCAAAGATGTTCTTCAACTCATCGATATGCTTTCCGTCAAAAAAATGCGACTTTAAGACATAGGATGAAGTTTTCGAGGACATTAAATTAGAGAACACTATACTAAATCATGTTCTTCATCACGCGACAGTAGTTAGTATTCCGGATTCATCCTATAGAAAGTATATTAAGGGCCGAGAATCCAATCAGATATACACCTGGAAAAGTTTCAACTTTCAACAAAAAAAGAGAATGCATCTATAAATGCATTCTCTCTCTTTCGTTGTCCTATTTCAGTAAAGCAACACCGCTTTGAATCGCAGCTTGGCTGACAGCCTTTGCGACAACTTTTGCGATGCGGTCATCGAAAGCGTTTGGAATGATGTATTCTTCATTTAAATCTTCATCTTTTATTAATGAAGCAATCGCATACGTTGCGGCTAGCTTCATAATATCGTTGATGTCGGTCGCACGGACGTCTAGAGTGCCGCGGAAGATGCCTGGGAATGCAAGTACGTTATTGACTTGGTTAGGGTAATCAGAGCGTCCCGTAGCGATTATGCGCACTCCGAACTCCTTCGCTTTATCCGGCATTATTTCAGGATTTGGATTAGCCAAAGCAAATACAATGGGATCGACATCCATACATTCTATCAATTCTTTAGTTAATAAATTTGCAGCCGAAACACCAATAAATATATCGGCTCCGGTCATTGCATCTTTTAAAGAACCTTTTAGACTAGAGTGATTTGTGATTGTTGCGATCATATCTTTCATTGGATTCATACCATCTGGTCGATCTTTATAAATAATTCCTTTAGAATCACACATCACGATATGGTCGAAACCGAGTTCTACTAGAAGTTTCACGATAGCGATACCTGCAGCTCCAGCACCGTTTACTACGATTTTAACCTCGCTCATTTTTTTATCAACCACTTTTAACGAGTTGATTAAACCAGCACCTACTACAATTGCTGTTCCGTGCTGATCGTCATGAAAAACAGGGATATCGCATTCCTCGCGAAGACGACGTTCTACTTCAAAACATCTCGGAGCTGAAATATCCTCCAAGTTAATAGCGCCGAAAGTAGGGCTAATCGCTTTTACGATATTTACAATTTCATCGACATTTTTTGTATTAAGACAAATTGGGAAAGCATCGATGTTTGCAAATCTCTTTAAAAGTAACGCTTTACCTTCCATTACTGGGAGTGATGCTTCCGGTCCAATATCGCCCAATCCTAAAACGGCAGTTCCGTCTGTAACAACAGCGACTAAATTTCCTTTAATTGTATAATCATAGACAGATGAAGGATTTTTAACAATTTCGAGGCATGGCTCTGCAACACCAGGAGAATACGCCAAACTTAAATCTACGTTGTTTTCTAAAGGTACTTTAGATACAACTTCCATTTTGCCTTTATTATCTTTATGAATTTGTAAAGCAGAACTAATAACTTTTACCATTGAAGATCCCCATCCCATCGTATATTAATATTTAAGTATTCTAATTAATAACATGTTCAGATAGAAATTACAATAATTCTTTACCGGAAATTAAGGTATATTAGAATACTGATTTAGAATATTCTAAATAGTAAGCGTTCTCATTGTTGATGTATATGAAACGAGGTTTTCTATAAGAATGAAATATATTTTAATAAAAAAGCCTCCTTCAAACTTTTTTCTTATTATATGCAAGGGCGCAGGTTTCCATTATTTCATCTGCTTTTGGAGATTGACAGAAAAACCTCCCAAGGATATTGGAAACCCTCCGGAGGTCATTCAATCTAACTTGTATTAAATTTTTAAATTGACCAACGATTTGTTCGAGTTCTTAAGGCATATAACTTGTTTCAGTCGAACGACTTGCGACTTCTTCAATGGATGCGGAAGTCTGTTCTGTAGCAGCTGAAATGGTCGATGTTTGTTCGTCAATTTCGCTAACTGAATCGGTCAGTTGACTAATAAGCGCAGCAACCGTTTTGGAGTTTTCGGCTTCGATCGTTGTGAGTTCAGAAATCGCACTAATTTCATCAACCGTGCTTGATACATCAGTTGAGATTTGACTTAGTGACTGGGCTGTTTGGAGAACTGTGTCTGAGCCTGCTTCAATTAAAGAGGCTGCAGTGTCCAATGAATTTCGGGTCAACAAAACAGATGTTGATTTTATTGTTCCGATCATACTCCGTAAGTTTGCGGTTAGTAAATTTAATGTTCGACCTAAATCTCCAATTTCGTCGTTGCTTTTAAAGACATAATACCGAACATATGTAGAATAAATACAAATAAATCTGTAAGAGTTGTCATATTAAAGTACGATAAAAGAAATATAGTGCTGCAAGAACGTTATTATAGAAGAAACTCGAAAATCAGCAGAGAAAATAATCGTTCATCCAGCATCTGCTGATCCTGTTGTAGTTTTTAAACTTGCGTTTTATTCTTTAGGATAAATAAAGTATAAATTATCGCAATAAACAAACAAATGGTATATGTTTAAGAAATGAATACTGACATTCTATCAAAAAAAAAGAAGGTTTGTAAATTAGTGATCATGCATCCTTCGAAAGGGGTTTACTAGAGTATGTACAGCAAAGATGAGTTGCTCACGAAAGCGGCCGATATCAAGCCATGGCTCGTTGAAATACGGAGAGATTTACACAGTCACCCAGAACTAGGATTGGAAGAATACAGGACGCGGGATAAAATCATTGAATATCTTACAGAAATGGGAATTCCTTTTGAACAAGATATTGCACATACGGCTGTTGTCGGCTTTATTGAAGGTGGAATAAAAGGGAAAACAGTGGCGCTTCGTGCGGATATCGACGCACTTCCAATTACTGAAATGAACCAAGTGGAATATAAATCTCAAAATATAGGAAAAATGCACGCTTGTGGCCATGATGCACATACGACAGTCTTACTCGGAGCTGCTAAACTTCTAAATGACAATAAAAAGAATCTCAAAGGAAATGTGAAACTGTTCTTTCAACCCGCTGAAGAAACAGTTGGCGGTGCGAAACCGATGATTGAAGCAGGGGTTATGGAAAATCCGAAAGTTGATGCGGTATTTGGATTGCATATCGCACCAGACATTCCGGTAGGTGAAATTGGAGTCAAATACGACCAAATGAATGCAGCTTCGAATTCATTGGCTATCACAATAAAGGGTGACAGTGCCCACGGAGCCTATCCCCATAATGGAACGGACGCAATTGTGATAGCTTCACAAGTTGTAACTGCTTTACAAACAATCGTTAGTCGTAATGTAGACCCAACGCAGTCCGCTGTAATTACAATCGGGGTTATTCAAGGTGGAACAGCTGCAAACATAATTGCTGACACAGTAACGATGACGGGAACGGTGCGTACTTTGGATCCTGAAGTTCGAAGTTACGTATTGAAGAGAATAGAAGAAGTCATTGCACACACAACTCAAGCGTTGGGCGGTTCATTCACATTAGAAATAGAAGATGGATATAACGCACTCATTAACGACAACGCTATGGTAGATCTAGTGAAGCAAACTGGATTCGATCTACTTGGTGAAGACAAAGTACACCAACTTACATTACCAAGTTTAGGTGTCGAAGACTTTGCATTCTTTGCGGAGGCTGCCCCTTCAGCATTTTACAGGCTTGGATGCCGTAATGAAGCAAGGGGAATTGTTCACGGACTCCACACCAATCAATTTGATATTGACGAGGACTGTTTACCCCTTGGCGCCGCAATACAGGCACTAACGGTTTATAATTATTTGAATGAAGAGAAGTAATTGGTTAATTTTAATGAAAATAACATACAGAAAACCGTTAAGAACTTTAAATTGTTCTTAACGGTTTTATTTGTGTGGGATCAAATTATCTGAATAGTACTCTATAAAACAAAAAGGACTATGATGGGAAAGTAAGTTATTAAACTAAATGACTAGGCCAATCTAGGAAGTAAATAATCGACAGAATATTAACGTATTCAATCTGGAGAAGGCTTTATACTGCTATTCCAAGGGAATACACAAATAAATTGCAACTACATATCAAGCCTTCTATAAGTAAAACTTATGACATAATAAATTATTAGTATTTAACAATAACTGTGTAATGGCTTACAATTTTTATTAATCCGAAGTTTCAGTTTATCGGTCAATTAGGAGGATCGCTATGAGAGTGCTTGTGAACAATGAAATAGTGCATCGCGAAGATGTACGAATTGATTTTGAAGATCGAGGATATCAATTTGGAGATGGAATTTATGAAGTTGTTCGTGTTTATGAAGGAGAAGCGTATGAATTGAACGAGCATATTCACCGGTTTTACAGAAGTGCAAAAGAAATTGGAATTACACCGCCCCAATCGAAGAATGAAATGAAAAGTAATATTGAGGATGTAATTACAGAAAACAAGTTGTTAGAAGGCGGTATCTACTTTCAAATGACGAGGGGGGTGGCACCAAGAAAACATCAATATGAAAAAGAAATCGAACCCAAACTCATTGCGTATCCTCTATATTTTACACGACCCGAAAAACAGCAAAACGAAGGAGTTTCGGTTTTAACAGCAGATGATTTGAGATGGCATCGTTGCGATATAAAGAGTCTGAATCTTTTGTATAACATTATGATGAAACAAAAAGCGCATGATAGTGGTTCATTTGAAACTATTTTCATTCGAGATGAACTTGTTACCGAGGGAACATCTACAAATGTATTCATGATAAAAGATAATGTAATCAGTACTCACCCTGCAGACAACAACATATTAAATGGAATAACACGGATGAAAGTTCTACACCTGTTGAACGAGGAGCATATCCCTTATGAAGAAAAATCATTTACAAAACAAGAACTTCTAGATGCAGATGAGGTATTTATCACCTCTACTACAAGTGAAGTAATGCCCGTTTTAAAAGTGGATGAGCAAGTAATTGGAAATGGTTTACCAGGTATTTTAACCAAACGACTACATAGTCTGTTTCTTCATGATATTAAAAGTCCTGAAATTGTAAGGGGGTGATTGAGCGTACTGAGATACTTCAAAGCATTTAATGTCTTAAACAAAAAATAAGGGGGCAATTCTATTGACAAAAAAACTCTATCTATTTCTAATGATGTGCATCGTTTCAACTCTGATTTTTGCAGGTTGTAATAAAGATGAGGGGACGGATTCTAAAGATAAAGGCGATCGAGAAATAATCGTTGGAATGGTTTCAGAGCCAGATTCGGTTGATATTCATAGAACATCGTCAGCTGGAGATTCAAACATTGCAATGTATGATACATTATTGTCTTTAGATAACGATGGAAATATTTTGCCGAATATTGTATCGGAATATGAAGTCGATCCTAACGGTAAGGCCGTAGTTTTTAAAATGAAAGAAGGATTGAAATTTCATTCAGGGAAAGCTTTAGATGCGGAAGCAGTTAAACTTTCAATGGAGCGTTTGATGGAGTCATCACCATTTAGTTCGAATGCTGGAGACATTGATACTATTGAAGTATTAAGCGAATACTCATTTAAAATTGAATGGAATGAACCTTTTGCTCCATTTTTCTTAAATGCAACATCTCCGTACCTAGCGCCTTTAGATGTATCGGTGTTGAATGCTGAAGGAGAAGAGTTTGAAAAGAACCCAAGCGCATCTGGAGCACTTAAACTTTCTGAAATTAAAAGAGGAGACTCTATCACTTATGTACCCAATGAAGATTTTGATTGGGGTTCATCGGATGGTGCTGGATTTGATAGCGTGAAATTCAGATTCATACCAGATGAAGAGACACGGATTTTGGAATTCAAAAAAGGAAACATTGATGTTCTAACAGATGTACCTTATCAATACATTGAGGAACTTGAAAAAGAAGAAGGCGTGACAATTGAACGTGTACCTAACTATGTTTTAAGTTACTTAGGTTGGAACAACAAATTGCCTAAATTTCAAGACGTAAAAGTTCGACAAGCAATCGCAATGGCAATCGACCGTGATTCAATCATCAAAAATACATTGCGTGGCGAAGCACAACCGGTATTTGGTCCATTACCAAAAGCAACATTTGGCCATAGTGAAAAGATTGAAAATATGGCAAAAGAAAAATATGCATTTGATGTAGAAAAAGCAAAAGGCTTATTATCTGAAGCTGGTTGGAATGAAACGGATAAAGATGGAGTAGTTATGAAAGATGGAGAGAAATTTACTGTAGATTTATGGGTCGATGATGATCCAGCAAACTCAAGAGCGGCACAAATCATTCAAAACCAATTAATGGAAATCGGAATTAAGGTTTCTATATCGGTTAAAGAATCTGCAACGATTATTGAACAAACACCAAAAGGGCAACATGAGATGCTTCTATGGGGCTTTGGCTGGTTGGATGCAGACGTATTGAACTTCCTTCTTTTCGGTAAGGATAAGTCGACTCGACTACACTATCAAAATGAAGAGATTTACAGTTTGTTAGACGAAGGTGCTATTGAAATGAATCAAGATGCACGTATGAAACTTTATGAAGAAGCTCAAGAAATGTTAGTGGAAGAATCACCATGGGTTCCTCTATATGTAAAAGAAAATATAACAGCAATTCGTAACTTTGAAAACTTTGAAATACATCCGATACGAAATGCAATTGTTTGGCCAGGTGTAGAAGTATCAAAGTAATTAGTATGTAAGGAAATTCAGGTGAGCGATTACTGTCCTAGATAATTACAGGATAGTAATCACACCTGAATTAATCCTTTCAAAGCCTTTACGAACAGGGGGTCGTGTTTTGAAGAATTATTTATCGAGAAGATTATTAACGATGTTTATTACGATAATCGGTGTATCAATACTGGTTTTTGCAATCATACATTTGATACCAGGGAATCCTGTTTCGTATATTTTAGGGGATTTTGCTACTGAAGAATCTGTTGCGGAACTAGAAAGTAGATTAGGTTTGGATCGACCGATTATAACTCAGTATTTCTCTTATATGATTAATGCATTTCAAGGTGATCTTGGTACGTCATATGTTACCGGTTACACGGTAGTGGAAGAAATTATGAATCGAATACCAATTACGGCACAACTAGCATTATATAGTGTGATATTTGGATCGGTTGTTGGAATTTTACTCGGCGTTATCGCGGCGGTTAAGCAAAACACGATTTTCGATCAAATTGCAATGCTTATTGCTCTAGTTGGGATTTCGGCACCTGGTTTCTGGATTGCATTATTTTTAATACTTCTATTTTCCTACCAGTTGGGTATGTTTCCGATTTCAGGTTACAGCGGATTTTACTCACTTATTCTCCCTTCAATAACATTAGGACTTGGATCAGCCGGAAGCATTGCGCGTATGACGCGATCAAATATGCTTGATGTAATTAAACAAGATTATATACGTACTGCAAAGGCGAAAGGAGCAAGTTTGTATCGTTTGGTTTTTAAGCACAGCTTGCAAAATGCGCTCATTCCAGTTGTTACATTGATTGGTATGCAATTTGGTTATTTAATGGCGGGTGCGGTTGTTACTGAAACAGTGTTTGCGCTACCTGGACTTGGTAGTTTAATTGTATCTGCAATTTCTACACGAGATATTCCGACGGTACAAGGATTGCTTCTGTTTATGGCAGCTATGATAATAATCGCAAACTTGTTGGTAGATTTGATCTACACAAAACTAGATCCCCGTATTCAATACGATTAATGAGAAAGGTTTCTATCCGCTTCAAAGAAACTTCTGAATGCGGTTTATATACTCTTTCTGGTGTAATCCTATATGCGGTATCAATTTGAGAGGAGCGATTATTCTGAAGCAATTAAATAGTAGTGAACTAGCGCTAAAATATCCTGATTCCAATATGAATGAAGAAAAAATAGAGTCCGGAGCAGGAATATTTTTTAAAAAGTTAAAGAAAAACAAAGGAGCTTTAGTTGGAGCAGGAATTTTACTGTTTTTTATCATCACATCTGCTTTGGCACCAGTGATATCGCCCTATCCTGTAAACGAGATGAATTTCGAAGACAGTTTAATGGGACCTAGTGCTGCACATTGGCTCGGAACGGATGAATTTGGAAGAGACATAATGACCCGTATGCTTCACGGTGGCCGAGTCTCATTACTTATGGGCCTTTTCGCTGTTTCTATATCCGGAACAGTCGGTGTGTTTCTAGGTGTGATAGCAGGATATTATCGAAGATTGGATATATACATCATGCAAGTTATGGACATACTCATGTCTTTCCCTTCACTTTTAATGGCAATTGCAATTGTGGCTATTTTAGGTGTTGGACTGACAAATGCTATGATAGCTGTTGCAATTGCTGTAATTCCGTCATTTGTAAGAGTAGTGAGGGGTTCAGTATTATCGATTCGAGAAACAGAGTTTGTAGAAGCATCAAAAGCGTTAGGAGTTAAAGATTGGAAAATTATTGTGAAACATATTTTACCAAACGTTACTTCTCCGATAATTATATTAGCAACACTTGAATTCGGAAGTACAATTTTGGCGGCTGCTGCACTGAGCTTCCTAGGTTTAGGAGCACAACCACCGAACCCTGAATGGGGAGCGCTCGTATTTGTTGGTAAATCATTCTTGAGTCAGGCTTGGTGGATGACGCTATTCCCTGGTCTCGCTATTATGCTCGTCGTATTAGGATTTAACTTATTAGGAGACGGACTAAGAGATGCATTAGATCCAAGGTCGAACTAATACAATAGTATAGGAGAGATTCCATGAGTTTAAAGACGAAAATTGAATCGTATATTAATGAAATAGATGCTTCCTTTGGCATATATATTAAAAATATAGAAACAAAAGAAGAGGTTAATATTCAAGGAGATCGTTTATACCAAATGGCTAGTGTAGTAAAAGTGCCAATTTTAGCGACTCTATTTGATTTAGTGGAAAAAGGAGAAATTGAATTAACAAAAAGAGTGAAAATAGAAGAAAGTGACTTTGTCCCGGGATCGGGTGTATTTAAAACAATGGATTGTGGAATCGAACCAACGATTAAAGACCTAGCGACAATGATGATCATTGTGAGCGACAATCTAGCCACCGACAAAATATTAACTATTGTTGGCGGTGCTGATAGAGTTCAAGAGAAAATGCGAAGTATTGGCCTTGAAAATATTCATGTTCGACACTCCATTTGGGAATTATTAAGTCTATGTGCTGAAATTACACCGGAACCCTATACAAAAGAGCTTTCCGATCAAATCATTAAATGTCTAGAAGAAGGCGGATATGAATTGGGTGGAACTGTCTTTCAGGAAAGCGTAGAAAACAATATGAGTTCTCCAAAAGATATGTGCCTATTATTGGAACAAATAGCTTCTGGCACATTTGTTTCAGAACAATGTTCATCGGCAATATATCAAATTTTGTTAAAGCAACAATATCAACAACGAATCGGTGGCAAATTACCTAGAAATACTACTGTTGCAAATAAAACGGGAAGCCTCGGATCGATGTTCAATGATGCTGGTATTGTTGATTTACCCGAAAACAAAGGGGCATTTGTAATTACGGTTTATTCAATTGGGAATTCGCTAGAATATAAAGGCGACGAACCAATTGCACGCATTTCCCAAATTGCTTACGAACATTTTTGTGGGAAATGAGTTTAGTAATTGCAGAAAATCCAGCACCCTTACTTTATAAAAAGAAAATTAGGAGGTGCGTTAATGGAGAGCAAAACATATGAAAAAGAATTACTGAAAGTGGAGGAAATGAACATTTCCTTTAAAAATGATGAAGGTGGTCTATTATCAGCAGTAAGGGATTTGAACTTCCATATTCATGAAGGCGAAACGGTTGGTTTGGTAGGTGAATCTGGATGCGGGAAAAGTGTTACTGCGCTTTCACTTATGAAACTAATACCTGAAAACTCAAGCATTATAGATGGTCAAATACTGCTTGAAGGTGAAGATGTAAATTCTTATTCAGAGAAGAAAATGAGGTCCATTCGCGGAAATGCTATGTCTATGATTTTTCAAGAACCAATGACATCACTAAATCCGGTACATAGAATCGGGAAACAAATCGGAGAAGTTCTTCTATTACATTCACTAGCGAACAAATCCAATATCAAATCAAAAGTCATAGAAATATTAAAAAAAGTCGGAATTCCCAGGCCAGAAGCGATAATTGAAGAATTTCCACATCAATTATCAGGTGGAATGAGGCAGCGAGTGATGATTGCTATGGCAATGGCATGCAATCCTCGCTTACTTATAGCTGACGAACCAACTACCGCACTAGATGTAACGATTCAAGCACAAATATTGGATTTAATGAACACATTGCAAGAGGAATATAAAACGGCCATATTGTTAATAACCCATGATTTAGGGGTTGTAGCGGAAATGGCAGACAGGGTCATGGTTATGTATTACGGCCAAATAGTTGAAGAAGCAGACGTCCGTACATTATTCAAACAGCCTAAACACCCCTATACAGTAGGACTTTTAAACTCCATTCCTAATATTGACGAAGACGATGAAGTTCGACTTAAACCGATTGAGGGGAATGTGCCTAATCTCGGCGTGATAACATCGGGATGCCCGTTTAGGTCTCGCTGTGAACATGCACATGAAAAATGTTACCAAGAGAATCCTCCGTTATTTAAGTTGGAATCACAAACGGTTAGGTGTTGGTTGTATGAAAAAGAGGAGGTGTTCGCTTGAATCAGCCATTACTAGTTGTAGAGGGATTAAAAACACACTTTCCAATTAAAAAGGGATTGCTAAATAAAGAAAAAAGTTTTGTGAAAGCTGTGGATGGAATTTCGTTTCATGTGAATAAAGGTGAAACTCTAGGAATTGTTGGAGAAAGTGGATGTGGAAAATCAACGATGGGTAGAAGTATTCTTCGTCTAATCGAACCGACAGAAGGATCTGTGATGTTTGATGGAGTGGAATTGACCACGCTGAATAAATCTGATTTAAGAAAAATACGCAGTGAAATTCAAATTGTATTCCAAGATCCTTTTGCTTCGCTGAATCCTAAAATGACTGTAGGTTCAATTTTAACAGAAGCCTTATCAACCCATCATTTAGGTCAGAATTCGAAGGACCGTAGAGCAAAGGTCAAAGAATTATTAGGGATTGTTGGTCTGAGTCCTACCCATATTGGACGGTATCCTCATGAATTCAGTGGAGGTCAAAGGCAACGTATTGGAATTGCTCGAGCAATCGCTGTAAATCCGGCGTTAATAATCGCTGATGAACCGGTATCTGCTTTAGATGTATCTGTACAAGCGCAAGTGTTGAACTTGTTTCAAGACTTGAAAAACACATTAGGATTAACATATATTTTTATCGCACATGATTTAAGCGTTGTGAAGCATGTAAGTGACAGAATAGGTGTGATGTATTTGGGGAAAATCGTTGAGATGTCCGATAAAAAAGAGTTGTTTAAAAAACCTTTACACCCTTACACACAGGCACTCATGTCAGCCGTACCTTCTTTAGATCCTGATGCAAAAAAAGAACGAATTATATTAAGAGGGGATGTTCCAAGTCCGTCATCCCCTCCGAGTGGATGCGCATTTCATCCGAGATGTCGTTTTAGTAAAGATGTGTGTGGAAAAATTACACCAAGAGAAACCACAATAAGTCCAGGACAGTTTGTAAGTTGTCATATGTACGATGAAGAATATAAATCTGAGTTTAGTGATGTTAAAAAAGAACAGTTGATTGGCATCAGATAAAGATTATACAATTTTGAAGGGTTTTCAGTATGAAATGTGAAGGCACTTTTGAATAAGAGTGTGAACATTTTAAAGAGAGCTTGTAAGAGCTCTCTTTAACTGGGTTTTAATGTAGTATTAGTTCTTTTTCACAAGGATTGATAATTTGAATCACTTCTTCGATGAGTGAATCTAGGTAAAAACTATCCCCCCATATTATCGTTATCGAGCTTTCCAACTTTTGATTTTTTATATCAAGCGCTTTTACATTAAATGAATTTGAAACTTCAAGAATATCCATTGGCATAATCCCAACGCCAATATTGTGAGAGACTAATGTGAGTATAGTGTGTAATTCTGACCCCTCACAAATGGATTGTGGAGTAAATCCTTCATAAAAGCAGGCTTTCTCAAATAAAAAATGTAGGGAAGCGGAATGAACTTTGTGATGACTGATAAATCGTTCGTTTTTTAACTCAGACAACAATACCTCATCACGCTTTGCCAATTCATGGTCTGAGGATACAATGAGCTTAATTGGGTGCCTTTGCAATTCTCTGTAATTCAAACCGGATTCAGCTAAAAAACTTGTGTCTTGCGGTGTTCGTATGAGTGCGATCTGACACTTTTTATCAAGCATTAAATTTAATGCATTTACAGAATCAGTTTCCTCAAGCAGTAGATTGAGATTGGGAAATCTTTGATGTGCGATGTTAAGAATTCTAGGTAAAATCGTGATTGCTGCGGAAGGAACCATCGCCATCTTTAAATTGGAAATCGGCAACATGATATTTTTTTGAATATCCTCGAAAGTAGATTCGATTTTCTGGAAAGAGCTTGCTAGTTTACTGTGCAGGAATTTACCCTCTGCGGTCAGGCTTACATTCTTTGTTGTTCGATTGAAAAGTTTAAACCCTAATTGGTTTTCTAAGTTGTTGATGTGTTGACTTAAGCCGGGTTGTGAGATGTTTATATTTTTTGCGGCATTAGTGAAGTTTAACGTTTTCGCTATTTCAAAAAAATAACGTAGATTAAAGAAGTTAATGGGGAATCCCTCCAGTCGGTTAATAAGATTTCGCTATTTAGAACATTACTATTATATCATTGTTATAATAATAAGAAAGATGCATTTATTATAAATCCTATAGGAGCTGTTAGTAATGATTGAAAAAGATGAGATGAAACCATTTGAAACGTATGCTGAAAAACTAGTAGTAGAAAACCATATTCCCGGCGTGGGAATTGCTTTGAACAAGGATGGCGAGCGCCTATATGAAAAAGGATTTGGCTATCGTGATGTGGAAAGTGAACTGGAAATCACTGGGGATACTATCTTTGGGATTGCATCGATGACCAAATCCTTCACATGTGTGGCAATTATGAAACTCCAAGAAGCAGGCAAACTATCTGTTCATGATAAAGTTCTGAACTATTTACCAGAATTTCGAACTGCGGACATGGAGAAAACAAAAGAGATTACGATTCATCATTTAATGACGCACACGGCGGGAATTCCACCGATTTCTACGCATGTGTTCGCTCGAAAACGGAGCATAGATTCGGACCCTTCTGCAAAAGATTATTTGGATTTAAATTTGGTGAACAATATTGGCAGTGCAATTGATACATATGAAGACATGTTTAACTTTATTGCGGAGCTGAACTACGAGCCGCTAGACAAGGCTGGAAATTCATTTAGTTATTCGAACGACTCTTATGGACTACTTGGAGTAATTATTAGCCGAGTAAGTGGGCAATCCTATGAAACTTACGTAAGTGAACATATTTTAAAACCAGCAAAATTAACAAGAAGCTTCTTTGACATAGAGAAATTAAACAGTTTTGATGATGTGACTACGCTATATGCGGCAAAAACGTCTGAAGAAGGAGTTCATGTATATCCGACAGAAATTTGGTGGGATGCACCGGCAATGAGAGCTGCTGGATATTTAAAATCAACAATGAATGATATTTTAAGATATCTCGAAATTTTCCGGAATGAAGGAATGGTTGACGGTATCCGGATTTTATCGAAGGATAGTGTAGACCAGATGATTTATCCTCATTTCGAATATGAAAAAGGTACTTATTATGGGTATGGTTTACGAATTACACCTGATTATTACGGGGAACCCCTTATTGAACATGGTGGAGGTCTGAAAGGTGTTTCTTCTTTAATGGTCGTTCTCCCTGAAAGCGGTTTGACGGGCGTTGCATTGTCGAGTCTTGCTAGTGTTCCGTCTGGAAAATTATTAAAGGGAGCGTTAAATGTTCTGAAAGGAAGACAAGCAGATGCGACAAGATTCCTTTTAGAGACAGAGTGGATAGATGAGACAAAGCTCGATAAGTTCGCCGGTTCTTACACTTCGGGTGAAGGTATGAATGTGAAAATCGATGTCAACAAGGGTCAGTTAAGGCATTTTACTGAAGGTATGTACAATCCACTTCGACATGTAGGAAGCAATAGTTTTGTTGGAATTGAAAAGAATAAAGAAGATGTGATTCGATTTGTAACGAATGAAACAGGTAGTGTCGATCGGATATTCTATAGTTCGAGACAAATACGTAAAGACAAAAAATAATCAGGGGGCTTTTTTAAAATGAAAATCATCGATACGCACTGTGATGCACTTTTAAAACTTCAAGAAGCAAAAAGAGGGAAACGTTACAATGTAGAACCCTTGAATTTTACCGATTCCGTTGAAATTGAAACGAATGTACATCGTTTACAAGAAGGAAATGTACTGGCGCAATTTTTTGCAATCTTTATTTTTCCAGATGTTCTTTCCGATGAAAAATGGCAACACGCTTTAGAGCAAATCGATTTGTTCTATACAGAAATCCTAGGAAAGAATCCGGCAATGAAACATATTAAGAAATGGGAAGATCTTGATGACTTAAAAGATGGCGAGATTGGCGCAGTCTTAACATTGGAAGGTGCAGATGCCTTTGGAAATGATTTAAGCAAACTCCGACATCTTTACCGTCTTGGCGTCTTGTCTATTGGTTTAACTTGGAACAACCCAAATCTATGTGCGGACGGCGCTGGAGAACCACGCGGAGCTGGACTGACGGAGCTCGGAAAAGAAGTTGTCCTATTGAATAATGAGCACCAGGTGTTTACGGATGTCTCTCATCTATCAGAAAAAGGATTTTGGGATGTACTAGAGTTGTCGGATTATGTAATCGCAAGTCACTCAAATACTCGTGCATTTTGCGACCACCCAAGAAATTTAACCGATGAGCAAATTAAAGCTGTGATTGAGAAAAACGGTCTCATTCATGTTGTTTTTTATGCTGAATTCATTAAAAAAGACGGTCAATCCGCAAGTTATAGTGAATTGTTTGATCATATCGACCATATTATTTCACTGGGCGGCGTTAAAAACATCGGATTTGGCTCTGATTTCGATGGTATTGATCGATATATTGTTGGATTGGAAGATTCATCTAAATATCCTAATTTAGTGAATGAGTTGCTAAAAAAATATACTGAAGAAGAAGTAAGAGGATTTACTTCAGAAAACTTCTTGAATAACCGACCAAAATTGAAAGTTTAAAACTACAAGTGTGTCCGTTATGTCCAAAGTACTTTTTTACAGCGGATATAACAGGCACATTTTCTATTTAGAAAGGGGTCCATTGAATTGAGGGAATACCTGTTAACTAAGGAAAATGAAATGTTGTTATTACTTGAGAAACTTGTGAATATCGATTCTGGTTCGGCAAATAAGGCGGGGATTGATAAAGTTGGTGGAATCTTAAAAGCCGAGTATGAAAAGTTAGGTTTCCGTGTAGAGACGTATAAAGAAAGTGAACGAGGAAATCATCTCGTTATACAACATGAAGATGCTGCAACTCCTGAAATCATATTGCTCGCGCATATGGATACCGTTTTCCGAGATGGAACAGCTGCTGTACGACCTTTTACGATGAAAAATGGCCGTGCCTATGGACCTGGAGTTATTGATATGAAAGCAAGCCAAGTTGCATTGCTGTATGCACTGAAAGCATTGATTTCAATTGATAGCAATGGATTTAGGAATGTACAGATTGTGTTAAACAGTGATGAGGAAATTGGGTCAGGCACTTCTAGAAAACTCATAGAAACCCAAGCAAAGGGGAAAAGATACGCACTAATAATGGAGCCTGCACGCAAAAATGGTGCTCTCGTTAGTGCGCGAAGGGGCGGCGGTAGATTTTCACTTTTTGTGAAAGGAAAAGCAGCACATTCGGGAATTGAACCGCAAAATGGCATTAGTGCAATTGAAGAATTGGCTCATAAAATAGTGAAATTACACGCTTTAACAAATCACGATGAAGGAATAAGTGTAAGTGTAGGATTAATTGAAGGCGGTGAATCAGTGAATACGATTGCACCATCGGCAGTTGCGCATGTAGACGTTCGAATAAGTCGGAAGGAACAGGCGGACATTCTTATGCAGAAAATAAGAGAGATATGTGAAACGGCTGACGTTCCTGGAACTTCAATTGTTTTGGAGGGCGGAATGAACCGACCTCCAATGGTGAAAAACGTGCAGACAATTGAATTATTGAACCTCATAAAAGATGTTGGCTCAAGCCTGGGGATGGAAATAACAGATGTTTCAACAGGTGGTGGTTCTGATGCTTCCTTCACCTCTGCGATCGGTGTTCCAACCGTAGACGGATTGGGCCCAGTCGGTGGCAATGCACATAGTGAAGATGAGTATCTTGAGATTCCTTCACTTGTTGAACGAACAAATTTATTGGCAAAACTGATTGGGAAACTAAGTGACTAAGAAGTATGCGACATTAAAGGATTATGCTTGAAGAGAAACGATGAGAGTCTGTTTTTGTATGGGCGTGAATCATGAAGTGATTACAAAGAAACCTTTGTTTGATAAAAATTTTCAGAGCGACGTCGAATTTCATTTTCGATTAACTCTATAAAACCTGGACATAGCTTCAAGACAATCGCTTGGTGATAACAATCCATCAACAGTTCATTTGATAGGTTCTTCATTAGAAATCTCGCCTCCAATTTAAAGCTGTATTTTGTTCTATTGTTAAAGGAATTAGAATAGTATGGTAAGTGGGAGCAACTACTCTTAATTTACCATACATATGAAATTGGAACAACCGTTCTGTTATCCACAACTTAGTGTGGGTAACATGTGGGTAGTCTGTGGGCAACACACTTAAACACATGGCGGTCTAGTGGTATAATGTGTGTAAACTTATCCACAGACGTGGTTAACGCAGTTTTTGTCGAAAGATTCTTTGGTTTAATTGAAAAGCAATTGCCAATTAGATATGGATATTTCTTTTCTAGTTAACTATTGATATGCTAATAAGGATGGAAAGGGGAGAGTTAATTTGAAGAACTATTTACAAAGTAAAGAAGGAGAAATGCTTTTATTGCTCGAACGCCTCGTAAACATCGATTCTGGATCCGCAAATAAGGCAGGTATAGATGAAGTAGGGGGAATACTTAAAAGCGAATATGAAGATTTGGGCTTTACTGTTGAAGTGATCAAGGAGTCGAATAACGGTAATAATCTATTGATTCAATATGAACAGTCAAACAACCCTGAAATCATAGTGGTGGCGCATATGGATACTGTTTTTAAGGACGGTACTGCAAGTGAGCGACCGTTTACGATTAAAGAGGGACGTGCATATGGTCCAGGTGTGATTGATATGAAAGCGAGTCAAGTTTCGTTGTTGTATGCCGTGAAAGCTTTAATTGCCAATAAACGTACAGGTTTTGAAAATCTTCGTATTGTTCTAAACAGCGACGAAGAGATTGGTTCTCCAACATCTAAAGATTTAATTGAACAGCAGGCAACAGGTAAAAAATATGCGCTGATCATGGAACCTGCACGAAAAGATGGTTCCCTAGTTACAGCAAGACGTGGCGGCGGTGAATATTCGCTTTACGTTACTGGCAAGGCAGCGCACTCCGGAATTGAACCACAAAACGGCATCAGTGCAATTGAAGAACTTGCACATAAAATCATCAAGTTGCATACGTTAACGAATCATGAAGAAGGAATCACAGTGAATGTGGGGTTAATCGAAGGCGGAGAATCGGTTAACACAGTTGCGCCAACCGCGGTAGGTCATATTGATATTCGCATTAACAAGGCAGAACAAGCTGCAGTTCTTGCGAAACAAATCGAAGACATATGCAGTGTATCTGATATTCCTGGGACAACTTTACGACTTGAAGGTGGAATTGACCGTCCGCCATTAGTAAAGACCGATAAAACGATACAGCTTTTGGATATTATTAAACAGGTTGGTACAACAATTGGTATTGATATAACCGACACTGCAACAGGCGGCGCCTCAGACGCATCCTTTACTTCGGTAGCAGGAGTTCCAACCATTGACGGCTTAGGTCCAATCGGCGGAGATGCGCATACGGAGAAAGAGTACTTGGAGATCCCTTCGTTTGTCGAACGAACTGAACTTCTTGCGAGTGTAATTGAGAAGCTGAGTACAAAAGAGTAAACTCTAATAGGAATTGGATTTAAAAAAAGTTCACTAGCTACTATATAGAACTTATATCCCTCCACACCAAGTTGATTGGAGTGCAGATCGGCGACTCCAGCGGGATTAGCGCGAGTTGAAGACCCCACAGGAGCGTGGTTTTCGCGACGAGGAGGCTGAAGCCGTGCCCCTAAGAAGAATGGTTTATATTCTTCGCTAGTGGAAAGCGTCCGATCGGAACGGAAATCAACGGGTAATAATAGGTATTTTTAGTTGCATATGTATTGTACAACAACAAAAAAATGCGGAATCCTGTCGAGTTGGACAGGGTTCCGCCTTTCTTTTATTGGAATAAATTAATAGACGTAATGATGATTGGTATTGCAAATACATCGATTAAAAATGCACCGACAATTGGCACGACAAGAAATGCTTTTCGAGATGGACCGAAACGTTCAGTAACAGCAGCCATATTCGCCATTGCATTCGGAGTTGCACCTAAACCATGACCTGTAAATCCAGCGACCATTACCGCAGCATCGTAATCTTTGCCAAGCGCACGGAACAAGATGAAAATTCCGAAAAGAGCTATGAAGACAACTTGTACAAAAACAATTACGAGTAAAGGTAAAGCTAAGTTCGCAACTTCCCAAAGCTTAATGCTCATAAGTGCCATTGTTAAGAAAATTCCAAGCGTCACATCACTTATTAAACCAACACTCTTCATATCTACCACTTTCGGATTGAATTTATCCACAATGTTACGAACAATAACAGCTACGAACATTGCACCTACATAACCTGGAAGAACAAAACCGGTTGCTGTAGAGAACAGTCCGCCTAAATACGTACCAAGGGACATACAAAATGTAATGAGTAAAAGTTGTGTGAAAAACTTATTTGTTTCGATTGGTTTTTCTGTATCTACTATTGGCATTCCTATATCTTCATCTGTTTCACTCGGTTTTAAATCGTATTTCGTAATTAAATACTTAACGATTGGACCCCCGATGAGACCACCTGCGACAAGACCAAATGTTGCAGCCGCTACACCAATTGAAAGTGCCGAATCGATGCCGAGATCTTCAATGGTTTGCCCGAAAGCAGTTGCAGCTCCATGTCCGCCTTCCATTGATACAGCACCAGCCATCAATCCGATAAGCGGATGTAGATTGAATAAATAGGCCATTGAAATACCGATTACGTTTTGTGCAAGAGCTAAAACTCCACATGCCAACCAGTAAATGACCAGAAGTTTTCCGCCAAGTTTAACGAGTTTAAAACTCGCTCCTAAACCGACAGTAGTGAAAAAAGTAATCATGAACAGACTTTGTAGAGACGTGTCGAGAGTAAATTCCAGCCAGCCGAGTGATTTAAACAGGGTGGCAAATAAAGCGAAAAGCAATCCGCCGACTACCGGAGCTGGAATGCAAAACTTTTGTAAAACTCCAACTTTCTTTACTAAAAATGTACCTAAAACTAAAAGTCCGATGGCAAGAAAAATAGTTGTTATTTGATTGATTTCTAAATTCATTTATTTCCCCCCAAAAATGATGTGATTGCTTCATTAACTAAATATGCACCAAGTTTTACCGTTCGATTATTTTCATCTAAAATAGGATTGACTTCGGAAATATCAAATGAAAGCGTCTTCTTATTTGACGCGACAGTTTGAATAATTGCACGAACCACTTTTGGGTCGAGACCGAATGGTGAAGGTGCGCTAACGCCAGGTGCGAAAGCTGCATTTAAAACATCCGTACATAATGTAAGCATAATAAAATCGTGTTTATCGATAAAATTGTTCAAAACAGATTCAGTGTTACCGGTCGTCATTTGATCTTCGTAAACATATTCGACACGAAGTTCGTCTGCTTTATCAAACAGTTCTTTGGTGTTCCCGTATCGCTGAATTCCAAGAACTAGGTAATTACTATTACTGTCTGTATCCAAAATTTGTCTGAACATCGTACCGGAAGAAGTTTGTTCTTCGTAAGAACGTAAGTCAAAATGGGCGTCGATGTTAATGATTCCAAGTGAAGCATCACTACCAATGAATTTACGAACGCCGGAATAATGACCAAAAGCTGTTTCGTGTCCACCTCCAAGAATGATTGGTGTACCATTGTTCGTTAAAACTTTTGAAACAACATTCCCTAAGTTTTTCTGGGCTTGTTCGAGTTCACTTCCAATACATTCAACAGTACCGATATCCACTAAACGTTTGTCGTCCGAAAACATCCAAGGAAGCTTTGCCAATTCTTTTCGCAATTCGTTTGGTGCCGCAGCAGCTCCGAGTTGGCCCTTATTTCTACGAACGCCTTCTTCGGATTCAAAACCGATGAGTGCACATGCCTTATTTACCGACTTAGAATCTTCAACTTCTACCAATTCGATTATTTGGTGAATCCTAAAACTCGATCTATTTGTATGATGGTCGATTCTTCCGGACCAAATACCTTCAGGAACCTTCTTCATTCGTAAACATCCTTTCCGAACTTTCAGATATGTGTTGTTCTAAATTATATATGAGCAAACTTATAAAATCTAATATAGTATTGATATGAATTGATAGCCTGTACCTATAAGTGTGGAAGGAGAATAAACATGGATTTAAAACAATTGAATTACTTTGTACAAATTGTTGAGCATATGAGTTTTTCAAAAGCAGCACATAAATTGCATATTTCCCAGCCTTCATTAAGCAATGCGATTAAAAACTTGGAAAGTGAACTGGGTTTTCAGCTGCTTGAGCGAAGTACAAGAACAATCAAATTAACAGAAGCAGGAAATGTCTTGTACGGTAGAGCACTTCATTTATTGTTGGAAATGGATATTGTTGAGAAGGAAATGAAAGAGGTAAAACTTATTGGGAATGGAGAACTTGAAATCGGAATGATTGAATCGGTTAAGCAGTGGATACCGAAAGTTATTGTCCATTATAATGAAGAGTTTCCAAATATGAAAATTAAACTTATGGAAGTTTTAAGCGGTGCGGATGTTAAACGCTCTTTACGAAAATATGAAACACATGCAATCATTACAAATCAACCGATTCATGAATCCGATATTGAAACGGTTCCCCTGTATAATGAAAATCTTGTTCTGGTTGTACATAAAAGCCATCCACTCGCAAATGAAAAGACAATTGGACTGAAAGAACTTGAAAATGATTCGTTCATTATAACGAGCGAAGGTTTTCAAACGAGAGATGATGTATTAAAAGCATTTCAGTTTGAACAAGTTACTCCATTGATAAAATATGAAATTAACCGTTTTGAAACGGCATTAAGTTTGGTGCGTGAAAATTTAGGGATTGCATTGATTCCCGAAAGTTATCTAGAAGGGCCACAAGATCATGAAATTATTCGTAAAAAAATTGATTCGCCAACATTAAACCGAACCGTTTATTTAACATATATGAAAAATAGATATCTTTCGCCAGCAATTCTAAGGTTTATAGAAGGAACAAAAGAATATTTCAAAGTGAATACGTACTAAAAATGCATGTTCGAATGAATTCGTTCGCTTCAACAGGATTCCGATATTTCAGAAAATGGTTTGTGAATCAATTCAAGATATGGTAAATTGACTATGAAGATACGGAACTTAGAAACTAATGAGCGAAGGAGCTGATGGTCGATGAAGAGTGCAATTGAAGAAGTACGATCAGTAGTTGAAGAGGTATTTGACCATTTACATAAGAACCCTGAGATAAGTTGGAAAGAATTTGAGACGACGAACTATTTACAAGGTTTAATGGAAAAAGAAGGCTTTGATGTAACGACTTTTGACGATACGACAGGATTAGTTGTGAATGTGGGATCTGGTGGGAAATGTGTGGGAATTCGCGCAGACATCGATGCACTTTGGCAAGAAGTAGACGGTGTATACCAAGCGAATCATTCATGTGGACATGATGCACATATGACGATAGGTGTAGGTGTGATGCTCGTTTTGAAAAAATTGGGCTATCCAAAAGAGGGGCGCTTGAAAGCGATTTTCCAACCTGCTGAAGAAAAAGGAAAAGGCGCACTCGCATTCGTAGAAAAAGGTATTGTCGATGACGTGGATTATTTGTATGGTGTTCATTTACGCCCCATCCAAGAAATTGGCCACGGCTATTCATCACCTGCAATTATGCACGGTTCTGCAAAAATGGTCTCTGGAACAATAACAGGAACAGATACGCACGGTGCGAGACCTCATCTTGGTGAGAATGCGATTGAAGTCGGTTCACTTCTTGTACAAGGACTGAAAGCAATCCATTTAGATCCAATGGTTCCGCATTCGGTAAAAATGACGATGTTCCAAGCGGGCGGAGAATCGGCGAATATTATTCCAGGAAACGCGGTCTTCAGCTTGGATCTTCGAGCGCAAACAAACACGGTCATGATTGAATTAATGAATAAAGTGAAGAAAGTAGTTCGTTCTGTAGCCGCGATGACAGGCGTTGAAATCGATTATGAAATTGGTTCTGAAATCGCAGCAGCCGAGGTCGATGAAGCGGCCGTTGAAATGATGGCACAAGCTATTACAGAAACTGTGGGTGAAGAATATCTGACAGAACCAATTGTTACACCGGGCGGAGAAGATTTCCATTACTACACATTAAAAAGACCGAATGTAAAAGCTACAATGCTCGGACTCGGTTGTGATTTATCCCCAGGACTGCATCACCCGAAAATGACGTTTAATAAAGAAAGTATCGTAACGGGCATTGAAATCCTAGCGCGAGCAGTAATTCTATCCTTCGAACGAATCGAAGAAGAGGGAGTGTTTACGTGACTGAATTTGTAACGGTTCGGAGCTTGAAAACAACAACGGAAATGAAACTGATACAAAGCCTAGAAACAATTATTTGGGGAGTTCAGCCGGTTCCAGTGCACCAAACATTTACCTCCACGAAAAATGGGGGATTAATGTTAGGTGCTTTCATTAACAATGAAATTGTGGGGTTCTCCTACGGATTTCCTGGAGTGATTAATGGGAAGCTTCATTTATGTTCTCATATGTTGGGCATTCATCCTGATTACCAACAACGGGGCATTGGCAAAGCATTAAAAGATGAACAACTGATTCAAGCAAAAGAACTGGGCTACGATCTTATAAGATGGACATTTGATCCACTTGAAAGTCTAAATGCTTATCTCAACATTTCAAAACTTTACGGGATTTGCGATACGTACTTAGAAAATTGCTACGGCGAGATGGAAGACGGACTGAACCATGGTCTACCATCAGACAGATTTAATATCGACTGGTGGATTACGAGTGAACGCGTCCAGGAAAAGTGGAGCCCGGATATTTCAACGTACGAATGTCCTTTTCCAATCCATTACAGCGAACAAGGGAATCCTGAACTTACCGTCGTAGAAATTCCAACCAACCTCGAAGGAATTGAAGTTCCAGTCCCGCATGACTTCCAGTTCATCAAGAAAAACGAACCTGAACTCGCCCTCGATTGGCGCATGAAAACAAGAGAAATCTTTCAAACTTTGTTTAGTGCTGGTTATTGCGTAGTCACGGTCAAGCTCTCAACCGACAGAGTCCATTTCTATCAATTGGTTAAAAAAGATACGATTCCTTTATTAACAATCTAATGCCGAAAAATACTTACAAGTAGAACTTCCAAACGATTCACTCCCAATAGAGTTTGGTTTTTCTAGTGGATTTTCACATAAATGTGTAAGCGTAACTCCATGTATAGAACCTGAAAACAGTATTTTAAAGCCTTGGAAGCCATTTGGATATTGCTTCAGATTCGCTAGAGTATAATGAACTCTTTGTTCACGGAGATTATGTACGAGAGATTCCAACTGTAAAATAAAAAATAAGACGCGTCACAACTGAGTTGAATCAGTTGTGACGCGTTTTTTTGGTTATCCGACAGTTCGAACATTATATCCGACATTGAGCGAAGAAAATCCGACAGTTCTGGCATTGTATCCGACACTTCAACAGTTATATCCTCAAAACAATTCTAAAGAATCAGTGATAATTGGCCAAATGCATTGAATTCAAAAGATTGTCTTGAACTAATATGTATAATTGTATACAATTATACATATAGACATGAAGGAGTGAGTGCATGAGCCAGTTTTCAGTTCCATGTGTCGTTTACAGAGGTGGAACGAGTAGAGGATTGTTTTTCGATGCGAAGGATTTACCCGATGATCGGCAAGAGATGGAACAAATCTTTATAAATGGTATTGATTCCTATAATGTATCCCAAGTAAATGGACTGGGAAGCTGAACTTCTCATACGAGTAAAGTGGTTGTGATTGGCCCTCCTTCAGTTGATGGGGCAGATATTAATTATACGTTTTATCAAATTGGAATTGGCGAAGAAGTCGTTGATGATAAAGGCACTTGCGGAAATTTAATGGCAGCGGTGGGTGCTTATGCCGTTGACGAACAAATGGTTGCTGCAGGTGGAAATACGGATGTGCTTGTGAATGCGTTCAATACAAATATCGATAAGATGATCCGCATAAGAGTGCCTATTATAAACGGCAAGGCCCGAGTAACGGGGGATTATCAAATGTCTGGACTCACTTTATCGGGGGCTAAATACAATGTGGATATATTATCGCCAGGTGGCGGGAAAACGGGCAGCACATTTCCTTTAGGAACATCAACAGACATTGTTGTTAATGAAAAAGACCTTCATGTTTCTGTAGTGGATATTGTGAATCCGTTTGTATATATAAGTCAGGAATCCGTAAAACACTTTTCAGAGGAAGAACTACTGGCTTTCCTTGAATCAACAAGATGTGAAATTTCGGTTCAATCGGGATTGACGAATTCAATAGAGGAAGCAACCGTTGCGCCGGCAATACCTAAAATCGCACTTGTTTCCCCCCCGCATGATTATGTGACGTCTTCAGGAAGAGAAATAAAGAAAGAAGAAATAGACATTGTTGCAAAGATGGTTTCAATGGGACGTTTTCACAGGACGTTTGCTGGAAGTGGTTTATACAATTTAGCGGCAGCAACGCTTCTACCTGGGACGGTTCCAAATGATTGTTCTGGAATGACGGATACTGGAAAGATGCGAGTCGTTCGAATCGGTCATCCAGATGGAATTGCGGAGGTACAAGTGCAGTTAAACAATGAAAGTACAGATGTGGAATCTGTAGGACTTGAACGAACAGCACGGAGAATAATGAAGGGGAATATATATATTCCCGAAAAAAATGAGGAGGAATAAATATGTCGGATCGTATTACAAAATCATTAGCTGAATTTGCAAAAGGGGTAACGTATGAAAGCTTGTCAGAACCAGTTGTTGCGGAAGTAAAGAGGCGTGTTATTGATACACTTGCTTGTTTGATGTCGGGATATGAATTTGATGCATCTACTGCGGCAAGAAAGCTTTCTTACCTGTATGAGAAACAAGGCGGGGCTTCTGTTATTGGTACGGATAAAAAGGTTGCGGTCGATTATGCAACGTTTGCAAATGGGACAGCGATTCGTTATTTGGACTACAATGATACGTATTTATCGGTAGAGCCATTGCATCCAAGTGATGTTATTGCACCTCTATTCGCACTTGCTGAGGAACGTAAAATTTCAAGTAAGAAATTAATCGCTGCAATTGCAGCGGCTTACGAAGTGGGCGTTAATTTCTGTGATTCAGCAAGCTTGAAGTCAAATGGTTGGGATCATGTAAATTATATAACGGTTGCAACGGTTGTTGGCGGAGCGAACTTGCTTGATTTTACGACAGAACAAACAGAACAAGCTCTAGCACTCGCAATTGTTCCTCATGCGGCAATGCGACAAACGAGAAACGGTGAAATTTCCATGTGGAAAGCAGCGGCAGCAGCCAATGCGGCACGTAATGCTGTTTTTGCAATACAACTTGCTGAATGCGGAATGAAGGGACCTTTTGAACCGTTTGAAGGAACGATGGGAATGAATTATCAAATGCTCGCTCAAAAGTTAGACGCGGAAGCTGTTGGGAAAAAGTTCGAAAACGTTGTCAGTCCAGAAGGAATTTTAAAGACGTACGTGAAAAATTGGGCAGTAGAATACATGACGCAAAGTGCAATTGAAGCTGCTTTGACTTTATATGAACAAATTGACTCTGCAGATGACATTGAACAAGTGCATATTGAAACGTTCCAAATGGCTTATGATATTTTAGCGAAAGACGAGCAAAAATGGGCTCCAGAAACTAGAGAAACTGCGGATCACTCGCTTCCTTTTATTGTTATGGCAGCACTTGAAGACGGTGGAATTAATCTAGATACATTTTCACCAGAACGACTTTCGGTTGAGAAAACATTAAGTCGTTTGAAATCCATCATGACTATTGAAGTAACGGATGAAATGAACGCTGGTTATCCGGACGGAAATCCAAATCGAATTACGCTATTGATGAAAGACGGACGAAAGTTGGTAGAGATTGTGAAACATCCTGCAGGTCATAGTGGTAATCCATTTTCGGATGAAAAGATCGAAGAGAAGTTTTTCCGTTTAACACAGAACTTTATTACTGAAGAACAACAAATAAAAGGATTGAATATATTGAAAGACTTTGAGAATTTAACAGATTACGAAGAGCTTGTAAACTGTTTTCATAGAAAAGCGGAGGTGCTTGTATGAGCTGGCTCGTACGAAACCAAGAAGAAAATCCAATCGTTACTTTACGCAATTTACTTAATTCAGATACTGGAATTATTCAAATTCCCGGATCGCATGACGCAATGGCCGCGTTACTTGCGAAGGAGCAAGGATTCAATACATTATATCTTTCAGGTGCTGCATTTTCAGCAAGTTTAGGTTTACCAGATCTTGGGTTAATTACACTCACTGAACTTGCGATGCGGACTAGAGAAATTACACGTGCAACGGGATTACCGCTGTTAGTAGACATAGATACTGGATTCGGAAGTGTTTTAAATGTCACAAGAACTGTTCAAGAATTGATGGATGCTGGAGCGGCGGCGATTCAAATGGAAGATCAGGAATTGCCGAAGAAATGTGGCCATTTAAACGGTAAGAAACTTGTTTCAACAGAAGATATGGTTCAAAAAGTGATTGCCGCACGAAAAGCCAGTCCAGACATCGTAATTGTTGCACGAACAGACGCGAAAAGTGTTGAAGGAATAGATGCTGCAATCGAGCGAGCAAAGGCGTATATAAAAGCTGGAGCCGATGCGATTTTCCCAGAGGCACTTCAAACAGAAGAAGAGTTCAGACGTTTTGCGAAGGAAGTGGATGCACCTCTACTTGCGAACATGACTGAGTTTGGGCAAACGCCTTATTTCAGCGCACAACAGTTCGAAGAATGGGGCTATAAAATGGTCATTTATCCAGTGACTTCATTACGCATTGCATCGAAAGCGATTTCAGACGTCTATCAATTAATTAAAGAAACAGGGTCGCAAAAAGATGCGGTTGAAAAAATGCAAACACGTAAAGAGCTTTATGAAACCCTTAACTATTTCGAGTATGAAGAATTAGACAGCACAATCTCTAAAACGATTTTGGATTGAAGAGGAGTTGGATTCGGGTGAAGTACTCTGAGATTAAAGATAAAACATATTCTACATTAGAAGTAGATAAAATAGTATATCGTTATTTCCAACTTGAAACGCTGGAAAATGAAGGTATTGGAGAAATTTCTACTCTGCCGTTTTCTATAAAAGCATTGCTTGAAAGTGCTGTGCGTCAATTTGATGGGAAATATATTACGGATGAACATATACAACTCATTGCGAACTGGCACAAGACTCAGTATAGCAACAGCGAAATTCCGTTTAAACCTGCAAGAGTTGTGTTACAGGATTTCACGGGAGTCCCGGCAATTGTCGACCTTGCTGCAATGAGAAGTGCGGTTACAAATTTAGGTGGAGACATCGGCCGTATCAATCCACAAATTGCTGTAGATTTGGTTGTCGATCATTCCATTATTACCGAAGCTTCTGGTAATGAAAACTCATTTCATTTAAACTTGGAGCTCGAATACGATCGAAATGCGGAACGTTATCGTTTTGTACGATGGGCACAACAGGCTTTTGAACAATTTAGAGTTGTTCCGCCCGCATCTGGAATCGTCCATCAAGTCAATTTGGAGCATTTAGGAACTTCCGTCATTACAAAAGAGCAAAACGGCGGAACGGATGTTTATTTAGACACGGTTGTCGGAACGGATTCACATACTCCGATGATCAATGGACTTGGCACAATCGGGTGGGGTGTTGGTGGAATTGAAGCTGAAGCAGCGATGCTCGGGCAACCTCTCTTTTTCGTCGTACCACAAGTTGTTGGAATTAAACTGAACGGGGAAATGTCTGAAGGTTCAACGGCAACGGATTTAGCATTAACAGTAACAAATGTGCTTCGCAAAAAAGGAGTTGTCGGAAAGATTGTTGAATTTTTTGGCCCTTCATTAAGCGAAATCTCTTTGGCGGACCGAGCAACAATTTCAAATATGGCTCCTGAATACGGCGCAACAATGTCCTTTTTTCCGACAGATGACGTGACGATGGACTATTTGAAACTCACTGGAAGAGGTCGATATGTCGAGCTTTCAAAAGCGTATCACCAAGCACAGGGGCTTTATCGCACAAATGAAACACCTAATCCTGTATTTACCGATGTAGTTGAAATTGATTTGTCTAAAATTGGTCCAACATTGGCAGGACCTAAAAGACCTCAAGACAAAGTAAGTCTTTCGGATATGAAGGAAGCCTTTACGCGTTCGATTTCAGCGCCGTTAACGGATCAGGGCTATGCTTTACCAAGTACGGAATTGAAACGAACTGTACAATTGAACGAATCTAAAGAGCAATTGAATACAGGATCCATCGTGCTTGCAGCCATTACGAGTTGCACTAATACATCGAACCCCCATGTAATGATTGCGGCGGGTTTACTTGCAAAAAAAGCATTTGAAAAGGGTCTTTTCACGCCAAGTTATGTGAAGACGAGTCTTACACCAGGTTCTACTGTTGTTACGAAGTATTTACAGGAGTCTGGGTTGCTGTTTTATTTAGAGAAGCTCGGATTTTATGTGGATGGGTATGGTTGCGGTGCTTGTTGCGGAAATACGGGACCTCTTTCAGAAGAAGTGGAAACTGCGATTACAGAAAATGAGCTCATTGTTTCGTCTGTATTAAGCGGTAATCGGAATTTTGAAGGTCGCGTTCATCCTCTTATAAAAGCGAATTATTTAGCTTCCCCTCCTTTAGTCGTTGCCTATGCAATTGCTGGGACGGTTCAAAAGGATTTAGTGTCGGAACCTTTAGGTGTGAATCAAGAAGGACAGAATATTTATTTGCGCGATATTTGGCCTTCATCAACAGAAATCGAAAAAGTCATTGCGTCTACCATTGACTCAGATTTGTTTAAGCGTCAGTATGCCGATATTTTCAGCAATGAACGATGGGATGCCATTGAAGCACCTGTAGGTCCATTATATGAATGGGACAAGGAATCTTCTTACATACAGGAATCTCCTTTCTTTAAGGCTGGTAATCAAAACGAAGTGTTGGAGTCTAATATGAGGGATATGAATGTGTTGTTGCTGTTGGGCGATTCGATTACGACGGATCATATTTCACCAGTAGGGCATATTGGAATCACGTCATCTGCGGGACGTTACTTGACGACACAAGGTGTTTCACCGAGGCAATTTAATTCATATGGATCTCGAAGGGGAAATCATAATGTGATGGTGCGCGGAACGTTTGCGAATGTGCGCTTGCGTAATGGTCTTGCGGATGGAAAAGAGGGCGGTTTTACGAAGTTTTTGCCGAGTGGCGAAATCTTGCCTGTTTATGATGCGGCTATGAAGTATGAGGAGATGGATAAAAACCTTCTTGTAATTGCGGGGAAAGAGTACGGCACCGGAAGTTCTAGGGACTGGGCTGCTAAGGGGACTGCTTTGCTAGGTGTGAAAGTTGTACTGGCGGAGAGTTTCGAGCGGATTCACCGAGATAATCTTGTTGGTATGGGTGTTCTTCCGCTGCAGTTTTGTGCTGGGGAGAGTGCGATTGGATTTAGTTTAGATGGAACGGAGCGTTATGATATTATTGGGTTAACGGAGATGCCGACACCGAGGCAGCTTGTGAGTGTTCAGGTGACGGATGTGGATGGTGCTGTTCGTGCGTTTGATGCAGTTGTGAGATTGGATAGTATGATTGAAGTTGAGTATTATAGGAATGGTGGAATCTTGCCGTCTGTTATGCAGGAGCTTCTGAGTTAGGGTTTCTCGTGGATTGTGGTTTCCAATACCGTTTGGCGCTTGCGATGGCCTGGTTTCGGCGCCTGCAGGATGCAGGTGTGCAGCTATTGCCGCAGGACGCGGCGCACTTTGGCTGCCTTCCTTTAGGTTTGACGCTTCTGCGCTAGTTTAGTTCATTGTAATAGGATTTTATTTGTGAGGTTTCTATTATGATTTGGATTAGGGAATTATTGGTTTGTGGGATTGTGACTCTACTCATCATTTTTACTTTTAGGATGTCCTGTTGATTGGAGTGCAGAGTGGCGACTCCAATGGGATTAGCGGGACAGTCGAGACCCCGCAGTGAAGCGATAGCGATCGAGGAGGCTCGACGCCCGCCCCATGGAACGCGTCCACTCGGAACGCAAATCAACTGAGATTATGGACCACACTATATTAACGGACTTTTTCAGTTCCCTCTTGCGTTGCACCCTTGTCCACTCAATATTGCTTTTGTGGTATTGGTATTTGTTTTAAATTAAGGAAGGACGATTATAAATATGAATGTGAAAAGAAAATCATCTGCAGATATTGCATATGATGCAGTTAGGATTAAGATTATTGAACTGGAGTATGCTCCTGAGAAACAGCTTGTGGAGGAAGAATTGTCGGCTCAGTTGAACGTGAGTAGGACGCCTCTTAGGCAAGCACTTTATCGGCTTGAATTGGAAGGTTTAATTATTAAACAGGCAAATGGTCGGATGCATGTTGCTCCGATTACGTTGGTGGAAGCTGAGGAAGTATATAAAGTCCGTGAAGTGATTGAGGGATTATTGGCGCGAGAGGCAACGCTCAATATGACGGATGAAAAACTTCATCAGTTAGAGGATGTATTGGTTTTGATGAAGCTTGCGGCTGAGCAGGGACGTATTGAACATACGATTATGTATGGTAGTGAATTTCATTCGAAGTTATATGCATTAAGTTCAAATCAAACAGCGAAGCGTTTAATGGAACAGTTGGATGGTCAAATTGAACGTTATCGGAGAATTAGCGGGTATAAAAATCCAGAGTACAGTCCGATTTTACCGGTGCATGAACATGAAGAAATTATGAAATATATTCGTGAGAGAAATGCGGATATGGTTGAAGAGGAAATGCGGAAACACATAATGCGTAATTTAACGGTTGCTAAAGAGACGTTATTGCTTTCTTTGGAGAACTAATACGACGATGATTCAATTGAATCATTGTCTTTTTTTATCTGGAATTACGGCAAGACGAAATTCATTATAAGGAGATTTCAAAATGATTGATTTGCGAAGTGATACTGGAACGTTGCCGACGGATGAGATGCGTGAGGTGATGAAGAATGCTGTGGTGGGTGATGATGGAAGAGGAACGGATCCGACAGTTGCGAAGTTGGAGGAGCTTTCCGCTGAAATATTTGGAAAGGAAGCTGCGTTATTTTGTAATAGTGGGACGATGGCCAATATCGTTGCGGTTTTAACGCATGTGAAGCGCGGGGAACGAATTGGAATCGATCCGAATTCACATATTTATTCTTCGGAGACATCCATCTTTATGGAGGACTATTTTGGTAGAAAAGCAGAGTTTTACAGAGCGAATTCTATGGGACGCCCGGAAATGTCGGATGTACGGAATTTAATCGAAAGGCGGCAAATACAATTGCTTTGTTTTGAAAACACACTTGGTTTTTACGGCGGAACTTGTTTAACTGCGGAAGAACTTGCGGATTATTGTTTTGAGGCGCAGAAGCATAATATTCCCGTTCATCTCGACGGGGCTCGTATTTTTAATGCTGCTGTTCATTTAAATGAAAAAGTTTCGGAACTTACTAAATCGGTAGATACGGTTATGTATTGTTTATCGAAAGGACTGGGTGCACCAGTCGGGTCCGTTCTTTGTGGCTCCAAGGAATTCATTACACAAGCGCGTAAGACACGAAAGGCACTTGGTGGAAATATGAGGCAATCGGGTATTGTAGCTGCTGCTGGGATTATTGCCTTACAGGATGCTGACCGTCTGAAGGATGATCATTCACATGCACAGATGTTATTCAAGGCGATTGCCCATAATCCATTGATTCGAATCAATGATGCTTCTATTCAGACAAATATAATTAAGATTGACATTTCCACTTCTGGAATGAATCTGCGTGAATTTGTAAACGGGTTGAAAAAAGAAGGTGTACTTGTAAAAGAAGTTGATGGCCAGCATATAAGATTAGTGCTGCATAAGGATATTTCTACCGTTCATGTTGGTGAAGCAGCTGATAGTATCAATAGGTTCTTAAAGTAATAAATAACCGTGAACTTTATGAACAAAATGATTTATAAAAACATTATAAACACTATTTTCAGAACATTCTATATTGGCAGAGTTTATATATACTAAATAAGAACGATAAAAAGGGGGAATACATCAATGATGAAACGCAATTTATTTTTACTAGTTTTTGCATTAGTAATGGCAACAATATTAGCAGCTTGTAGTTCGGATAAGGCAGAGGCACCAAAAGAAGAAGATAAAGCAGATGCAGCAGAAACTGAAACAACAACAGAAACAGAGGCAGAAACAGAAGAAGAAGAAGCTTGGAAACCAAGTAAGCCGATTGAGTTCATTGCTCCAGCAGGTGCTGGCGGTGGATGGGATACAACGGCAAGAACAGTAGCAAAAGTTATGGAAGAGCAAAAAATTGTGGAACAGCGTATGGCAGTTGTAAATAAGCCAGGCGGTGGAGGAGCAATTGGTTGGGCATACATTAATGAAAAAGATACAGATGATCATTTACTATTTCCAACATCACCACCAATTATGTTTGTGCCTTTAAATGGACAATCCGATTTAGGACATAAAGATTTCACACCACTTGCGGCACTTACAGGCGACTATGCTGCATTTATCGTGAAAGCGGATTCACCTTTTGAAAATATGAATGATTTGGTCGATGCAATGAAAGCGGATCCAAGTTCAGTGGTAGTTGTAGGAGATTCAGCGCCGGGTAGTATGGATCACATGCAGTTCATCAAAGCAGTTCATGCGGCAGGTGTAGATGCAAAAGGCGTTAAATATGTATCTTCACAAGACGGTGCAGGTATGACAATGCTTTTAGGAGGACAAGTTCAAGTCTATTCTACTGGTATGGGTGAAGCGATTGAACAAGTTCGCGCAGGAAATGTCCGCGTTCTAGGTATTACAGCGGCAGAACGTCTTACAGGTGACGTTGTAAAGGATTTCCCAACACTTGTAGAACAAGGAATCGATGATACGTTCGTTGTTTGGCGTGGAATTATGGGGCCGGGCAATATGAGTGCTGAAGCTGCAGAGTTTTATGAAAACGCTTTAAAAGAAATGTCAGAATCAGATGCATGGAAAGCTGAGCTCGAGCGTTACGGATGGGAGTCTAACTGGATGGGTAGTGAAGAATTCAGTACTTTCCTGGATGAGCAATATGACATTATGGATCAGTTAATGAAGGAAATTGGACTAAGAAACTAACAGATATTTATACCTGGAGGGTGGTCATTTGCACCATCCTTCTTGTTCTTTTTGACAACGTTAGTGAGGAGTGAGTGTATGTCTATACGAAATATGGATCGAAAAGTTGCGTTAATTCTTATGGCTATTGCAGTTTTTTACTTGATTTTATCTTACCAACTTCCTGATTTTGCATTTGTCGAAATAGACGCAGATGCATTGCCTAAGGGCTTGGGTTTTTTACTTCTTATATTATCTGTTCTACTATTTATTCATAACAATCCAGAAACAGAAGAGGAGATTAAAAAAAGAACTTTGAAAAAAGAGGATAAAATGTTGTTGATTTATACATTGATTGCTCTTTTACTCTTTGTTTTCTTTTTAGAAATACTTGGATTTGTTTTAAGTACCGTTATTTTCTTAATCGTTACGATGAGAATGTTTGAGTATCGAAATTGGACACGCAGTATTATCGTTTCCATTGTTTTTGCACTTATTTTGTATTTCTCATTCAATTACGTACTCAAAATTTATCTCCCTCAGGGAATTCTGCCATTTTAAAAGGAGATGATCATTAATGGAGACATTTGATAGTATACTATACGGATTTCAAGTAGCGCTTACTTGGCAAAACGTCATGTTTGTTTTCATCGGAGTATTAGCGGGAACAATCATTGGAATGTTGCCCGGTTTGGGGCCAATTAGTGCTATTGCAGTAATGATTCCTTTAAGTTATGGAATGGATCCTGCATCTGCATTGATTTTAATGGCTGGTGTGTATTACGGTGCAATCTTTGGTGGGTCTACATCTTCTATTCTATTAAATGCACCGGGAATCGCTTCTACTGTAGCGACAACTTTCGACGGTTATCCACTTGCACAGCAAGGGAAAGCAGGAAAGGCATTAGCGATTGCAGCACTATCATCCTTTGTTGGAGGAACCGTTGCAACGATAGGTTTAATGTTAGTGGCGCCCCAACTTGCAAGAGTTGCGATTACCTTTGGTCCGACAGAGTATTTTGCATTAATGCTTTTAGGTTTAACTGCAATTGCATCTTTGTCTGAAGGATCTACGATAAAGGCATTTATATCCGCAACTGTTGGGATTATGGTAGCAACCATTGGTATTGATGGTCAAACGGGTACGCAACGTTTTACGTTTGGCAATGCAAAACTTTTTGATGGGATTGATTTTTTAGTAATTGCTTTAGGATTATTTGCATTAGCAGAAGTTACGTCCTTAATCATTACGCGTAAGGAAAGTCTCTTTAAAAGTGGAAGCAGTATCGGAAGTTTAAGGATTACAAAAGCGGAAGCTAAAGCAATGGCAGGACCTGTAAGCAGACAATCCGTATTCGGCTTTTTCGTAGGAGTGTTGCCTGGTGCGGGTGCGACAATTGCGTCGTTTTTAGCTTATTTCTTTGAAAAGCGGATTGCTAAAAATCCAGATTCATTTGGAAAAGGAAACGTCGTTGGAGTAGCGGCACCTGAATCCGCAAACAATGCAGCGGCAGGAGGATCATTCGTTCCGTTATTAACACTCGGAATTCCAGGGTCTGGAACTACGGCGATAATGTTAGGAGCGTTACTAGTAGTAGGTGTTCAACCAGGACCCATGTTGTTGAATGATCATCCCGATATCTTTTGGGGAGTTATTGCGAGTATGTACATAGGAAACGTTATGTTGCTTGTATTGAACTTACCGTTGATTCCTTATATTGCTAAAATCCTTTACATTCCAAAAGGGATGTTGATATCACTGATTCTCATATTTTGTTTAGTTGGTGTATATGGTGTGAGTTTTAGTCAGTTTGATTTGTATGTGCTGATTATATTTGGTGTAATTGGGTATGCGATGCGCTTACTATCATTCCCGGCAGCGCCGTTCATACTGGCCTTCATTTTAGGCGGTATGATGGAACAATCATTCCGGCAAGCACTAACAATCTCAGATGGTAGTTTACTCATTTTTATGCAACGTCCGATTTCAGGAACGTTAATAGTGGTGGCACTTGCTTCACTGTTAATACCTGTTTTAATTCGGAAGTATATCATTCGGAAAAATAGGATGAAAGGTGTTTTATAAAGTGGGGGGAGAGAACATTCTCCCCTTTTTTTATTTCTCATTTATTCGGTAAAGTCTTTCGGGTCTACCGACTTGTCCATATGCAAGTTCCGCAGTGATTGAATCTATTGAAACCATATATTCCAAATAACGTCTTGCGGTTGTTCGACTCATTCCAACGTGTTTTCCAAAGTCTTCTGCCGTCACGCCTTGGCCTGTAAAAGCACTTATTTCTCCTCGGATCTTTTTTAGAGTGAGAGGATCGATTCCTTTAGGTATCTCTTGTTCATACGCCAATTCTTTTCTTTTATTATGAAGCAACTGGTCGACATCTTCTTGATCCACGTCATCAATGGTCGTCATTTGAAGTCGGTTTTCTACATATTTGGCCAGCGTTTTTTCAAAGCGCTCAAAAAGTACGGGCTTGATAATGTAATCGATGACGCCTCCTCTAATCGCTTCTTGAACGGTTTCAATTTCTTTCGCAGCGGTGATTAAAATAACATCCGTTGAACGATGATGGTTGCGTATATGCCAAAGCATGTCAATCCCATTTCCGTCTGGAAAATAAACATCTAGAAATACTAAATCAGGTTTGTATGTGAGAAGCTTTTCTTTCGCTTCTTTTATCGTGGAGGCAATCCCGCATACTTCAAAGCCTTCTAATCGTTCGGTGAATTTTTTATTGATATCTGCTACCCGGAAATCATCTTCCATTATGAGTACGCGTATCTTCTGCAAGTTCATTTCCTCCTGTCTTTGGGATGACTACAACAAAAACAACCCCACCCATTTCATTCTTGGACACCGTAATGTAACCGTTTAAGTCTTTCAAGGACTCTTTAACTAAATACAGGCCAAATCCTCTGTTTTCTTCATTTTTTGTGCTAAATCCTTTATCAAATATCAATTCAAACATATCCTCTTCAATGCCAACGCCGGAATCTTCAATTTCAAAAATGAAATCATTTCCCAAATCCGTCATAAATAAATGAACTTCACTTTTCGGATTATTGGATACCAAAGTAGCTTCAAAGGAATTATCTAGTAAATTTCCTAAAATGGTCACTAGTTTTTCACGTTGAAAATCTTTAGGTAGGGTACCGAGTGAACTGTCTTTATTGATAATGAAGTTTACTTTCAATTCATGTGCACGTGTATATTTGCCTAATAGAAAAGCACTTATTAATGTATCGGGAACAGCACCTAGTAAAAAGTGAATCAGTTCCTCATAGTTGCTGGTCTCTTTAATAATAATTCCAAGCGCTTCTTGATAGGAGCCTAATTGAATCAAACCAGAAATTGTGTGAAGTTTATTGGAATACTCATGCGTCTGAGAACGTAGAACCTCTGCATATTGTTGAACTTGAGACAGTTCGTTTGATAGTTGTTCGATGTCGGTTTTTTTACGAAAGCTGGATACGACACCTGTCACTTTTCCGTCCGTAATTATGGGGACACGACTAGCAATGACATGATTGTCTCCAATCATCATTTCTTTGTTAAATTGGGTTTCTCCATCGGTTAGAACATTAAGCATTTTTGTATTCGGTAACACTTCTAAAATATGTGTTTGTAAAATATCTTCTCTTGGCTGAATACCTAAAATAGTGTAAGCAGCATCATTTATCATTGAAATATTTCCTTTGTCGTTGATTGCAATAATCCCTTCGTGGACGGATTGCAAAATGGCACTTCTTTCTTCAAATAAACGGCCAATCTCTTTTGGTTCCAATCCGAAAATCGCTTTTTTCACGCCTTTAGCAATTTGGTACGATGCAATAATGGCTATGGCTAAGAACAGAAGTACTGTTAAAATGATTTTGTTTTCATATTGCTGAATAATTTCTTCCATATTAATATTTAGAAAGCCAACAGAAACAAGTCCGATGATCTGACCTGTTTCATTTAATATAGGAGCCTTTCCTCTTAAGGAAGGTCCAAGCGTCCCTTCCGACTGTGATATATAAGAAATGCCGTCTTCTAATGCAAGTGCATTATCCCCGCCGACCATCTTTTTCCCAACTTGATCGGGGTTTGGATGTGAATAGCGTATGCTGTCCATATTTCCGATTACGATAAATTCAGCGCCTGTTTTCATGCGAAGATTTTCGGAAAATGGCTGAATCACTTCTTCGGGATGTGGAGAGTCAAATGCGTCGCGTATGGATGGCATGCTGGCAACAGTTACAGCTAAGTCAAGGGCCCTTAACCCGATATGTTCTTCAATAGAAGTTGACAAAATCGTATTGAATATTGTGCCTAATACAATGATGATCATTAAAAACAAACTGAAGATCAGCATCACAATTTTAGTTTGTAATTTTATATTATGAATATATTTAGCAACCATTTCGAATCATCCTTCATTCGTCCATATGTTCTCATACTCTCTATTGTAATCGATTACATTAATAAAAACAGGTAGTTTTCGGAAAAGTGGGTGAAGTCTGTAAATTGGTGAATTTTGAGTGGAGCAGTTTAATTAAAACTCAAGCCTTTTTCGAACATGATTAACATACGTCTGGCTCACGGGAAGTTCTGTTCCGTCTTTTAGTTTGATGACCAAGCCAGATGAGAAATCCCTTGAAATGCACTGAATGAATGGAATGTGAACGATGTACGAACGATGAATACGTAAGAAGGAGTTCGGTAAACGAGTCTCTAGATTTTTCAAAGTGTGAATGGCGCTGTAGGTTTTATTGGCAGCATAAAACCATGTTTTCTTTTGCAAGCTTTCTATATGGGAGATGTGTTCAAGCGGAACAGGACACCATGTTTCTTCATGTTTGCCGGTAAGTAGATGTAGAGGTTCATTTTTAAGAAAATGCGATGGCGGCAAAATAACGACTAACACACCAGGCTCATCTTTCACATGAATGGGGTACCCAATGCCGTAATAGGAAACACCGAATACAGAATCATCCACTAACGCATCCACTTTGCAATTCTTTTTAAAGGTCATTTCCGCAATGCTTCCTTCTTTAACGGTTTCTCCTTTGGATAGATGAATGTTTGGAATGCCGGCGCTGTAGTGAATGTAGCGCCCCTTAACGGCAATTGCGATGGACGCATCTTTCGGAATCCAATCTTCTAAAATCGTTTTGATTTGGTTCAGTTCTTTATTCTCCACACGTTTTCCCCCTTTAAATAATTTTGATTTCATCTCTCTCTATTCACATCTGTCTCGTAATAAGTCGTCTTGTCGTAATTTTGTGACAAATTAAATATTCTGTTATACATTAGTATATAACAACTCCAACTGTTATGAAACAGCGAGAGTTAATTATTTTTTTTATTAAACAATAGCGTTAAAAAAATGGGAAGGTGTGGTAGATATGGTTACACGTAAAGAGCAGGCGGCACAGTTGGAAGAGAATTGGTTAAATGATGCAAGATGGAATGGAATTGAACGAACGTACACAGGAGAAGATGTTGTAAAACTAAGAGGTTCCATTCAAATTGAACACACACTTGCAAGAAGAGGTGCAGAGAGACTGTTTAAGTCCATCCATGAAGAAGATTTTGTCAACGCACTTGGGGCACTTACTGGAAATCAAGCAGTACAACAAGTAAAGGCGGGTCTAAAAGCCATCTACTTAAGCGGTTGGCAAGTAGCTGCAGATGCAAACTCGGCAGGTCAAATGTATCCGGACCAAAGTTTGTACCCAGTAGACAGTGTTCCAAATGTTGTGAAGAAAATTAACCAAGCACTTCAACGTGCAGACCAAATCGACCATGTGGAAAATACAGACGGTTTTGACTGGTTCGCACCGATTGTCGCAGATGCAGAAGCTGGTTTTGGCGGACCCCTAAACGTTTTTGAATTAATGAAAGCAATGATAGAAGCGGGAGCAGCGGGTGTTCATTTTGAAGATCAATTGGCTTCTGAAAAGAAATGCGGTCACTTGGGTGGTAAAGTACTCCTTCCTACGCAAAATGCAATCCGGAACTTAATTTCCGCAAGGCTTGCAGCAGATGTAATGGGTGTTCCAACGATTATTATTGCAAGAACAGATGCAGACGCTGCAGACTTAATTACAAGTGATATTGACCCACTGGACCATAAATTCATAACAGGAGATCGCACGCCAGAAGGTTTCTTCCGTACAACACCAGGTATTGACCAAGCGATTGCAAGAGGGCTTGCGTATGCTCCTTATGCAGATTTGGTTTGGTGTGAAACGTCGGATCCGAATTTGAAAGAAGCACAAAAATTTGCCGATGCAATCCATGCAGAATTCCCTGGTAAACTTCTTGCGTACAATTGTTCACCATCGTTTAACTGGAAAGCGAAATTGAATGATGAAGAAATTGCAAACTACCAAAAAGAGCTTGGTAAAATGGGCTATAAATTCCAGTTCGTTACTCTTGCCGGATTCCATGCTTTGAATCATGCAATGTTTGAACTGGCACATGACTATAAAGACAATGGCATGGCGGCGTACTCGAAATTGCAACAGGCTGAATTTGCGAGTGAATCTAAAGGATACACAGCAACAAGACATCAACGTGAAGTGGGTACAGGATATTTTGATGAAGTGTCTCAAGTGATTTCAGGTGGAACATCATCCACAACTGCAATGAAAGGTTCAACTGAAGAAGCGCAATTTGCTATAAAATAAACAGTAAAATCTCCTTCAGATTGAGGTCTGAAGGAGTACTACTACAAAAAATGGAGGAGATTCATATGAGAAGAAAAATGACGAAGAAGATAACTAGAAAGCAGAACGAAAAAGAGTGTCGCGAGTGTGGAAACCAAATTATTGAACAACAAGAATCGGTTTTATATGAGTGTGAGCGCTGTATCGGTAAGCATGAAGGATAACTGAAAACGTCTCTGTCCCTACTAAAGGATCGGAGGCGCTTTCATTTATAAATTAAATCATTTTGGGGGATGTGACATATGGAGAATTATATAAAAAAAGGAAGGATCCAAGTTTCACAAGTACTTTATCGTTTCGTAAATACAGAAGTGCTTCCTGGGACTGGTTTAAAACAAGAACTGTTTTGGTCCAATTTGGATACACTCATTCACAATTTGGTTCCAGAAAATAAGTTGTTGCTATCAGAACGTGAACGAATTCAAAAAGAACTCAATGGCTGGCATAAAGCAAATAAAGGAACAAATGATTTTGAGGCATATAAAACGTTTTTACATGAGATTGGGTATCTGGAACAATCTGTGGAAGATTTCAATGTCACGACTCAAAACGTAGACCGAGAAATAGCGAGTCAAGCCGGACCTCAGTTGGTTGTTCCTATTGATAATGCACGGTATGCGTTAAACGCCGCGAATGCACGTTGGGGAAGTTTGTACGATGCACTTTACGGAACAGATGTGATTCCGGGTGGTGAAGATGAATTGTATCAAAAAGGCTATGATCCACTGCGCGGTGCGAAGGTAATTACGTATGCCAAAACGTTTCTCGATACTGCCGCACCTTTATCAAGAGGATCTCATCGCAATGTTGAAAACTATCAAGTTGTGAATGGTGAACTGTTTGCAACACTTTGTGACGGAGAACGAACGGGTTTAATTGAAATCGAAAAGTTCGCAGGTTATCAAGGAACAGAAGAAAAACCGACAGCACTCCTTCTATTAAATAACGGTTTGCATATTGAAATTCAAATTGATACTACGGATAAAATAGGTCAATACGATATTGCCGGCGTAAAAGATATTTATTTAGAATCTGCATTATCTACACTTATGGATTGTGAAGACTCAATTGCGGCTGTTGACGCAGATGATAAAGTGGCTGTCTATCGCAACTGGCTTGGGTTGATGAAAGGGGATCTAACTGTAACTTTTGGCAGAGGTGGAAACATTGTTACACGTACGCTGAATGCGGACCGAACGTATACTTCGCCAACAGGTGAAATCCTTACGTTACCGGGTCGATCTCTTATGTTTGTTCGAAATGTAGGACATTTAATGACGAACAATGCGATTCTAGATCAAGATGGAAATGAAATCCCAGAAGGTATATTGGATGGTGTGATGACGGCTTTAATAGCCAAACATAATTTAGGTGCGGACGTGAAATTTAGAAACTCAGAAAAAGGTTCCATTTACATTGTAAAACCAAAGATGCACGGATCTAAAGAAGCAGCATTTGCGAACACACTCTTTGATGCGATTGAAGATCTATTAGAGTTGGAACGGCACACACTGAAAATCGGTTTGATGGATGAGGAACGTCGAACTTCCTTGAATTTGAAAGCCTGTATTCATGAAGTGAAAGATCGCATTGCATTTATTAACACCGGTTTTCTAGATCGTACTGGAGATGAAATCCATACGTCAATGGAGGCAGGTGTGATGATTCGAAAAAATGAAATGAAAACAACATCATGGCTCAAGTCTTACGAAACGTCCAATGTGGCGGTCGGCATCAATTGTGGGTTACCGGGTCATGCCCAAATCGGAAAAGGAATGTGGGCGATGCCGGATCTAATGAGTGCGATGCTCGAACAGAAAATTGCTCATCCGAAATCTGGAGCGAGTACAGCTTGGGTTCCATCACCAACTGCTGCAACTTTACACGCCCTTCATTACCACGAAGTGAATGTTGAGAATGTCCAAAAAAGTGTCGATCGTTTCGTAGAGTTGAACGATCAAATATTGGAAATCCCACTTGCCCAAAATCCGACATGGACTTCAGAAGAAATTCAGGCAGAACTCGACAATAATGCTCAAGGGATTTTAGGATACGTCGTTCGTTGGATTGACCAGGGGGTAGGATGCTCAAAAGTGCCGGATATCAATAATATCGGACTTATGGAAGACCGTGCAACGTTACGAATTTCCAGTCAACATATTGTCAACTGGCTATACCACGGCATTTGTAACGAAGAACAAGTACTGGAAACACTGAAACGAATGGCCAAAGTTGTCGACGAGCAAAACGCGGGAGATAACTATTATGAAGCTATGACCCCGAACTATGATGAATCCATTGCGTTCTCCACAGCTTGCGATTTGGTGTTTAAAGGAATTGACCAGCCAAATGGATATACCGAACCCATTTTACACAAACGTCGTATTGAAGCAAAAGCGAAAAAACGTGTTGCCCTGAATGAGCAACAGAGTGTTCGATAAAAGAGAGGGAGGGGATCTGGTATGACGAATACAGAGCAAGCGACGAAAATCTGTCGTGAGTGCGGTTGTGAAATCATCGAACAAGTAGAATCTTCATTATATGAATGTGAACGCTGCATCGGTTCACACGAAGAATGAAATAGACACGGCTTTTTTCCGAATAGTGGAAGAAAGTCGTTTTTATTTGCGGAAGATTTGGTTTGCTTGCACTCCTCTGTCGTTTGGTTGCACTCCACCAGTATTTGCTTGCAAGTTGGGTCTTTCGTTGTACGCAAGGATAGTCTTTTGTGTAATGAAATAGATATACAGGTTGAAAATATCGAAACCTAAATCTTCAGAAGATTTGCCATTGTGGTTTTATTATTATTCTGCTAATATATAAGAGGTATTATCTATTAAAAGCTAGAAAACATAAAAAATGTTTTTTGCTTTTTCAAGTGGCCTGTAGAAGGGCTTTGAATGTAGAAGAAACTCAATTTGAAAAAGAGGAAGGGGGATGAAAATGATGAAGAATATTAAAGTGCTACTTTTTTTGTTAATGGCATTCTTGTTAGTTGGTTGCAACGATAATACGGAGAAACCCGAAGGCTCTGAAAAACCCGAAAGTTCGGATGAGGAGACGAAGTCAGAAATACGCGTAGCTCTAGGTGGACAGCCATCATCACTTGATCCAGCTGTAACTCCAGGTGCTCCGACAAAGTATACGGCTCGTCATATTTTCGAGTCCCTACTTACAGTAAACTCAGAATACCAACCAGTTCCAATGTTGGCGGAGTCATTTGAAATTAGTGAGGATGGAAAAACCTATTCATTTATTTTACGCGAAAAGGTTAAATTTCATAATGGAAATGAAATGAAGTCCGAGGACGTTGTTGCTTCTATGAATCGTTGGATAGAGCTATCTCCGGTAGCAAAGTCAGTATTTGGAGATTCAAAGTTTGAGAGTGAAGGCGATTATAAAGTTTTCATTCAACTTGAAACAATCTCTTCTGAAGCATTAGATGTATTGGCAACTCCTAAACAGTTTGCGGGAATTATGCCAAAAGAAATATCTGATGCGGCAGGACCTGAAGGGGCTAAAGAATATATCGGTACTGGACCCTTTAAATTTGTAGAATGGAAACAAGATCAATATATTCATTTTACTAAGTTTGACGATTATCAAGGATTAGAAGAAGAAGCAAGTGGATTAAGTGGGAAAAAAGAGGCACTCGTAACAGATTTGTATTTTGATATTGTTGCAGATCCATCTATTCACTTGGCAGGACTTCAAACGGAGATATACGATGTTTCACTTTCTTTGCCACAAGATAGTTACGAACAGGTGAAGGCAAACTCGGATATGAAAACGTACTTGAGTTTATATGGGAATTTAGCTTTGGTTTATAATAAAGCGGAAGGTCTATTTACAGATGTAAATATGCGTAAAGCTGTTAATGCAGCAATTGATTCTGAAGAAGCAATGCTTGGTGCCTTAGCCAATAAAGATTTATTTGAGCTTAATCATGGTTATATGAACAAGTTCCAGAAGAATTGGTACAGTGAATCTGGGAAGGAATCTTATAATCTTGCAGATACTGAAAAAGCAAAAGAATATTTAAAAAAAGCAGGGTACAACGGTGAAGAAGTTACTCTTATGACAACAAGAGATTATGAATATATGTATAAAACAGCAGTGGTAACGAAAGAACAACTTGAGAAGGCGGGAATAAACGTCACATTGGCAGTGTATGATTGGCCAACGTTGTTAGAGAAAGAGAATGACGCTGGATCTTGGGACATGCTCACGATTGGTTTTTCTACTGTTACAACACCATCTCAAATACTTTATTTAACAAATAATCAGCACGGATATACAGACGATAAGAAAATCGCTGAATTATTGAAAGATATTGCGGTTTCTACTTCAGTTGAGGAGTCTCAGAAACTATTTAGCGATATACAAGAATACGGTTGGAATGAATATCTACCTGTCACAGACTACGGATTCTACTACGATTTCTTTGGATCAACGAGTAAAGTTGAAGGAATGACTACATTTGAGGGTCCTGTATTATGGAATACAAAAGTGTTGAAATAAGTTGAACCTTTGGAGGGATAGTACTTGAAATATACATTGATTGAGAATGGAACATTAATAGACGGTAATGGGGGAGAACCCATTGAAAATGCTGCTATACTACTGAAAAACAATCGAATTGAAGCAATTGGAAAGCAAGGTCAGTTAACGCTTCCAGAAGAGGGACAAATTACTAAGGTGGATGCCAAAGGAGGTTTTATTCTTCCAGGGCTGATTGATACACATGTTCATTTGACTTTTCAATTAACTGACATACAGGAGAAAACACAGACACCGTTCTCCATGCGTTTTTATCAAGCCATTGAGTATATGAAGTCAACCATTAATGCTGGTATTACCTCGGTGCGAGATGCGGGCGGTGCGGATGCTGGATTAAAACAGGCTGTGGAATCTGGACTTGTCGACGGGCCTCGAATGCAAATTTCAATTGATGCACTTACGACTACGGGCGGGCACGGAGATTCTTGGACATTATCTGGAATCGATTTATCAAATCCTGAATACCCAGGGTCGCCAAGCGGGCTTTGTGATGGACCGGAAGAGGTTCGTAAAAAGGTAAGGGAAATGTTGCGAGCAGGAGCAGATATTATAAAAGTACATGCCACTGGCGGTGTTCTAAGCCCGACAGATCATCCGGAATATACACAATATTCGCCAGAGGAATTAGCGATTATTGTACAGGAAGCTGCTTTTCATATGAATAAAAAGGTAATGGCTCATGCTCAAGGTTCGGAAGGAATTAAAAATGCCATCCGCTCTGGAATACATTCCATTGAACACGGGATTTACTTGGACGATGAAACAATTGAACTTATGCTAAAGCACGGAACATATCTAGTTCCTACATTACTTGCTCCGATAGGTGTGTTGGAGTCAGCTGCTGAAAAAGGAAATATGCCGGAATATGCAGTTAAAAAAGCAATGTCAGTAGTAGAGTTCCATAAAGAAAGTATTGCAAAAGCCTATAAAGCTGGAGTGAAAATAGCGATGGGTACGGACGCGGGTTGTTTCCCACACGGTATCAATCTACGCGAATTGAACCTACTATGCGAAATTGGTATGACACCAATGGAAGCCATTATCTCCGCTACGAAAACGGCGGCTGAATGTATGGGTTGGGAAGATAAAATTGGGACAATAGAAGAGGGTAAACTTGCAGATATCATTATCGTTAACGGCAATCCATTGGATAATATTAAAGTACTCGAGAACAATGATAATATTGTCAATGTAATAATGGATGGAGTAGTCGTGAAAAGTATACGATAAATTGTACAAACTATATTCCATGTCTAGCCCAATGTGAAGTTGTGCTAGAAACGGCTTTTTTCCGAATAGTGGAAGAAAGTCGTTTTTATTTGCGGAAGATTTGGTTTGCTTGCACTCCGCTGTCGTTTGCTCGCACTCCGCTGCCGTTTGCTTGCACTCGGCCGTCATTTGGTTGCATTCGCGGGCTATTTGCTTGCACTCCACCAGTATTTGCTTGCAAGTAAGGACTTTCGATCCACACTTCCGTCGACACATCACAGAACAATCGATCGGCGCCAAGTTAAAGGGAGACTGTTGTCGATTATGGAATGGATATAGGCTAGAATGGTTTAAAGAACATTAGGGGGATGGATGATGAGGAACGAAGATATGTTGTTAATACCTGGCCCAACGCCTGTCGTGGATTCGATTTATGATGCATTGGCATCGGAAACACGGAGTCATACAGACCCGAGATTTGTGGAAGTTTATAAACGTGCAATTGATCAGACGAAAGAGATGTTTCAGACCGATGGGGAAGTATTTGTAATAGCTGGTTCTGGAACGCTTGTAATGGAAATGGCGCTCGTCAATACTGTTGCGGCTGGCGAACGAATCTTAGTCATTAGTCACGGATACTTCGGAGATTGATTCATTAAACTTGGAGAAGCTTTTGGCATTGAAGTAGATGTACTTCAGTCGGAGTGGGGAAAACGAGTAAATGTAGAAGATGTTGAAAATAAATTGTCAGAAAAGAGCTATAAGGCGGTTACGATAACACACGGAGATACGTCAACGGGTGTTGTAGCGGACTTAGATGCTCTCGTTCCAGTTATTAAGAAACACGGTGCGCTTGTAATACTAGACGGAGTCGTTGCAACGGCAGCGATTGAGGAAGATATGAGTAAATGCTTTGGTCATCCGGATTATAAAATCGACATCGTGTTAACAGGATCTCAAAAGGCGATAGGCGTTCCACCGGGCCTTGCGGTTGTTGCGTTCAATCAGTCAGCACTCGAAGTTCGGAAACAACTGGGTCGCATTCCGGCCTATTATACAGATATTAACAATTGGATTCCGATTATGAATGATCCTTCCAAATACTTTGCAACGCCTCCGGTGAATTTGATTTACGCTTATGCGGAAGGTATGAGACTTGTTTTAGAAGAAGGTCTTGAAAACCGTTATATTCGACACTCTGCATATGGTAAGGCAGTTCGAGCGAGTCTTGCAGAATACGGCATGAAAGCTCTTGCGGATGAAGGAGTTGCAGCTTCAACTTTAAGCTGTATTCTATATCCTGAAGGGGTAGATGACGCAGCATTCCGTGGAGCACTTGCGGAAAAAGGAGTAATTCTAGCGGGTTCACTTGCACATTTAGCGGGTAAAGCATTCCGAATTGGTCATATGGGAAATACAACGGAACAAATGCTGGAAAAAGCCATTGAATTGATTGGCCAAACACTAAATGAAATGGGTCATAAAGCAAATACGGAAAGAGCGGTAGAGCTTTTCAAAGAGGCCATGTACGCGAATGTCTAAATAACTTGGAAAGCTCCCCTAGCATAAATGAGCAGGGGAGCTTTTTATATATAATGAATAAAAAAAAAGCAACACAGCTATTCAAAAGAATAACCAAGTTGCTTCTATATTAATAATAAACTTCTGTACTTAAATAGTTAATGGCAACTTTTAAATTGCCGTTTGCTTTACGAAGGGAATCAATTACGGTTTTATCAATAACGCCTGGCTTGTTTTGTACAACATATTCCAGTTGAATCATTGTTCCTTGGTTCGATGTTTGAATCGACCGAAGAGCGTGGAACGTCAAGTGTTCACTGAGAATTTTATCAAATGTTGTTTCATCGTGTAAGTTTTCAGGAACGGTAAGTGTCAAACGTTTTTTGACAGGACCCGCTTTTCCAAAATCCACTGCATATAAGAAATATATAATGGCTACAAGAGAAACTGTAAATAAAATTGCGAGTATGTAGTAACAAGTTTAAGGATTTATCCTCGAAGTGATTATGGACAAAGTCGGATCTATCAATATCAGATAAATGAGTACCTCCACTTCAATCGTTCTTTGATAAGTAGACGGGGCATGGCTTTTAATTAGCCTGTTATTATTATTGCAATACTTTATAATGGAAGTAATACTTTAAGTAGGATAGGGGATGGACGGTTGAGCAGAAATAGTTTACGGCTATTTTTTTTAATAGCCACTCTAGTAGGTTGCCAGACACAAAATACTGAATCCGTCGAAGTTCCAACTGATTTTACTGAACGAGAAAACGTACCTAGCATTTCACAAATAGACTCTCATTCAACAACAATTTCGATTGGAATGATTGGTGATATTCTTCTTCATCATCCTTTGTATACGTATGAAAATTATGATTTTGCTTTTTCGGAAGTTAAGGAGATGTTGACAAGTATCGATTTTCTTCTTGCCAATCAAGAATCGATGCCCGGGGGTACTGAGCTTGGATTGTCAGGCTTTCCGAGGTTTAATAGTCCAAAACATATTATCAGAGATTTAAAAGCGAATGGGGTAGACATGCTGTCTATTGCGAATAACCATACGATTGACCGGAATGAAAAGGGAGTTATGAATTCGATTCGAAATATGGGCGAATACGAAATGCCTTATGTCGGTGCGTATACATCTATTGAAGATCAAGATGAAGACCGAATCGTTGAAGTCGACGGTGTTCGATTGGGAATTCTTGCGTATACGTATGGTACAAATGGAATTCCTGTGCCCCAAGGAAAAGAGTATTTAGTGTCGCTTATTGATCGAGAGCGGATGGACAAAGAAATCACACATCTTAAACAGCTTGTCGATGTGCTTGTTGTTTCATTGCATTGGGGAAATGAATACCAACTTGAACCGACCAAAGAACAAATGGATCTTGCTCAGTTTGTATCGGAAAAAGGGGCAGACGTACTTTTTGGACATCATCCCCATGTTCTACAAAAACACGATACGATTGACCATACAGAGGTTTTTTATTCGCTTGGTAATTTCTATTCTGCGCAGCAATTCGATTCAACAAATATCGGCGGAATTGCGCGAGTGACTGCCGCGAAAACAGTATTTGGAGGACAATCGATTACTGTTGTTGATAATCCTGTTTTCTTTCCCACAGCAGTAACGAAAGACGCACAAAATCGATACCACGTTATACCACTAAAAGATGCAGGTTCAAATGCCATCTATGATGAAAAATGGGCGATTGAACATCTTAACTTACCAACTTTGTAAAAAAGCTGTTTTAATATTATTTATATTACTACTCAATCTATGTTGCTCTGAAGTATCCTTTAGAAGTCGTGTAAGGATGCTGACTGCCAAATAGGCGTTCCTCCTCAGAAAGCTGTATTCACTTCTCGCGATAGCGAGAAGTGTTGCTTTAACGAGCTCCCAAAGTGGTTTATAGAAACTAGAAGAACCACTTAGTTTAAATTCATGATTTCCGAAAATCAGAGTATCGTTTGTTATATTCGCCATTTTTGCATTTCTTACAATGTTGTTTTGAATCTTAGTTGCAAGAACTTTACTTTCAGCGCCGTTTGGATTGGGGGATGTATGGAACCATACCTCGGCTCCTTTGGAGGAAGCTGTAACGGGAACTTCGGGGAGCATCAGTCTCTGGCTCGGGTTCAACCACTTATGGCATGCTCTAGCACAGCGGGAAATTTCAGGACCAAAGATATGGGGAAGAGAGTAGACTTTGACGGTAAAGCTACCGTGGATATAAGCTCTTTGATTGTTGTAGCCATTCATCTAACGTACCCAATACCTCAGCGATATCTCCGGTACTTAGTTTATCGATGATTGTATTACTGCTGGCAGATGGTGTAGAACGAATATTTAAAGTAGATCTTTCTCTATTTACTTTTGTAAAAGAAGTAAAAAGTGTTTGCTCAGGATATTTTACGGGTAAAGATACTTATCACTATTTACACGTACTACAAACAGAGAAATTTGACTTCGGTTTAATAAGTGTTTAATAAGAAACGAGTGAAATAAATAGGATTAATAAAGTTGTATATTTGATTGTTTTAATTGTATTCATCTTAAAGATACTAAGTCCATTACTTACCGACTATCATTCTACAAGTGTAAATGACAAAATAAAAAATTGGAATCTCCTAAAAGGAGACTCCAATTTTCAAACTATCAAAGATTTACAATACGATTAATGAATGCTTTGAGTTGTCCAGCTGAGACATATTCTTCTACACCAAATCTGCCGTCTGCATAACCTACTGTAATGCCGTTGTGATATAGAATATCGATGTATTCTTTAGCCCAATGACTTTCAGATACATCAGCAAATGAAATATCTGAACGACCTTCAAGTCCGAAAGCTTCAACAAGAACTATAGCAAGTTCTGCACGCGTTAAGTTATCCTGGGGTTTAAATGAACCCTCGCTACCTGTAAATATTCCAGCTTCAGAAACTGCTGCGATTGCTGCAATTTGTGGATGATCCTCTGAAACATCGTTAAATGCTATTTGGATGTTCGTTGCTTTTAAATCAAGTACCTCTGCAATTGTAAGAGCAATGTCTGCACGAGTCGGTTTCGCAGGTTGCACAACTACTTCAGCTTTTGGTTTAGTAACTGTTGCTACATCTGTTTTAGTAGGAGTTGGAACTGGCGTTGTAAAGTTTTGTACACGACGTGCTCCGACGTATTTACTTCCCCAGTAATAAGGATCATATATTGATGAAATCATAACACCTTTACTTGTTGATGCATGAATGAAGTTGCTTGCACCTATGTAAATTCCAACATGTGAAACACCTTTTCCACTAGTATTGAAGAATACTAAGTCGCCAGTTTGTAAGTTGCTTTTAGAAACCGGAGTTCCTGTTGCGTACTGAGAACGTGTATCACGTGGAACTGAATATCCGTTGTCCTTAAATACGCGTTGGACGTATGCGGAACAATCGAAACCAGCAGTTGTTGTACCTCCGAGTTTATAAGGTGTACCCTTATAATTATTCGCAGAACTAATTAAAGATGTGACTGTACTTGCGGATGCCCCAGTAGGTACTGCTGTTGATATTATTAAACTTGCAATAATTAAATAGAAGAAACGTTTCATATTTATCCCATATTCCCCTTTCGCACGGCTACGTATTTTTTATAGTCAGTGTGCTATATCTGAAACTAGCTTAACATAGACAACCTTGTGTTTAGATTACAGTTATATTACAAGTAGGTTACAAAACGCGTATTATTGTTACTATTTGTAATAGAATGACCGCAAGGTAGACGGAAAACCCGTTCATCCTAGCGGTCATTTGTGTTTACTAGGTCTCTAAACTTAGCATTACTTGTAGTAGAAAAAGGATTTAAGCGATGGGGCACTTGAGTTGTCTTATAAAAATTAATAGATTGTTAGAAAACGTTTTGTAAAGGGTGTCGAAATGAAAATAAATAGAGTGAAGACTAGTTCAACACATATGCTATGGAATTTGTCGTAATATATCTAACTTCTTAATATAGAAGCAAGTCTAAATGAGGAGAAATATTCAGTCGGTTCATTTTGAAGAACACAAATCATAAGTTGGAATTGCAAAATGGATTTTTGCTGCGGATATTGGTGGTTATCGTGTGCAGATTATTATAAAACCACTTGATCCTATATCTATTTAAACGGAAAAAAATTTGTGATAAGAATGTGGAAGAGCATTCATAATGCTCACCAATTATGCGAAATGGAAATGGAACTTATCGATTATCAAATAATGCGTTCGATAATAAAACAGGCTCGCCAACCCTCGAATTACTTGAGGGTGGGGAGCCTGTTTTATTTTGATTTTTGATTGCTAAACCTCGCAACGTTTTCGTGAAACTTCGCAACACTCCGGAAAAACCTCTCAACGTTTCCACAAAACTTCGCAACACGCCAACAAAATACCTACCAAACCACTACTCACTCAATCCATCAAACTCTTCACGTGCTTCTTTAACAATATTTTTCAATTTGGATTCTGGAACATCTTTTAAATAGTAGGCAACGGCTGCTTTTCCGATTGCATACGTTCCGCCACTTGCGATGCTGGCACTAATTGCGGATCCCGCGCCCGGCAATACTAAGTTTACGAATTTACTACCTTGTTGTGCAATCATTCGAAGGGTAAATCCAGTCGCTCCGATTCCACCGATCGATATGAGCAGTTCACGTGCTGTTTTGAATTCCAAATCCCGGCCAGATAAATAGGCAACGATCATCAAAAGTATCGTCTGGAGAGCTAATAGGACTGCGATGTCGGTCGCAATAATTGGGCTGAGTGCAACGGTAGCTGCAACCGCTGAAAACACTTTAATAAAGCGATTTGCAATTTTCTCAGCAACTTTATTGAGCCGAATCGTCATTCCTAGGTGGATTGCTGCTCTCACGTCGATACTGCTTTCCAAAAAATCGAGCAGTTCCTCGATTCCGTAGCGTCCGTCAAAATCCATCGTTTGTTTCATCTCTGGATTGTCGGACGTTCCGCTCCATTCAATATAGGAAGAAACGGGAATAATTGCAGAGTACTTTAAATCGTATTCATTGAAAATCCGCATCAATTGAGCTTTCTTTTCACGAATCAATTCCTTTTTTTCGGTAGGATAATTTGCTGGTTTTTTTTCACGTGAAGGATGCAATTCGTCAATATGCGTAATGATTCCTACAAGAGGAAGTTCGACATTGGCTTTTTTTATGATCCGTTTTGTAATTTCAATGTCTTTATCAATATGTGCGCGCTCCGTTGCCTTTTGTAGAAATAACAAGGCGTCTGGATTAAAATCGCGAATGACTTCTAGCAAATCTTCTTCAGCTTTTACTTTAAACGTTTCAGACTCCCCAATTCCACGTGTGTCGATGACTTCAAAATACACTTGTCCATCGGATTCGTATGTGAAGCGACGCGCTTCCTTCGTTCCAATTTCAACATCGCTAACTTCCGCTAAATAATGCCCACTCATGGCATTAATGAAGCTGCTTTTTCCAACACCCGTCCGACCGACAAGGACAAAGCGAGGGGGTCTTGGGTTCTTCAGACCTTCCAATAACAGCTTAAGCTCATCATCGTTCATCACGACATCCATTAATTTTTTCTGCTGTTTTTTTGAAATCAAGTTGCCAGGGATTTTTTCAAACAAATCCTCAATAAAGTTATTTAAATTACCCAGATGGTTCATTCGTTTTTGCATTTCATCAAACGTTGTACTCATAAAAACACACTCCTTTAAAAAGCTTCTTTCTCTACTCTATACCCATTATCCAAAAAAATACTAAGTTAAAGAATTAATATATAAAAATATTATTGACTAATGCAATTCCTTTGTATATTCTGAATGAAGACATAATTGTATACCGTCGACGAAGTGCCGGGGGGTGTTAACAATCAAGCCAATAGTGCGGAAACGTGAAACTTTGAAATCACAAGTGTATGAGTATTTAAAAGAAGCCATTATTTATGGGAAGATCGAACCTGGAGATCGTTTAATTGAAGAGAAAATTTCATCGGAATTAAATGTGAGTCGCAGTCCAATTCGAGAAGCAGTTCGAATGTTGGAGAAAGACGGCTTGCTTTCAGTAAATAAGTCAGGTGGGGTTACTGTTGTAAAACCTACGATTGAGGATTATAGAAGTCTTTTTGAATGTCGAGTTGAAATCGAACCGTTAGCTGCTTATTACGCTGCACAACGGCGTTCACCTAAGATGTTGGAAGAGATTGAATCGTGCTTTATCCAAGCGCATCGAACTTCTGACGAAATGACACTAAGGAGAATCAATGACGCCAATCATCGTTTTCACGAATCAATAGTAGAAGCAACAGGCAATCCATTTCTAATATCGATGATTATCCAATTGCGTGGGGTGAGTAGTTTTTATAGAAAGGCAATTCTTGAAGGCGATCCAATGCACACAGAAAATGCGTTTCTGGACCATCAGAAAATATACCAAGCGATTGTTCACCAAGATGCAGATGGAGCAAAACATCTTATGAGAGAACATGTGAAAAGAGATTATAAGGTGTTTATGGAATTGTTTGCGAAGAAGTAGGAGGAGTTTGTTTTGGCGAATAAAAAGCCATTGGATGGAATTAGGATACTGGAATTAGGAAACATTGTAGCCGCACCATTCGCTGGAAAAATCTTTTCAGAATTTGGAGCAGAAGTAATTAAAGTTGAAGAGCCGACAAAAGGAGATCCCTTACGAAACTGGCGAGTTATGGATAAAGAAACATCCGTATGGTGGTATGTTCAAGGAAGAAATAAAAAGTCGGTTACTGTAAACCTGAGAGAAAAAGAAGGCCAAGACATCGTTCGAAAGCTTGTCAAAAAAGTGGATGTTGTACTAGAGAATTTTAAGCCCGGGACATTAGAAAAATGGGGACTTGGTTTTGAGGAATTGCAAAAAATTAACCCTTCCATTATTCTAACGCGTATTTCGGGTTACGGACAAACGGGTCCTTATAAAGAGAAACCGGGTTTTGGAAGTGTTGCAGAAGCGATTGGCGGTTTGCGATATTTAACAGGTTATCCCGATCGCCCACCCGTACGTGTAGGGATTGCTCTAGGGGATATGGTTGCGGGCCTTTATGCGGTCATTGGAACGCTAATGTCGTTACGAGCTCGTGATGAAGATCCAGAGAAGATTGGTCAAGTTGTCGATGTAGCGCTCTATGAATCTGTTTTTAGTTTACTTGAGGGAATTCTTCCGGAATACGATTTAAAAGGTGAAGTTCGAGAGCGAACAGGTAGCACATTACCTGGCATTGCACCTTCAAACACCTATTTATGTAAAGACGGAAAACATGTTGTCATCGGAGGAAACGGTGATCGTATATTTGAACGCCTCATGAAGGCAATGGGGAAAGAAGATATTGCTTTTAATCCGATATATGGAACAAACCAAGGACGGGCAGATCATGTTGAGTTTCTAGATGCAACGATTGAGGAATGGACAAAACTTCATACTTTAAAAGAAGTGCAACAAAAATTAGATGATGTATCTGTTCCGGTAGGTCCGATTTACGGCATTGAAGACATAGTGGAAGATGAACATTACATCGCTCGTGATATGTTGCAAAAAGTAACATTACCGAGTGGTGAAGAAATGTTGGTTCCCGGAATCGTCCCGAAATTATCAAGGACACCTGGAGACATTATGTGGAGTGGGCCTAAACTGGGCGAGCATAACGAAGAAATATATACGGAATTTATGGATTTTTCTTTCGAAGACTTTGTGAAATTGAAAGAAAAGGGAGTGATTTAAATGTCAGATGTCGTAATAATAGACGTCAGTCCGCGTGATGGACTTCAAAATGAACCCGTTTTAGTATCTACAGAGAATAAGATAAAACTTGTTGAATTGTTGGTTGAATCAGGCATCACTAAGATAGAAGCAACATCGTTTGTTCATCCGAAAAAAGTACCTCAAATGGCAGATGCATCAGACGTCTTAGACGGTGTAAAACATTTGCCCACTTTGGATGCAATTGCGCTCGTTCCAAATACAAAAGGGTTTGAACGAGCCAGGCTTCATAACTTGTCTGAAGTAAACTGGGTAAGTTCAGCGACGGAAACATTTAACGAAAAAAATATTGGCATGACAATCGATGAAAGCATTTCACAGTTTTCCAGCTTTGTTGGGCAAGCAAAAAAAGACGGTATCAAGACATGTTTCTCGATCGCCGTAAGCTTTGGTTGTCCATATGAAGGGGATGTTTCAGAAGAACAAGTTCTGAGTGTTCTAAGAAGGGCGATTGAAGCTGGGGCCGATCGTATCAGCATTGCAGATACAATCGGCATAGCAACACCGGATCACGTCGAACGATTGATGAAGAAGGTGTTGCAAGAAGCAGGAGATATCCCGGTAGCAATTCATCTCCATGATACGCGTGGGCTTGGTTCAGCTAATGCTTATGCGGCTTATGGTGTAGGTGTGAAAATCTTTGAAGTAGCCGCTAGCGGTATCGGCGGATGTCCTTTTGCACCAGGAGCTGCGGGGAATTTGGCAACTGAAGATCTGGTCTACTTATTTGAACGCATGAATATTCGTACAGGCATTGATTTTGAAAAGCTATTAGATGCAGCTGATTTTGCTGCAAGCCTATCATCGAAAAATCCGTTAGGAAGAATACGGCACGTAGAACGAAAACAAAAACAATAAGAGGAGATGGCAAAATGAAAAAGTGGCTAACAGGAATCGTGTTTATGATTATGGCAATGATGGTCTTGACAGCATGTGGTGGAGACAAAGCGGAAGAAACAGAAACACCTGAAAAAACAGATGGTGCAGCGGATCCAGTAGTTGAGGCTGAAAGCGATGAATACGAAGAATCGACAATTCGACTTGCATACAACCTTCCACAAGATCACCATATTTCGATTGGAATTGAAAAGTTCGCAGAAGATGTTAAAGAAAAATCAGGCGGAAAGATTGATATGCAAGTATTTCCAGCAGGTCAACTTTTAAGTGATAAAGATATGAACCAATCTCTATTATCAGGTGGAGTTGAGATGGGTGTAAACTCATCAACACTTTGGTCTTCTACAGTTCCTGCTATGGGAATCTTCGATGTTCCTTACGTATTTAACGACTATTCAGCTGTAGGTGAAGCAGTAGGCGGAGAATTCGGTGATAAATTACGCAGTGCAATGGCAGATAAAGGCGCTGAAGTATTAATGTTTGCGGACTATGGTTTTGTACAATTCGCAAATAACAAACTTGAACTTAAATCACCAGCAGATTTCAAAGGTTTGAAAATCAGAAGTATCGGTGACCTTCCTTCTGAATTAATTAAAGCATACGGCGCATCACCTGTATTCATGGGTGGCGGAGAAGTATATATGGCTCTTCAAAGAGATACAGTTGATGGTGCTACATCTGGAACAACTGCAATGCTTCAACGTAAATATGATGAAGTAACTAAGTATTTGACTATCAATAATTATGCATACCTTGAGTTCCTTTTAACTGTAAACAAAGACTTCTGGGATAAACTACCTGAAAAGTCACAAGCATTGATTTCAGAAACAGCAGCAGAAGCGGAAGTATGGATTCGTTCACAAGCTGAAAAAGAAGATGTCGATTCAGCTAAGGCTTTAGAAGAAGCAGGCATGCAAGTGTATTATGTACCAGAAGACGAGTTAGCTGTATGGAAAGAGGCGGCTGAACCTGTTCGCGGAATCTTCGTTGATAATGCGGGTGAACTTGGTAAAGAATTGCTTGATATGGTAGACGGAAACTAAGTTTAGTTGGGTATCAAAGGAGGTGAGTCCGCTAATGAAAAAGGTATACGCCATGTTAGATAGGCTCATTCGGTTGGGAGCGTATATTGCTGGGATTTTGATAATTATTACGACAGCAATGGTGTTTTATGAGGTCATTTCAAGATCATTTTTCCATAAGCCTACAACATGGGCTACAGAGTTGTCGATCTATGCGGTAATCTGGAGTTGTTTTTTAGGCAGTGCTTATGCAGTGCGGACCTATTCTCATATAACAGTAGATTTATTAATAAATAATGTAAACGATCGTATGAAAACAGTACTGGCATACATTTCAAATGCCCTTGGTCTAGTATTCAGCATCATCTTCACGTTGTATGGTTATTTACATGTGATGAAGACTTTTGGTTTAGAAGTGACGTCTTCGTCACTTCTACGTGTTCCAATGTACATTCCAGAGATGGCTATTCCAATCGGTGGAGCTCTCTTATGTATCGCATTTACAATGCAAATTATTGATGGCGGCATTCATAAAGGAGGAGAGAATTTATGAACATCTTCTTTGTCGGAGGTATGGGGACTCTCCTTTTACTTGGCCTGCCTGTAGCGTTTACTCTTGGATTACTCGCTATTCTTGGGATGTTTTTCTTTAATGGCGGTACATTCGCCTTTATGCAAGTACCAATTATTGCGTATAAATCTTTGGATGATTTCTCACTAACGGCTCTACCAATGTACGTGTTAATGAGTCAAGTACTTCTTGTGAGTGGAGTAGGGAAAGACCTCTATGAAATGGCGAGCAGATGGTTCCGTCATTTACCGGGTGGACTTGCAATTGCGACACTCTTCTGTTGTACAATATTCTCAGCAATCTCAGGGTCCAGTGTTGCTACAGCTGTAACTGTTGGTTCAGTTGCGCTTCCTGAAATGGTGAAGCGCGGCTATGCAAAACGACATGTTCTTGGATTGTTAGCAGCTGGTGGAACGCTTGGTATTTTAATTCCACCAAGTATTCCAATGATTATTTATGGTTCTGTAACAGGAGAATCCGTAGGGAAACTCTTTATAGCAGGGATTATTCCAGGTGCGATTTTGACGATATCCTTTATGATTTTCTCGGCTTATCAGACACGACATATTAAAGATATACCCGCTACGTGGAAAGAGAGATTTGATGCATCGAAAACAGCTATTTGGGGTTTAATTCTTCCCGTTATCGTTATCGGAGGTATTTACACTGGTATTTTCACGCCAACAGAAGCAGCTGCAGTCGGTGTTGTTCTAGCTTTCGCAATTTCGGCTTTGGTGTATCGAAATTTAAATATGGTAAACATCAAAAAGATCATATTAGCTACAGTCAAAACGAATACAATGATTCTATTCATTATCGTTGGTGCAATGCTCTTAGGATTCATTTTAACCATTTTAAGAATCCCACAGACAATTGTGAGTGCAGCTACTTCACAGGACATTTCACCTTGGATCATTTTCATTTTAATAAACATCGCTTTATTAATACTTGGAATGTTCCTTGAAACTGTTTCTATTCTCGTAATTTCATTACCAATATTGTATCCGATTATTATTGCACTCGGATTCGATCCGATTTGGTTTGCAATCATCTTAATCATTAATATGGAATTGGCGCTTATTTCACCACCTGTGGGACTGAATCTCTTTGTCTTAAAAGGGCTGGATCGGTCGAATACGATCAATGAAATTGTAAAAGGTGTAATCCCGTATGCTATTATAATGGTTGTATTTATGGTTGTTTTATCATTCTTCCCAGAAATTGCAACAATACTGATTGATAAAGTGGATTGAGTATAAGAAAGAAGCCTTTGTATTTCTAGCTTAGAGATTCAAAGGTTTCGTTTTGTACTTAATAATGAAATGAAGTATATATAGGACGAGCAATTCATACAATGGGAAATTGGTGGATGCTTTGAAAGATTAGTAACTTTATTGCGAAAAGATAAAATAGTACTACCTAAGTTATGAGTATAATGATATAATCAGTATTCAACATGAAAAGAGCAACATGTAAAAGTTGCTTCGAAGAGTTTGGAAGCGGTTTCAACGTACAATAAAAAAGGGGGATTCAATTTTGAAAAACAGAAAATTAGGTGGATTGTTAATTTTAGTAATGGGTTTAATGCTTATTTTAGCAGCGTGTGGGGGCGGAAAGAAAAACGTAGCAATAGGACCACCAGCAAGTGAAACAAATAACGTTTCAAAATTAATTTTAAAAGCTTATGATATCGGAGACGACGACTACAAAGCATTCCAAGAAGGATTTGGAGATGCAGCAGATGGCGTACAAGATGGTAATATCGACGTTTCAATTGGTATTCTAGGATTACCAGCAGGAAGCATTGAGAGTTTACAAGCTTCTGCAGGAGACGTGAAAATGCTTAGCCTTTCAGATGAAGCGATTAAGTATATCGAAGAAAACTCAGGTTATAAGCGCTTAACAATTCCGAAAGATACGTATGATTTCATGACGGAAGATGTAGAAACAGTAACAGCTTACGCGATTTTGGTTGGTAATACAGATACAATCGATGACCAACTTGGTTATGAGTTAGCGAAGAGTATGGTTGAAAATGCGAGTGAAAACACACATGCTCAAGCAAAACAAATGACACTTGAAAATGCTTTACGTGGTTTAGAGGGTCTTAAGATTCACCCTGGTGCAAAACGTTATTATGAAGAAATGGGCTTAACAGTAGATGCTGAAGTTGCAGATTTAACAGCAGATGAAGGAAGCCGTAAATCAGAATTTATTCTTGGAACAGGTAGTCAAGGTGGAACGTACTATCCACTTGGTGGAGAAATGGCGTCACTTTGGAATAAATATATCGATGGAGTTAACGTAACAAACACTGAAACTGGTGCTTCAGTTGAAAACCTTGCTTCAATTCGTGATGGACTTATGGACGTTGGAATGACTGTACACGTTCCTGCACTACTTGCACAGAATGGTGAAGGAGAGTTTGCCGGAAGCGAAGTACCAAACGCAGCGTTTATCGGACATATCTATCCTGAAGTTGTTCAAATCGTGACACGTGAAAAGACAAAAATCAATACTTTTGGTGATCTGAAATAATATGAACTATCGTTTACTGAAATGTAAGGAGGACGCCGAATGACAAAGAATAAAGATTTAGATGCACAAGCGATACTAGAAAAGTATGATAAGGAAAACCAATTCCGCACTCAAATAGGGAAGTGGACTTGGGTTGTCATGTTTCTAGGCGTCTCACTTACATTGTTTCATCTTTATACAGGCTACTTTGGTACACTTCCAACGCAGAAACAAGGTGCAGTTCACCTTGGGACTGCGCTTGGAATTGTATTTCTTTTATACCCTGCAAAAAGAGAATGGATGAGAACGCAAAAGACAGTACCCTGGTATGATGTCCTTCTTGCTATAACGGCGATGTATGTGACGTACCATAAAATATTTTTTTTCGATTCAATATTGCAAAGCCGAATTTCAGGTTACAGCACAATTGATATAATTGTTTCCATACTCGGAGTCATACTCGTTTTGGAAGCGACTCGTCGAACGGTTGGTTTACCAATCGTACTCGTTGCGAGTGCTGCAATCTTATATGCTATTTTTGGTAATTTTATTCCAACACAAATACTTTCGCATCCTGGTTTTGCGATTGATCGACTGGGACCAAATTTATGGTTTAGAGAAAGTGGAGTATTTGGAACACCAATTCAAATATCGGCGAAATTCATTTATCTGTTCTTATTCTTCGGAGTTATTCTCATTAACACGCCAATTGGTAAGTTCTTTAATGATATCGCCTTCTCTTTAACAGGACGCTTCACTGGAGGAACAGCTAAAGCGGCAGTTGTCGCAAGTGCTCTTCAAGGATCCGTATCCGGTAGTTCTGTTGGTAACACAGTTGCTTCGGGTTCATTTACAATCCCGATGATGAAAAAAGCTGGGTTTACACCAGAATTTGCAGGAGCTACCGAAGCATCGGCATCAACAGGTGGTCAAATTATGCCACCAATGATGGGAGCAGCAGCTTTCATCATGATGGAATATTTAGGTGTTTCTTACGGTACAATAATGCTTGCAGCGTTGATACCAGCACTTCTATATTTTACTGGAATTTTCATTGGAACGCATTTTGAAGCGAAAAGACTTGGAATTCTAGGAATGCCAAAAGAATCACTTCCTATTTTCAGGAAATTGATGATTCAAAATGGATATATGCTGATTCCTTTATTCGTTATAATTGGAACGATTATGATTGGATACACACCTCAACGTGCAGCATTGTTTGGTATTTTATCTGCATTTTTAGTGTCGTACGTTCGTAAAGAATCACGGATGAACTTCCGTCAAGTCATCAATGTGTTAGAACAAGGTGCTCGAGTAGCGCTTCCAGTTATTTCAGCTGTTGCGACAGCTGGAATTATCGCAGGTGTTGTAAGTATAACCGGTCTCGGTTCAAAATTTGCTGCTGGAATTATCGCTTTAGCAAACGGTCATCTCATATTGGCACTCTTCTTTACGATGATTGCCTGTATTATTCTAGGTATGGGATTACCTACGACGGCAAACTATGTTGTAACTGCAACAATTGCTGCACCGGCTCTTATCAATGATTTTGGTGTAGCTCCACTTGCTGCTCATATGTTTGTGTTCTATTTTGGAATTGTAGCGGATATCACACCGCCTGTTTGTTTAGCTGCTTATGCTGGGGCGGGGATAGCCAAAGCCAATCCGTTTAAGACTGGGGTCACAGCGGTTAAGCTTGCCATTGCGGCCTTCATTATCCCATATGTCTTTATTTACAATCCAATCCTTGTCATGGTAGATGCGACACCGATTAAACTAATACTTGGTGTTTCTACAGCTATCCTTGGAATGGTTGCGGTTAGTAGTGCGGTAATTGGATACTTTATTCGAACTTCAAGAGTTTGGGAACGTTTAATACTCTTTGGAGCTGGAATGATGTTGATTATTCCAGGACTCCTTTCAGGTGGAGTCGGACTTGGATTTGTGCTGCTCATATTGTTTGTACAAAGTAGAAGAAAAGACGATAGTAAAGAGATTGCCGAGAAGCGTCTCAGAGTTTCATACTAAACAACAAAAGGAAGGTCGCCTGTACTGGCAACCTTCCTTTTTGTTTACACAGATTATTTTACATGAAAAAGTTTTCTTCTCCGATTTTATCATACAGCCCACTACTCTTGAACAATGCTATTTTGCTTTTTGGTAGTCGTTTTATAATGATTTGAATTCCGGATTTATCTGCATCCTCTAATAGTGTGAACAAAACTGCTTCACCTGTTGCATCTAGGACAGATAAATGCTCCATATCTAGTATGATTTTTGTTGCATTTGTTGTAAAGATTTTTGGATATTTATCTTCAAAAACTTTGGCAGTCCCGAAGAACAACGGACCTTCGATTATATATTTATCCAACAAATCTTTATTACCAAAAGCAACTTTTACAATTTCAACTTCTGAGGGTTTTGCTTCAGATAGTGAAAGTTTACCACTCATTTTACGAAGGAATGATAGAGCGGATATTAGAAGTCCAACTTGAACCGCAACGGTTAAGTTTACAAAAATTGTGAGTAGAAATGTTATGAGAAGAACAAGAGAATCTCCAGTACGAATTGATAGAATATGTGTAAAGGCTTTTCGTGCACTCATATTCCATGCCACAAACATTAGAATTGGAGCCATCGCTGCCAGTGGGATATAGGAAGCATACGGCGCGAAAAGTAATAGGAAAGCAAGCACAAAAACACTTTGTACAACACCAGAAACTGGACTGACTGCACCAGATCTAATATTTGTCGCTGTTCTGGCAATGGCGCCTGTTGCAGGTATTCCGCCAAATAAAGGGGTAATTAAGTTTGCAATCCCTTGACCCATTAATTCACGTTTTGAATTGTGTTTTTCGCCTTCATTCATGCTGTCTGCAACGACCGCTGATAAAAGAGATTCAATGGCGCCGAGTGACGCTATAATAAGCGCGGGTTGCCATAAGTTCAATATTTTTGTGAAAGTAAATTCAGGAATTTTGAATGGCGGAAACGAATTAGGTATCCCACCAAATGCTGTGCCAATCGTTTCCAATTTTCCAGGGAATACAAGCACTGAAACAATTGTAGGTATTAAAAGCGCAACGAGCAGTATAGGAATTCGTGGTGCAATCTTTGGAAGAAATATAATAACGGCCAAACCAATAAGGGCGATTGCAATACTGTAAAAGTTTATTGTATGAAATTGTTGTGTGAGGCCAATCATGTTTTCATGAAAAAATTCATTTTGCTTAGTTCCGGTCAAACCAAGAAAGTTCCCCAATTGACCTGTAAAAATAATAACTGCAATCCCAGTTGTAAAACCAATGGTTACAGACCTGGGAACAAAATGTATTAAACTACTAATACCTGCAAGACTCATAATAATGAGAAAAACACCTGCAAGAAATCCTGCGATTAATAAATCTTCATATCCGTATTGTAAAACGATAGCCAGTAGTATTGGGATAAAGGCTCCGGTAGGACCGGCAATTTGGAAACGTGATCCTCCAAACAGTGCTACCAGTAAGCCAGCAACTATAGTTGAATAAAGTCCATATTCCGGCTTGACTCCAGACGCAATCGCAAAAGCCATCCCCAGAGGAATGGCTACAATACCGACAGTGATACCTGCGATTAGATCCTTTTGGAATCCAGCAGCATTATAATTAAGATATCGGTTGTCCTTGAACATACAATTTTCACTCCGCTCAAGATATATATAGATTTTTTGTAACTTCCTACCTATAGTATATCAATAAAGTGATAAATCTACAAGATGATATAAGTTTAGGATGTAATACAAATGGTTTGCATTAAGTAGTAAACGGGTATACTATTTAGACGTCAAAGTATATTTATGAAGGAGAGTTTTATATGAAAAAGTTTCAAGATCAAGTAGCATTTGTTACAGGTGGAGCATCTGGAATGGGAGAATTAATGGTTGAAATGTTTGCAGCACAAGGTGCAAAGGTTATCGCAGCAGACATTAACGAAGCAGCACTTGAAGAAAAGTGGGGCAAAAATGAACAAGTATCCATCGTAAAACTAAATGTTACATCAGATGAAGACTGGCAAGCAGCGGTAGAAAAAACAATCACTGAGCTCGGAAAAATTGATATATTAGTAAATAACGCAGGAATTTCCACTGAAAAAGGAATTAATGATATTACAATAGAAGATTGGCGCAGACTTTCAGACATCAACAGTTTTGGACCTTTCCTTGGAATGAAGCACGTTTCACCACATATGGAAAAAGTGAAAAAGGGTTCAATTGTTAACATTTCCTCATACACAGCATTAATTGGAATGGGTCTTAATCCTTACTCAGCATCTAAAGGTGCCGTTCGTGCAATTTCACGTGCAGCCGCAGCAGATTTCGGGAAACATGGAATTCGTGTAAACACAGTTTTCCCTGGAATTATCGAAACACCTATGACAAAAGGTCTGGAGTCTTCAAAAGACGTGGTTGCGGGTCTTATTAAAATGACACCACTCCAGCGTCTTGGACAACCTGTTGACGTTGTCAATGCAGTATTGTTCTTAGCTTCTGATGAAGCTTCATACATCACAGGCGCAGAGCTTGTAATCGACGGTGGCTACTCAGCACGTTAATAAAAGACTGGTATTAAAAAAACAGGAAGTTGTGGATCAATCCACAACTTCCTGTTTTTTTAAATTTTCTGGTCCAAAAACCCCGTTTCTTTCCTAAGGTATAATAATTTTGCACGACTAGTTTTCTAAATAGAATCTTACTTGTTTTCTATTTTCACCTAACTTATATTTACCAGGCTTTATAGCTGATTGGAGTGCAGAGGCAGTCTAAGTACGCGACGTCCTGTCGCAACGACTGCATAATCAACATCCTGTTGACCACGGCTCAAACACTCCGATGTGGCTTACCGCCCGGCCCTAAGAAGAATGGTTTATATTCTTCGCTAGTGGAACGCGTCCGCTCGGAACGGAAAACAGTGGTTAGTGGCAGGTTCTCTTATTTTAGAAAACTATTGAGACGTTTGGATTCTGTAAATTTATCTTTCCAATAACCCGATTTAATAGAAGATATTTCAACTTTTTTTGAACCGGCATGAATGAATTGTCCATCGCCAATATAAATACCGGCATGTGAAATGCCACTGCGATATGTATTTTCAAAAAAGAGTAAATCACCAGGTACGGGTTCTTCGACATTGATAGAATTAGCATGCAATGCAATCGTATCGAATCGCTTAACGTCAAGTCCCGCTTCTTTATAAACATAATAGATGAAACCGCTGCAATCAAAACCGTCTGCAGTCACACCAGCCCATTTGTAAGGTGTATCTAATAGGGCATGAGACAACTCAATAACCTTGTCGAAAGTGTCCTGAGATGATCCGGAAAGAGGCTTTGTCGGTGTAGTGAAAATATTTGCTACTGGCTTAGAAAATACTTTTTCAGGAGCGGGTAGTGTCACCTTTTTCCCTGCTTGAAAAGCCGTAATAGAACTTTTTACTGGAATTTGAACTTTCGGCGTAGTAGATGTTTGCATAGAAATATTCAGTTTCTGATCCAAACGAATGGTATCGGAAACGAGGGCATTCGCATTCTTTAATTCATCCACCGTTACATTATACTTTGTAGCAATTTTCCACAGCGTATCGCCTAATTGGACAGTGTGAAACTCAGTGTTTGCCTTTGCAGGTCCAACTATGAGAAATGCTGTCAAAGAAATTGTTAAAGCGAATGAAATAATAAGCTTATTCATCTATTTTCCCCTTTCTTCAACAAATGATTCTATGTATATAGTAGCATTTTAAGAGCATCGTTACAATATTCAAAAAATAATTTCTTTTATGAAGTATTTCGTCGGTTCGTAAAATGATTTTTGATATGTTCCAAGTAATGTGGTAACTTTAAATCGGTATGTATAAACAAACTCTTCGGGGCAAGGTGAAATTCCTTACCGACGGTGATCGAGCAATGGCTCGTTAGTCCGTGACCCGGCCTTCCTTTTTGGAAGACGGTGGAGCTAGTGTAAATCTAGCACCGACAGTTAAAGTCTGGATGGGAGAAGTTGTTTGGTTATTCATGCTATGTTCGTAGGCTCTGCCCTCTACCTGAAAGGGGGAATCGTTATGGAACCTAAAATTTATATGAAACTTGCTCTTGAACTGGCACGCAGTGCTGAAGGACAAACGTCGCCGAATCCACTAGTCGGAGCAGTTTGTGTGAGAGATAACGAAATCATTGGAACGGGTGCCCATTTAAAAGCCGGGTCACCTCATGCTGAAGTTCATGCACTAATGATGGCAGGCTCGAAATCTGTAGGTGCAGATCTCTATGTGACACTCGAACCATGTGCCCATAGCGGGAAAACACCGCCGTGTACAGATATTATAATTTCGAGTGGCATTCGCCGTGTTTTCGTTGCGTCTATTGATCCGTTTCCTGCTGTAAATGGAAAAGGAATCAAGCTTCTTAAAGCTGCCGGTATTGAAGTGATTACCGGTATTTTACAAGCCGAGGCAGAGCAGTTAAATCGAGCATTTTTTCATTTTATTCACTACGGGAAACCATACGTCACCTTGAAAGCAGCCGCAACACTAGACGGTCGGCTTTCAACGCGAACTGGGGACAGCAAATGGATTACTTCGGAAGCTGCAAGAACCGATGTCCATCACCTCCGCCATATCCATGACGCAATTTTGGTCGGCGTACAAACCGTACTTCATGATAATCCTTTCCTCACCACCCGTTTGCCCCATGGTGGAAAGAACCCAAAACGTATTATTTTAGACCGGCATCTAAGGACGCCAAAAACAGCAAATGTCATCACTGATGGTGCTGTAGAAACCATTATTTTTACACACGATTCCGATAATGCGGAAACGGCTTTTTTAGATTTTCCACTCGTAACTGTTGAGTCGATTTCTAATGAAGTGAATTTTTTGGAGGAAGTTTTAGGTCGTCTTGCAAAAAAGGGAATTATGACGTTGTTTGTAGAAGGCGGCAGTCAAATTCATTCGAGTTTTATTGACGCGGGTCTTGCAAATGAACTTTATTTGTACATGGCTCCAAAACTGATTGGTAATGGCAAGCTTCTATTTATAAATAAAGATCGCAACTTCATGTCAGAAAGTGAATCCCTAAACTTTATAGATGTGCGCCAAATCGGTGAAGATATCCGTTTGCATGCGCGCTTTTTAACTTAATTCAGCCGGAAGTCAAACCGAGGCTGAATTAAGTTAAAGCCTCCGGCGGATGTCACAGATTTTTAGGTGAGCTTTTCGAGCCAACTCGAAAAAATCTGGACGCAATTACGCCGAGGCGCAATTGATAGGAGGAATGATTGATCTTGTTCACTGGAATTGTAGAAGAAATTGGAACAGTGACAACGATTCAGCAAGGTTCAAACTCGCTTAGAATATTGTTGCGTTGTGATAAAGTTCTTGAGAATGTTGAAAAAGGCGATAGTATCGCAGTAAATGGTGTTTGTTTAACTGTTTCGGATTATTCAAGGAACCATTTTACGGTTGACGTCATGCCTGAAACTGTGAAAGCAACAACAATGCAATCGCTTCGAACGGGAAGTCGTGTCAATTTGGAGCGTGCAATGCGTGCGAATGGCCGTTTCGGTGGCCACTTTGTGAGTGGACATGTGGACTGTATCGGAGAAATTGTTTCAGTCGGGAAAAAAGAAAATGCAATCTATATGGAAATTGGAATTGCTTCGAATTTTCTAAAGTACTTTATTATGAAAGGCTCGGTTACTGTAGATGGAACTTCTCTAACGGTCTTTGGTGTGACGGATAAAAGTTTCACTATATCGCTAATCCCGGTTACGCAGGATGATTCTATAATCGGTCGAAAACGTATTGGAGACCAAGTGAATGTTGAATGCGATATGCTTGCAAAATATATTGAACGACTAATGGAACCCGATAAAGGGAGTTCATCTGGCAGTTTATCAATGGATAAGCTTGTCGAAAGTGGATTTCTCGACTAAGGAGACGAAGTAGATGTATGCGTCAGTAGAAAAAGCAATTGAAGAATTGAAGAAAGGGAAGGCCATTATCGTTGTGGATGATGAGAATCGTGAAAACGAGGGAGATTTCATTGCACTTGGTAAATACGCAACTCCTGAAATGATCAATTTTATGGCAATTGAAGGACGAGGACTTATTTGTGTACCGATAGATGAGGAGAAATCAAGACTATTGGGGCTTGGGCTTATGACTGAAAACAATAGTGATGTTCACGGTACGGCATTCACGATTAGTATTGATCATGCGGAATGCCATACGGGAATTTCAGCATTTGAACGTTCGGAAACGGTGTTGAAAATGCTCGAGGAAAATGTCAGTCCTTCTGATTTTAGAAGGCCGGGTCACATTTTTCCGTTAATCGCGAAATCTGGTGGCGTTCTGAAGCGGGCTGGCCATACAGAGGCAGCAGTCGACCTGGCTATATTGTCCGGTGCTGAACCTGTCGGAGTCATATGCGAGATTATGAACGCCGATGGCACGATGGCGAGAGGTCCGGAATTAACAGAAATCGCGAACCGTTTGGACTTAGTCATTTTGACAATTCAAGACTTAATTGAGTATCGCAGGAAAAATGAAATTCTTGTTGAACGTGTTGTTGAAGTAGATCTTCCAACAGATTTCGGGCGATTCAATGCAGTTACCTATACTGAAAAGCTTACTGGACGGGAACATATTGCTTTAGTAAAAGGAGATATTGAGTCTTCAGAGAATATTCTTGTTCGAGTGCATTCAGAATGTTTAACGGGGGATGTATTCGGTTCACATCGATGTGATTGCGGTCCACAGCTTCAAGCAGCACTTGCGCAAATTGAAGAAGCGGGTAAAGGGGTCCTATTGTATATGCGTCAGGAAGGGCGAGGCATTGGCCTTGTTAATAAAATGAAAGCATACAAATTGCAACAAGAAGGATACGACACCGTTGAAGCGAATGAGAAATTAGGATTTCCAGACGATTTAAGAGAATACGGAATCGGCGCGCAAATTTTACAAGATTTAGGTTTAACATCAATCCATCTTCTGACAAACAATCCGCGAAAAGTAGCTGGACTTGCGGGATATGGACTTGAAATAACCGAACGAATTCGAATTGAAATGCCGGTGAAAGTTGAGAATAAGAGTTATATGGAAACGAAGAAAAATAAGCTTGGGCATTTATTGCATAGTTGAGGGGGAATTTAGATGGGTAACGTGTATGAAGGACATTTAGTAGGAACGGATTTGAAAATAGGAATTGTAGTTTCTAGATTTAATGAATTTATTACAGGGAAATTATTAAGTGGTGCTGAGGATGCGCTACGTCGCCACGGTGTAGATAATAATAATGTAGACATCGCTTGGGTACCGGGTGCATACGAAATCCCACTTGTAGCTAAGAAAATGGCCTCATCTAAAAAATATGATGCAGTCATTACACTTGGTACAGTAATCCGTGGTGCAACACCGCATTTTGACTATGTTTGCAGCGAAGTTGCAAAAGGCGTTTCCGCAATAAATATGTCAGAAGGTATCCCAGTGATTTTCGGCGTATTGACTACAGATACAATCGAACAAGCAATTGAACGTGCAGGTACGAAGGCTGGTAATAAAGGGTGGGATGCTGGAAGTGCTGCAATAGAAATGGCGAATTTATTGAAACAAATCTAATTCGTTCCTACTTCAATGTACTTGGAAATTGTTCTTCGGTTGTATATATACAGTGAATAAGTTTAATTTAAAAACCGCCAATTCATATTCGAATTGGCGGTCTAATTTAATTTAAAACGTATATTTCTTCAATAAACTTTCGAGTTTAAGTGCATGTCCGAGATTACCTTTTACTTTAAGTTTCCCAAGCATATAAGAAGCAGTGGAATTTAAGTTTCCGGCTAATAATTTTTTAAAATCTTTTACGCTCATTGAAAGAGCACAATCAACTTCACCAGGATCGCCGATAAGTGTTTCAGCTTTCCCGTCTGCAATCCTTAATCCGAATAATCCACCGTCATCACCTGACAGGTCAAAAGAATAAGATGTATGGATTTCTTCGATAGGACCGGGTTCTTCGTTCAATTTTGAATTGATTTCATTCCAAATTGCAGTCATTTCCATTTCGTCAAAGTTCAGTGTCATAAAGCTTTCCCCCTAAATAATGAATTAGTATTCATTATAGCATTAGTTTCTTTTTTTAGTAAAAAAGGTGAGTACAAAACCAATGATTCCCCCAACAATAGCTGGAACAATCCATCCTATTCGCTGCTCATAAAAAGGGAGATAGGAAAATAGTGAATCGACTGTTGCAAAATGAATGTCTGCATTTGAAAGGCTGTCAAAAATGCTTACGACCGCCGTTGCAAGGAGTGCTAATGAATACACAATCGGTTTTCGATCGAATAATTTGTCGATAAACGAAAGAAGCATCAAAACGATTGCGAGCGGATAAATCATCATAAGAACGGGGAGCGAAATTGTAATAAGTTTGGCTAATCCAACGTTTGAAATGAGTGCACTAAAGCCCGCTATAATAAACACATATGTCTTATAAGAGTGCTTCGGGAAGACTTCGTTAAAATATTGTGCGCACGCTGAGACAAGTCCGATGGATGTTGTGAGACAAGCAAATATAATCGTAACTGCCAGTATTGCTGTTCCTGAAGATCCGTACAATACCTTCGAAGCGAGAGCGAGTACGGCACCCCCATTACTTTGTAATCCAATTACATCTAAACTCGTAGCTCCGATATAGCCAAGTGAGATATAGACAATGGATAGACCTACAGCAGCAATAAGTCCGGCGATAGTCATGGCCTTCAACACTGGGCCTTTTTTTGTAATCCCTTCATCACGAAGTATATTAATGATGACGATAGCAAAAACAAGTGCTGCTAGAACATCCATCGTTAAATATCCTTCTATAAAACTCCGGAAAAATGGTTGTGTTTCGTAGTCGCCTATTGCTGGACCGATCGTACCCATCGGCGTAAAAATACTCTTTAAAGCTAAAGCTGCAATAACACTAAAGAGTATAGGTGTTAGGATTTTACCGATTCGGTCGACAAGTTTTGCAGGATTCAAAGCAAGAACTATGGTTATAATGAAAAAGAATAGCGTGAAAACAGCCAATATCCATTTGGCGTCCAATAGGTTTTCCGTAAGAAATGGAATAACAGCAATTTCATATGAAACGGTCGCGGTTCTCGGAATACCGAAAAAGGGTCCGATTGTTATATAAAGGATGAGAGTGAAAATAATACCGAACAGGGGATGGACTCTGCTTGCGATTGTTTGCAATCCGCCGCCCGCATTAGCAATAGAAATTACAGCAAGAAGTGGTAAGCCGACCCCTGTAATTAAAAATCCAGCCATAGCAGGAAAAAGGTTTTCCCCTGCCATTTGACCAAGCAGTGGTGGGAAGATAATATTCCCTGCACCGAGGAAAAGTGCGAATAACATAAGTCCGATTACAGCGTTTTTCTGAAGTGACATTAAAGGTACAGCTCCCAGCAAATGATATGTATTATATACTATTTTCATTATACAGTGAAATGAAAATTTCGACAGTTATTCGATGTAAACAAAAAAACTACTCTGCAGTTAGACAAAGAATGTCCTAACACAGAGCAGTTCTAATTCATTTATTTACCAATCGGCCAATCAAATGGCGGGGAACCTGGTGGTGAGTGTTTCATAATATCAATCATTGGAATTGTATATGCGAATAATATAAGCGCAATCGTAATCCCTATCCATAAATACCAATTCTCAAGGAATTTAGGTGTTTTTTCTGCATCTGGCTCTTCTTCAGCAATAGGATATTCCTCTACACCCTTTGGTGCGAAAAATGACAGCTGTATGAAGATGTAAACCATTAGAATAATCCCTACAAAGAGGATCGTTCCTCCGACTGCCTGAGCAATTTGGTAATTAATCCAAGTAGCAACTTGTTCGCCGCCAGCGTATTCTGAGAAACTAGAACGACGGGGCCCACCCAGGAGACCTTGAATATGCATTGAACCGGACATAATAACCATACCAATTGTCCAAATCCATGTTTGAATAAGTCCAAGTTTATTCAACTTAGGAGTTAAACGTCGACTTGTAAGATGTGGCACAAGCCAATACGTTATTCCAAAGAACGTTAGAATAACTGTCGTTGCTGCAGTTAAATGGAAGTGACCTGTGATCCAAATTGTGTTATGAACAAGTGCGTTCATTTGGTGAGATGCGTTAATGATTCCACCTGCACCGCCTGGGATGAATGCAACCATTCCTATAAACGGTGCAAGGAATCGTACATCTTTCCAAGGAAGGTTCTTAATCCAACCGAACAAGCTTGTAAAGCCTTTTCTACGACCTGCTGCTTCGAATGAGCCGAAAATCGAGAAAGCGGTCATTAGAGACGGTATTACAACCATGAATGTAAGAACAACTTGAATGAATTTCCAAGTGGGATCAATTCCTGGCTCTGTAAGTTGGTGATGGAACCCAACAGGAATAGAGAACATGAGTAATAAGATGAAAGCAAGTCGTGCCAATGAATCACTGAATATTTTCCCGCCAACAAATTTCGGGATAATTGCATACCAAGCCATATAGGCAGGGAGCAACCAGAAATAAACAAGTGGGTGACCGAAATACCAGAACAATGTACGACTCAGTAGCACGTTAATTGTTTCTGCATAACCAAGTGACCATGGGATGAATAGAACAAGTACAGATACTGCAACTCCAAGAGATGCAATGACCCACATAATCATATTGATCGTTACCATGAATGCAAGAAGTGGTGATTTTTCACCTTTATGAGCTTTCTTCCATACATACAGCTGACGGAAGTTTACAAATGCCGCAATCCAGCTTCCTACAATTACAAGTGCAAGTCCGATATAGAATGCCGGATGTGCCCGAAGTGGGGCGTAAAATGTGTAAAGTACAGAAGCCTGGCCAACAAGTATCGTAATAGATGCCATAACTGTACCAATGAGCATTACCCAGAATGAAATCCAACCAACCATAATTTGTTTATCCGAAATACCAACTGTTTTTCCTAAAAGAGAAAATTGGAATCCGATAATAAAGAATGTAGTTAGAACTAAACCAAGAATAACTCCGTGAACGGTAAGAATTGTGTAATAATCGATTCCGAATGGCAAAGTATATTTACCAGATCGTACGAACGTCTGCAACAGTCCCATTAAACCACCAATGAACAGTGAGATAAATGTGACATACATAAAGGACATATAGAGTCTAGATTCTTTTTTAGAAAATGAAAATAATTTTGACGTCATTCTTCATACACCTCCACTGTTCCGTACATTAAATGATGTCCGATGCCGCAATACTCGTTACAGACAACCGTAAACTCTCCTACGTTTTTCATAACAGTCTCATAGCGACTAATATGTCCGGGTTCAACCATCATATTGACGTTTGTTCCTGCAACTTGAAAACCGTGAACGACATCTTTAGAAGTGATTTGATAAAGAACCGTAGAACCTTTTGGTACACGAATGCGTTCTACTTGCTTGCCGTCTGCGTCTTTTCCGAAATCATACATGAATGCCGAAGCAACCATATTGACGATGAATTTTCCATCTTCTACTTCAGTTAAACCGAGATTTTCCGGTTGAAATGCTTCATGAGCTTCAACGTTCTGTGGATCGATTGTCTCGATATGACTTTGTGGATGTGTGCCTTTCCAAAAAGCTGCAAACCCTATAATTAATAAAAATAATACCAGTGAAGCTGAACCTAACGTCAACCAAATTTTTTCATACTTATGCAAATTCAAAGTTATTCCTCCAATCCAATTGATTTATCTTGATAGAAACAATACGTACGAACCAAACCATGCGATGAGGATGAACACACCCAATAACATAACTGCTATAAAAGTACCTTTAAAGCTGACTGATGTATCATGCTTATCGGGTTGATTTGTGTTTTGTTTTTTAGTCCCCATATGATCACTTCCTTTCAGTGGCTGTGAATGCCTGTTACCTTAAGCATAAACAAAAGATATACTAAAGGAATAAGGGAAAACCCTATGTCGTTCATATCTAGTGATAAGTTCACAAGTTCTTCACAAAGTATTGCTAGGTTAGACAAAAATAATGATAATTCAGTTCTAAGGTTTTTATTTGGTCAGTAAGAAATTTAAGTCTAATAGTTGACCCTATGGATGTTAGAAACTACAATAAAATTAAGATTAAATCTATTGAAAGTCGGTTGATAAGATGAATACGATTAAGTTACTGAAAGTAAAGAGTGCCGATGAAGGTGCTGAAAAAGTACTTGAAATTATCAAAGATGAACTAGAGCACAACCAACTTCATGTATTGGGACTTGCAACTGGAAGTACAATGATTCCTATTTATAATAAATGGACGGAATCAGATCTTGACTTTCAAAATGTTGTAACGTTTAACTTGGATGAATATGTAGGTGTTCCTGCTTCGAGCCCAAATAGCTATGCCTTTTTTATGGAAGATCATCTTTTTAGTAAAAAGAAGTTTAAGAAAACACATATTCTTAATGGTGTGGCAGAAGATTTGGAGGATGAATGTGCACGTTATGAATCCCTTCTACAAAAGAATCCACTGGATATTCAATTGCTAGGGGTAGGGGAGAATGGACATATTGCATTCAATGAACCCGGCACAGCTTTTGAATCAGTAACCCATGTAGCGAAGCTAACGGATTCTACATTGAATGTTAACAGCCAGTACTTTGAGAATGACGAAAAAATACCAAACACGGCTTTAACAATGGGCATTAGTTCGATTACGGATGCTAAAAAACTCATTATGATTGCGTTTGGTGAAAAGAAACGTGCGGCAATTACGAAGCTTCTCGAAGGAAAAGTTTCGATTGATTGGCCTATTACAAAACTTCTTCATCATAATGATGTAATCGTAATTACGGATTTAGACATTAGTTAAAGACAGAAAACCCGCACTCTCTACAACTAGTAGAATAGAGTGCGGGATTTTTTTATATTGTAATGGTGTCTTGTTTACTTAAGGGAGATCGTGGCCGAGTGCGTCATAGGAGGAACGAATGTCTTCGATTTCATCGTTTCTTTTTTTAGCAGACTTTTCTTGTCGAAATTCCTCTTCATTTTCATTTTCGATAGGCATTAATGATTTTTCTGGAACTTTTTCATTGTTGCTTACGAGATCGATAGAGTTTTCAGGTTCTGTGTAGTCGGAAGTGGAAAGGGGTTCGTATTCGCCTGCGGCATGGTCAAGATGAGCGGCAGTTTCCGTCCAACTGTTGGGATTAACTATCTTTTTATGTGTCGTAAAACGATCGTCCTTCTTCATGGTAACTACTTCCTTCCTGAAATTTGTATTAATTTATGTATTCCCTTTCTGTGGTATTGTAAACCGGTTTTGGTAATGAAGATAGGGGGAGTTGTTTTTTGAGGCTTCTAATGGTGAGTGGTTTACAATACCGCTTGTCGCTTGCGATGGCCTTACGCAAGGAGCTCGACAGAAGTGCACTGCCGATTTCCTTGCATCGGCTCATTCTTGACGCTTCTGCTCTAGGGTTGTTCATTTTAGGGGGAGTGTTATCAGTTATTGATAAGTAAATCAAAAAAGGTGTATCCCGATGATCGGAATGCACCTTTTAAAATGATTATTGTTGTTCTGGAACGCGGACGGTCCATCTGGATAGGTCTGGTGTTTCTTTTTGAATCATTTCCTTTGGATAGATGAACGTCCAAGGTTTTGTTGTGTTTGCTTTCACTGAAAGGGGAGCGAGACTGAATGATCCTGTTGCTACAAGATCGCCGGTTGCGTCAATCAGTTCAAGTGGAAGCTTTTCGATGTTGATTTGTTTTGAGTGACCGTTTCGAATGAAAACAGATGCTGCAATTCCGCCGTCTTCCTGTTCTTTTACTTGGAATCCGCTGATGTTTACTTCGCGTGGTTTTAGTTTAGGGAGACCTTCAACTACTTTCGCGAGACCATCTTTTTGTTCATCGGATAAACCGTCTTCCCATGCTTGTTCAAGTTCTAGTTTATGAGGAACCATAGATTGCACATTGAATGCGAGTTTCCAATTTTCTTTAGGTGGTGTTTCTGCAAACACATTGTCTTTTGCAAAGACGAATACCCATGGTCGCGCGCTGCGTGCTGGGAGATCACCGAGTTCTTTTAGGTCGAATTCATCTGAAGCAAGTGTGTTTCCTTCTTCATCAAGAAGCATTAGTTCGACTTCGCCAACTGAAATTTGTTGGTCCATAGAAGAACGTAAGAATGCTTTTACGAGCCAACTACCGTTTGCAGGTTCAACATCGATATCGATACCTGATAACGAAATTTGGTTCGGTTTCAGTGGTTCAAGTTCATTGGATAGAAATCTAAAGACGTATTCTTGTTCTTGCGGAATATTCCACTCTGGATGAAAGGATAGCGTCGTTTCAATATCGCTTTCTACGTTTGAAGCTTGAACATCTTCAACGATTTCTTTCGAATCAATTGTGCTTTCTGTACCGGTTTTTTCGGCTTTCTTAAAAAATGAGAAGAGATTCATTATTGTGCCTCCTGTTGTTCAGTAATAAGCTTCATAAAACCAATCACTTCTGAAGCAATATCCCGACGTAGTTTTTGGTAATGTTTACCGAATAATTGAAGCCCCTCACGTTGATAAATCCGCATTGGGTCTTCTTGTGAATACGATCTTAAACCAATACCTTCTTTTAAGCGGGTCATCACTTCAAGATGTTTCACCCACATCATATCAATATGTGAAAGCATTACTTGTGGAATCAATTGTAATACTTGCTCATTATCCGCGAATGTATCTATATACGTTAGCAATTCAGAAACAGGTTCTTCGAAGGATTTTAAGATATTCGATGTTTTATCTGAGTCGTGTGAAACTTGAATTGGTTTTAGAAGAAGTGCATTCATTGTGCGCTCAATTTGGTCGAAATCCCAGTTATCTGTACTTTCGTTTTGTGGACAACTTTCAAGAACTACGAATTCGACTGTTTCATCCAACATCACTTTCAATTTATTGAGCAAATCTCCATCATCTAATATATCATCACGAAGAGAGTAAACAACTTTACGTTGGTCATTGATGACGTCGTCAAGTTTCAAATTGTATTCCCTCATAGAATAATGAATACCTTCAACGATGCGTTGTGTACGTTCGGTTAAATCGTCAATTTCTGTATTGAGGACTAGTTTATCTTCGTCTAATTTTACTTTTTTCTTGAATTTCTCCATATCTTCCTTCGCAAAACGTTTGTACATATCGTCTTCAAGAGATAAGAAAAACTGGCTTTCTCCGGGATCGCCTTGACGGCCTGAACGTCCACGAAGCTGGTTATCGATACGACGACTTTCGTGTTTTTCAGTTCCAAGAACGAATAATCCACCGTTTTCTGCAACACCTTCACCTAAAACGATGTCTGTTCCACGACCTGCCATATTTGTTGCGACGGTAATATGATCACGTTGTCCTGCTTGTGAAATAAGGTGAATCTCTTGTTCAACACTTTTTGCATTGAGTAGATTATAGTCCAGTTTGTATTCATCCAAATATTGAACTACTTTTTCGGATTGTAAAATGGATGTTGTTCCAACTAAAACGGGTTGCCCTGTTTTATGTCGTTTGGCAACTTCTTTTGCCATTGCTTTGTATTTCGCATCAATGGTTTCATATACCCGGTCAGGTGAGTCAATTCGTGCACGAGGTCGGTTTGTTGGGACCTGAATTACTTCCATGCCGTAAACTTCCTGGAATTCTTTTTCCTGTGTTTTTGCAGTACCCGTCATTCCACAAAGTTGTGGATACATACGGAAGTAGTTTTGAATTGTAATTTGTGCTTGTGCCTTATTTTCTTCAGTAATTGGAAGTCCTTCTTTTGCCTCAATCGCTTGATGAAGACCATCTGAAAGCGTTCGTCCTTCCATAATTCGTCCAGTAAACATATCGACAAGTTCAACTTTTTCCTCTTTAACTATGTAATCGACGTCACGGTTGAAGATAACATGTGCGCGTACGGCTTGAATTACGTAGTGATAAAGTGTTTGGTGATCGAGTTCGTATAAATTATCTACACCGAACGCTTTTTCAACTTTCTCAATACCCATATCTGTAAGAGAAGTTGCTTTTGTTTCATCATCAAAATCAAAGTCGCGTTCTTCTTTAAAGCGGCTTGCAAGACGTGCAGCGATGTAATGAAGATCGGAATCTGCTTGCATTTTTCCAGCTACGATTAAAGGTGTTTTTGCTTCATCGACGAGAATACTATCAACCTCATCAATGATTGCAAAGTTATATGGACGCTGTACTCTTTCAGAAGCGTGCTGTGCCATATTATCGCGTAAATAATCGAAACCGAATTCTGTTCCGACTCCGTATGTAATATCAGCATTGTATGCATCCTGCTTTTGTGGACCTTGCATCATCGGTAAATTTAGACCAACTGTAAGACCTAGAAAGCGGTGAATTTTTCCAATTTGGTCAAAGTCACGTTGTGCAAGATAATCATTTACTGTAATGACGTGAACGCCTTTCCCGTCAAGTGCGCGAATATATGAAGGAAGTGCCGCGACAAGAGTTTTACCCTCACCTGTAGGCATTTCTGAAATATCACCTTCTGTAAGTACGATTCCACCGATCAATTGGACGTCGAATGGACGCATATTTAATACGCGTTTAGAAGCTTCACGAACAACTGCAAACGCATCTGGAATTAAAGATTTAATTGTTTCGCCTGAGTTCACACGTTCTCTTAATATATCTGTCATGCCCGTTAGTTCTTCATCGGACATAGATTCGTATGTAGATTCTAGTTTGTTTATTTGGTCGACAACTTTTCGATATTTTCGAAGTTGTCGTTCGCTCGTTTTATTTGAACGCTTAAAAAATGATAACATGAATGAACGCTCCTTTTTTTCGGTCCATATAAAGGACCCGTACCCATTTTATCAAAAATACTATTGAATTACTACCTCTAGCTGTTTCCATCATATAGAAGCAATACATCTAGGATAGATGTTGCATCATGGGGAAAGATAAACGGGAGAAATCAGACAAAACGTAGTGTGGATTCAACTAGTAAAGATGCTTTCTGTGTTTAGACATGTTATAATACTCTTGGATTACTAATATCGATTTAACTTAGGGAGGAAGGACATGATATACCTTGCAATGGCTGTTGCGTTCGCAGCATCCATCTTACTTACTCCGCTTGTCAGGAAACTTGCATTCCGTATTGGTGCAGTTGACCGTCCGAATTACCGTAAAGTCCATGCGTCCATAATGCCACGAATTGGTGGGCTTGCAATATTTGGTGCATTTCTAATCGGTTACTTTTTCTTACGGCCGCAAGATGAGCATTCTACGGGTATTCTCATCGGAGCACTCATTATTATTATAACGGGTTTTCTAGATGATATGTTTGAAATTACAGCTAAAGCAAAAATTGTTGGTCAATTAGCCGCTGCAATTGTTGTTGTTTCGTGGGGCGGACTTCAAATTGATGCAATTAATATACCATTTGTTGGTGTTCAATTCGATTTTGGTTACTTGAGCATTCCGATTACAATTATTTGGATTATCGGTATAACGAACGCAATTAATTTAATAGATGGATTGGATGGGTTAGCAGCTGGTGTTTCAACAATTGCACTTATTACAATCTCAGTAATGGCGATTATCATGGGTGATCCATTTGTTATGGCGACCGCAGCTATACTTGCAGCGAGTTCTGCTGGATTTCTATTTTTTAACTTTCATCCAGCGAAGATATTCATGGGAGACACCGGATCCTTATTCTTGGGTTTCATGATCGCTGTTCTTGCATTATTAGGATTTAAAAATGTCGCATTTATTTCACTCATCATCCCGGTTATTATGCTCGGGGTTCCAATTTCCGATACGTTTTTCGCAATTGTTCGTAGAATTAGAATGAAACAAAAAGTGACGGCTCCAGATAAATCTCATTTACATCATTGTTTGCTGCGTGCCGGTTTTTCGCATAGGCAAACAGTACTGATCATTTATGGACTGGCTGCGTTGTTCGGTGTTGCCGCAATCTTGTTCTCTCAAGCAACCGTTTGGGGCTCAATTATACTGTTGGTCGTAATGCTTTTAGCAATTGAGTTATTTGTTGAAATTATTGGCCTTGCAGGCGCAAACTATCGACCGTTACTGAATTTTGTACGGATGATTGGGAAATAACATAGAAGCAATAAAAAAGATTCTGCACTCTTCTATTTAAGAGAGTGCAGAATCTTTTTTTGTACTTGTTTATCTGAGAAACGTTGTGAAGTATTCCGTAAACGTTGAGAGGTTTTCAAAAAGCGTTGTGTGGTTTGCCCGAAGCATTGCGAAGTTCCTCGAAAACATTGCCAACATATTGAGACAAAAAAGCCCGACAATAAATGTCGGGCTTTTCCAATATTAGTTATTTAAGCTGCCTTCGTTGGCAGATTCGTCTTTATCCGAAATATCGGGGTTTTCATTAGTTAGGTTTCTAGAGGTAGTTGAGATTTCGAGATGGTTTTTCATCTCTTCTTTTACTCTTTCTAGATCATCTTCGTCCAGTTTCCAGAAGTAGACACGAGGTCTGGTTTCGTATTCCTTCCACCAGTCAGATCCTTCCAAGTTCAACATTTCAACTTGTGGTTTTCCACCTTGTACATAATCTAAGAAGGATTTCATTTCACCAAATCTCATATTCGTTTTCATATTATCGCCAATGGCATCAATGACGCCACCGTATTTTGTTACAGATGAAATTGAGGTTGCTTCCTTCATGATTGCTTGCATAATCATTTGCTGACGTTTGCCTCGGTCAACATCGCTGTCGAGTTTTCGAGTACGTGCAAGCGCGAGTGCGTGTCTTCCATCCAAATGTTGAAGGCCTTTTATCAATTGAATTGTGTCTTTGTCGAATTCATCTTTTTCAAGACGGTCGTAAGGGACTTCGACTTCAATGCCGCCTAATTCATCAACAATATCGATAAAAGCATTGAAATTCATTTTCACATAATAATCAATAGGAATGTCTAGCAAGTTTTCAACAGTATCGATTGTACCAATGGTGCCGCCAAAAGCGTATGCATGATTTATTTTATCGCTGTATCCTTTATTGGGAATGTGTACATAAGAATCACGAGGAATGCTTAGTAATTTCACAGTTTTTTGCTTTTTGTTTAATGTGGCAACGAGGAGGGCATCTGAACGTCCATTTACCTCATTTCCCTTTCGAGATTCACTTTCATCCACACCAATAAAAAGAATTGAAACACTATCGTTCGTTGGTTCGACTGCAACTTCACGTAATTCTGATTTTGGACGATCTTCAATCTTCTCATATGCACGATCTGCAGCGCTTTCTGCTTTTTTCTGCAAAGTAACACCCCAAGCGACAATAACTAGGAATGCGGATAGCACAACGAGTAAGGAAATCTTTAAAGCGAGCCGCTTACTTGAAGTGCTTTTCTTTGCTTTTTTATACTCTTTTCTCTTCATCTTCTTAGTCCCTCCGACCTCAGTATATGGCACGTTTAGAAATTGGATCTCCAAATGAGAAGGTCACTTCATTTAGAGAGATGTATTTGTATTTTATAAAATTTATATAGTAGTTAGAAATTCAATCTAACCTATTATACTACTTAAAACATCATCCGTAAATTAATTAGAGACTAAACTCTAAAAACTCATGCTCAATCGACAAAATTTGCATCTGGCCATTCGTCAAATCCATCATCCATTGTGTAAAAGCATCCTCTTCTAAAACCGGCACATAAATGAGTAAATCTACATCATTCGCATAGATAATTTCTTTTAATGGATACTTTGATTGCCGGACTTCGTTTTCAATTTTTCCAAGCCATGTATAGTCTACGGTTACTTTCATCAAAGAATGCAAGTTTCGTTCTACAGTCCCAGCGGCAGTAATGCCTTCTGATGTTGCTCGACCGTATGCACGGATTAGCCCACCACTACCAAGTTTAATACCTCCGTAGTAACGAGTTACGACGACGACGACATCTTTAAGGCCTTGTTTCTTTAACACTTCTAACATAGGAAATCCGGCCGTGCCAGAAGGTTCACCGTCATCATTTGCCTTTTGTATGCCATCGTGTTCACCGATTAGATAAGCGGAACAGTTATGTGTAGCTGTGTGATGAGACTTTTTCACCTCATTAATGAAAGTAAGTGCATCTTCTTCCGTTTCTGCACGTCTTATAGAGGTAAGGAACCTGGACTTCTGAATCACTAATTCACTTGTTCCATACCCTTTTACTGTTATGTAATTTTCCCGCATGTAATTAACCTCCATTACTTGTAATACAATTTTAATATTCATTAGGTCTTATAATGATATACTATACTAAGTATGTATAGGAATTTATCGCTCCAATTAAAGATGGTGTTATGTAGACCGGAGGGAAAAGATGACTGGAGATACAGTTGATATTCAATCGCTCGATAAAATCTTCAACAGTATGGTACGTACGATGGACCAATCGAAGAATGATATATTCATTATAAGTGAACAGAGTCGGGAAAGCTTTGAGAGTATGAAAAATGAGGTCGACGTTGTCAAAGGGCAAATTGCTCGCGCGATAACTGAAGGCGATCATTTAGAAGAAATGACCCGACATTCACGAAAGCGACTTGCTAACGTTTCAAAGGACTTTATGAATTATTCCGAAACGCAGGTGCGAGAAGCGTATGAAGTGGCGAACGATTTACTCGTTCGTTTGTCTGTCAATCGATTGGAGGAAAAGCAACTCAGAGAACGTCGAGATGATCTCGATAGAAGACTTGCATCTTTGCTTGACACAATTGAACGAGCAGACCAGCTAATCAATCAAGTAGCTGTAGTTATGAATTATTTAACGACGGATTTGAAAGATGTTAGTGAAGCATTAACAAACGCGAAACATAAACAGGACTTTAGTATTCGAATCATTCAAGCTCAGGAAGAAGAGCGTAAACGTCTATCTCGTGACATTCATGATGGACCAGCACAAATGTTGGCGAATGTCTTACTACGTGCGGGATTGATTGAAAAGACGTATAATGAAAGAGGACCCGAAAAAGCACTTACCGAACTTTCGGAGCTTAAAGAGACTGTGAAATCCGCACTATTGGAAGTACGTCGTATTATTTATGATTTAAGACCAATGGCTCTGGATGATTTAGGTCTCATTCCAACATTGAAAAAATATTTATCCAAGATTAACGAGTTTGAAACGGATAAGGAAATTCAATTTAGAAATAGTGGGCTCGAGCAACGTTTTCACACGGATTTTGAAGTTGCGATTTTTCGACTTGTACAAGAGTCTGTATCAAATGCTTTAAAACATGGAAACTGTAAGGACATTTGGGTGAAAATTGAGTGGCTTCACGATATAATAAATATTATGGTTAAAGATAATGGCAAAGGTTTTAATCCAAACGAAGTAAGAGATAAATCATTTGGCCTTATTGGGATGCGTGAACGAATTGACTTACTTAAAGGGGAAATGAAAATACAATCGACCCCTGGTAATGGCACAACAATATTATTCAGAATTCCGCTTAAGGATGAGAAAATTATTGAATCGAATTAATGGGAGGAAACAACAATGACATTGACAAGAATTGTAATAGTAGATGATCACCAGTTATTCCGTGAAGGAGTAAAAAGAATTCTTGATTTTGAGGATTCATTTGAAATCGTTGCAGAGGGGGATGACGGCAGCGATGTAATGGGACTTTATGAGCTTCATAAGCCGGATGTTGTTCTTATGGATATTAATATGCCGCGTATGAACGGTGTCGATGCGACGGAAGAACTTATAGAGAAATATCCCGAAGCAAAAGTGATCATTTTATCGATTCACGATGACGAATCTTATGTTTCCCATGCATTGAAAACAGGTGCACTCGGTTATATGCTGAAAGAAATGGATGCAGAAGCGATTATCCAGGCCATTAAAGTAGTTACGGCTGGCGGATCGTATTTACACCCGAAAGTTACGCATAATCTTGTAACGGAATTCCGTAGATTAAGCGACCGAGAACATAAGGGGTCGTTTCATCAGACGGATATCCGTAGACCGTTTCACTTACTTACGAAGCGTGAGTGTGAAGTATTGCAGTTGTTGACGGATGGCCAAAGTAACCGTACAATCGGTGAAACATTGTTCATTTCCGAAAAAACTGTTAAAAATCACGTTTCGAGCATTTTGCAAAAGATGGCTGTAAACGATCGTACGCAGGCTGTTGTTTCGGCAATTAAAAACGGTTGGGTTGAAGTTAAATAATTGAAGTGTTGTCGATATAAAAGTGGGAGGCCTTCCGTTTGGAGCGGCCTTTTTACTAATTCAGGAGGAATTGTTTTGAAGAAGATATGGATATCTATGTTACTAGCACTAGTACTTATACTGGGGGCGTGTAGCGGTGATAAAGAGGATGCAGCAACATCAGGCTCGGTAGACGATGGAGAAGCTCAAAACGAGAACGGAGCCATCGATCACGGCGTGGATGAAAATAATATTGGTTTTGGTTTAACGGATGACACGATTGAAGAAGCGCAAAATATACCACCCGCTGAAAAAGAGGAAATCATGCAAATGTTCGAAACGTATATCGATGCATTCAATGACAAGGACATCGAGCGATTTAGTAATTTATTGTCGGAGAATACGGAGAGTTTTGATAAGGAAGAAGAGCGCGTGTATATGGAGAAGAATTTTAAAGAATTCGATTTCGAACGTACCGCATCGAATGTAACAATTGTTAAATACTCCGAAAAAGAAGCCCAAGTATTTTCGGATCTCGAGACGTCGATGAAACAGCTATCGACGGGCTTAGAGACTGATTCTACGGGGCGTCAAGTTACTTTATTAACAAAAGAAGACGGCCAGTGGAAAGTAGCATCGGTTCATTATATTGGCGACAACAAATAAATACGTATGAATAGTAAAGAGAATCCCTTGATGGGATTCTTTTTTTGCTTTCATATTGATATTTTTTGAATTCCGGCATATACTAAATAAGAACCCGTGTTCGCTTTTGCAGAAAGGAGAAAAAAGTATGCCGTTAATTCCAGTAGAGGCGATGCCGCATTTTGAGAATATGATTTACTTACCGATGGTGTTGATTATTTTAGAAAGAGACCGAGAACTTTTTGAAAAAGGCGCATTCAAATTAAAAAGGCCTTATTTTAAAATTGTTGAGGAGGCCGAGAAAATTGTACAGCTTGAATTAAAAGAGACGAAAATTTACATGCGTCGTAATAATATGCAGGTTATCCGTGGGAAGACGGATAATACATTTACTGAGTATGCATTTTTATGTGGAGGCTATGAGGACCACCGCCGTTATTTGAACGTTCGTCTCCGTAATAGAACTGAAGAGTTGCTTGATGTTTATTTTGCAATGACAGGTGGGTGAGGATCACAATCCTCTGTAGGGAAAATGAAGAGATTTTCTATTTATGCTTTCTTGCTTTTTTATAAAATCTTTATGTAAAAAACAGGCGTATGCATATTGACGATGTATGGTTGTAGCCGAGACACCGACTTGAATTTGCTTATTATTTTCCAAGTAAATGAGACATCCCATTTTATTTGGTTTAATGTTTTCGATAGCATGCAAAGCAATCCATTCATTATGCGACGAAGCTGGGGACATCGTAGGCAGAAGAATAAAAGGTGTTTTGAAATCATGTGCAATGATAATGGGTGTTTTATGTCGGTTTCCAAGAATATGTCTGGATGCATTTGTGATGTTTTGAAAGGTTTCGCCGTAATAATCACAAGATTTTTTAACAATTTGTTCCGAAGACTTTGGAACAATAAATTGCTCGGAACGCTCAATAACTAAAGTTGATTGTGTAGCTCCATCTAAAATAGGTTGTAAAGCAAATGTTTCAAATGAAATATGATAGTTTGACTTTCTTCTACTTCTTTCCAATGAAATCACCTTCCGTTAGTTAGACTTTTAATTCTCCCTAACTATAGCCTGAGTCTGTTTTACAATGCAAAAGGGTGGATATACTAAATGGGCTACTGAAACATAGCATTTCAGTAGCCCATTTAGTAGTAAACGAAAGACCTTTCCTATGATTCGATAGGAAAGGTCTTCGGTCGACACTGTTTAGTTTTACTGCTCTTGGTAATCCAATGCCGCAGCGCCTAAAACTTTCGCAGCTATAAGCATTGCGCTTTCATCAAAGTCGAATTTTGGATGATGATGTGGATATGGGTCTGCGGGTTTTGCACCCGTAAAGAAAAATGTTCCTGGAACTTTCTCCATATAATATCCGAAATCTTCTCCGCCCATTTGTGGCGTCGATTCAACGACATTTTCCGAACCCAATACAGTATCGGCAACAGACTTCAAAAACTCTGTTTCCGTCTTATGATTCACAACTGGAGGGTAGCCACGCGTGTATTTAAAGTCGATTGTACAATCATTTGCAATAGCTGTACCTTCAACAATTCGTTTCATTTCTTTTTCCATTAAATCACGAACTTTTGGGTTGAATGTTCGAACCGTGCCTCCCATTTTTGCAGAGTCGGCAATGACGTTGAATGCATTATCTGCAATAAACGAGCCAATAGACAAGACTGCAGAATCAATAGGATTGACCCGACGTGAAACAAGCTGTTGTAAGTTTACAATTAGTCCGGCTCCAATAACGATTGCATCTTTTGTTTGGTGAGGCGCAGCGCCGTGACCCCCTGACCCATGAATTGTAATGTCAATTCGATCGGCAGCAGCCATAACCGGTCCTGTTAAGTATTCAATCGTTCCGGCATTTGTAAGGGACCATAAATGAGTACCAAAAACTACGTCAACGCCGTCGAGACAGCCGTCTTCAATCATTGGTTTCGCACCACCTGGAGCGAACTCTTCCGCATGCTGATGAATGAATACGTATTCGCCCGCAAGTCCTTCACGCAGTTCGAAAATCGCCTTAGCCACTTGCAGAAGTGTAGCTGTATGTCCGTCATGCCCACATGCATGCATCACGCCAGGAACAGTGGATTTATACGGAACGTCTTTTTGATCCTGAATGGGGAGAGCGTCAAAATCGGCCCGAAGTGCAACCGTTTTACCAGGTCTTCCACCTTTCACACGTGCCACAACACCATTACCGCCAACACCTGTCCGAACTTCTACACCAAGATCTCCGTAAAAATCAGCAATGTATTTTGCCGTTTTTTCCTCTTGAAAAGATAGCTCGGGATTCATGTGAAGATAGCGTCTTGTAATAACCATCTCTTCATAGGCATTTGTAAGCTTTTCAAATAATAGATTTCTCAATGGATTTCCCCTTTCAAAAACTAACTAGTTTGAATGTTAATCTATTAAGTGTATCAATTAAAAGAGTTTCGGGCAATAAAATAAAAAAATACGTAATCCAATTAAGGATTACGCTTTCTCTTCGTCTTTTGGTGTTTTATATGTTGTTACGTAAGATGCACTCGAAAAAATATGTGGCTTTTTTTCGATACCGATTTCATTCTCATCTTTTGCTTGCGCCTTTGAAAAAGCAGAAGTATTTTTAAATCTAAGATAATAAGATGCGTCTTCCCACTGAGTTAAAATAGCATATGTGTTGGAACCCTGCGGGCGAAGAAGTCGAGATGCGACAAATCCCTGCTCCGAATCAATTAAACCGATTCGTGTTTTGAATTGGTGTTCAAAAATCGGACTTCCTTCATCTGTAACAGGAATGTTATTGAAAGCAAAGTATCCTTCGTCCGAAAGGGTACCTGAAGAGCTGATTACTTCAAACTTTCTTGGAGTTTGAAAAACGGATTTACCTTCTGTTTCATGCAATAAAAGAGTTGTTCCTTCACCATTCATCAGTATGATATTTTCTGAGCGATGCTTTTCTTTCAAGCTTTTCATAAAGTCCATCGTTCCTGAAGTTGTATATAAGTACATGTATAAAAACCTCCTCATTAAATTGTATCCTATCTTTATACTTTCCCCTAAATTTAAATTCAAAACAAACAATGACGAAAGTGTGGCGGGAAGATGTATACAATCTTTGGACATTCAGTGCGTTTACTATACAATGCACAGGAAAAGCTCTAAAATTTAAGACGGATATGGAACTGTAAGTAAAATATAATAACGAAAGTGGGAATCGCTTTAATGACTAAGTTTAACGATACACTTCTTCGTGCTACACGCGGCGAAAAAATTGAACACACACCGGTTTGGTATATGAGGCAGGCAGGACGTTCACAGCCCGAATATTTGAAAATAAAAGAGAAGTATTCATTAGAAGAAATTACACATCAACCAGAACTTTGTGCATACGTAACGAAACTTCCAGTCGATCAGTATAATGTTGACGCGGCAATACTTTATAAAGATATCGTCACACCGCTTCCAGGAATCGGTGTTGATGTGAAAATAAAACCGGGCGTTGGTCCCGTAATTAGCAATCCGATTCGCACCGTACAAGATGTATATAATCTTGGCGATCTATCTCCAGAAGAGGATATTCCATTCGTATTAGAAACAATTAAAATCTTAACAAAGGAACAATTGAATGTTCCATTAATCGGCTTTGCAGGTGCTCCGTTCACTCTTGCAAGCTATATGATCGAAGGCGGTCCTTCGAAAAGTTACAATTTAACAAAGTCATTTATGGTGTCAGAACCAGAAGCATGGTTTGCTCTAATGGACAAGCTTGCAGATATGACAATCACGTACATCAATGCACAAGTAGCTGCAGGTGCAAAAGCGATTCAAATCTTTGATTCATGGGTTGGAGCACTAAACGTCTCTGATTACCGAATCTTTATTAAACCTGTAATGACACGTATTTTCACAGAACTTCGTAAATTGAATGTTCCACTGATCACGTTTGGCGTTGGTGCAAGTCATTTAATAAATGAATGGCATGATCTTCCTGTTGACGTTGTGGGCCTTGACTGGCGCTTGTCGATTAAAGAAGCAGGCGAACGCGGAGTAACGAAGCCTCTTCAAGGAAACTTAGATCCAGCCCTTCTTCTTGCGGATTGGAGTATTATCGAAGAACGTGCGAAAGTCATTATTGAACAAGGTGTCGAACACGGCAGTCATATTTTCAATCTTGGACACGGCGTGTTTCCAGATGTAAAACCGGCAACATTAAAAAAACTTACAGAACTGATTCATACGTACAGTGCAGAATTGCGTAAAGCCAAAGGTTACTAAATTGAGAAGGTGGCTATTATTATGAAGAAAAAAGTAGGTTTACTTGTAATGGCGTACGGAACTCCTAATAAAGAAGAGGATATTTTACCGTATTACACACACATTAGACGCGGTCGTCCGCCAGCACCGGAACAACTCGAAAACCTGGAAGAACGGTACGCAGCAATTGGTGGGATTTCTCCGCTTGCTAAAATTACAGAGAATCAGGCGAATGCATTATGTGAGCGTTTGAACTTGGCACAAGATGCCGTTGAGTACAAGGTCTATATTGGATTAAAACATATTGCACCTTTCATAGAAGATGCCATCCAGCAAATGAATGAGGATGGTATAAAAGAAGTAGTTTCGATTGTTCTTGCACCTCACTTCTCGACGTTTTCCGTTAAGTCATACAACGGTCGTGCGAAAGAAGAGGCGGATAAATACGGAATGACGATTACATCCGTTGAAAGCTGGTACAAACAACCGAAGTTTCTTGCCTACTGGACAGATAAAATCAAGAGCACGTTTGAAAATATGAGTGATGCAGAACGTGAAAATGCATGTCTTATTGTTTCCGCACACTCACTTCCGGAAAAAATCATTGCAAATGGAGATCCCTATTCGGATCAGTTGCATGAAACAGCAGATTTAGTTGCTACTGCGGCAGGCGTTACGAATTATGAAGTCGGTTGGCAAAGTGAAGGCCAAACAGGAGAACCATGGCTTGGACCAGATGTACAAGATTTAACACGCAGCTTACACAAAGAAAAAGGGTACACAACATTTGTCTACACACCCGTAGGATTTGTGTCCGATCATCTTGAAGTGCTTTATGATAATGATTATGAGTGTAAAGTTGTTTGTGATGAAATCGGTGCATCGTATTATCGTCCAGCAATGCCGAATACGGATCCATTGTTTATCAATGCAATGGTCGATGCGGTACTTGAAAAAGTCTGAGAACTACAATAAAACTATTTGGAAGTGATGAAGGACATGGGCGAACTAAATAAAAAAGTCGTCATCGTAGGTGGGGGAATTACCGGGCTTGCGGCAGCATTTTATATGCAAAAAGAAGCGCGTGAAAAAGGACTTCCACTCGATGTATTACTCGTCGAAGCGACAAACCGCCTCGGTGGAAAAATTCAAACGATTCGACGAAGCGGGTTTATTATCGAACGTGGCCCAGATTCATTTCTAATTCGAAAAAAGAGTTTTGGAATATTAGCAGAGGATTTGGGCATCGAAAAAGAGCTTGTTCGAAACTCAACAGGACAGGCCTATATTTTATTGAATAAAACACTGCATCCGATTCCTCCCGGCTCTGTAATGGGGATTCCGACACAACTGGGGCCCTTTGTTACATCTGGATTGTTCACGCTAGGAGGGAAGCTTCGTGCAGCTGGAGATCTATTTTTACCTCGTTCGGGTATAAAAGAAGATCAATCGCTTGGTGTTTTTTTCCGCAGGCGATTCGGCAGTGAAGTTGTGGAGAATTTAATCGAGCCTTTGTTATCCGGAATATATGCCGGTGATCTCGATAAACTCAGCTTGAATTCTACGTTTCCTCAGTTTAAAGAAGTTGAAGAAGAGAACCGAAGTCTCATCTTGGGCATGAAAAAAACAACGCCGAAAAAAGTACCTCAAAAAGAAGGGTACGGAGCAAAGCGCGAAGGTGTTTTTCATACATTCCGCAATGGGCTTGAAACAGTAGTTGAAGCTCTTGAGGAACAATTGGAGAAAAACTCTGTGATGAAAAATGTTCGAGTGAACCAAATCGATAAAGCAGGCGAGAAAACAGTGTTGACTCTGAATAATGGCCAGACGATTGAGGCAGATGCTGTCATAATGACAACTGCGCATGAAGTCGTGCGTAAGCTGTTCAAACCGCATGGCTTATTAACGGAGCTACAAGATATGCCATCGACAACAGTTGCGACTGTTGCAATGGCATTTCCAGAAGAATCGATTGTGCAAGATCGTGAAGGAACGGGCTTCCTCGTTTCGCGTAACAGCGATTATGCAATTACGGCATGTACATGGACCAATCGTAAATGGCCGACGACGACACCGGACGGAAAGGTACTCATTCGTTCTTATGTCGGTCGTTCGGGCGATGAATCCATCGTTTCATTATCCGATTCAGATATCGAACAGATTGTTTTAACGGATTTACGAAAAGTGATGGAAATTAAAGAAGATCCTGAGTTCACCATCGTGTCGAGATGGAAAGAAGGCATGCCGCAGTATGTGGTTGGTCATCGCGAACGACTTGAGGCGGCACGTGTTGAAATTGCGAAACAGTTTCCGAATGTGAAATTAGCGGGCGCGTCTTACGAAGGTGTTGGACTTCCCGATTGCATCAATCAAGGAAAAGCAGCAATGGAAGAAGTTTTAGAAGCATTGTTTTAAATAAAATCGGAGTCCACACATACATGGCTGCTGCAAAGTACGTTTGCAACAGCTAATTGTGTGGACTCCTTTACTCTATGTGCAAAAATAGTTGCATTAAAAAAGCAGCTGCTTGGATGTACCAGTCAGCTGCTTTACTTTTTATAAGATGTTACAAGCATCGCATTTATTACCGTAACATTCGTGCTGCTCTTCAATTTCTTCTCCACAAGTAGCACAGTTTTTAGCAGGTAAGTTTTTAAAAAACTCAATGATGTTATCAAGCATAGTTTGTCAACTCCTCTTCTTTTGTGATAGTACTAAAGGTCTTTTATTTCTTTGTGATAGTACAGACTAAGCAAAAAAAATCAGTTGTTGCAAGCGTCGCATTTCGTACTGTAGCATTCGTGTTGCTCTTCGATTTCATTTCCGCAAGTAGCACACTTTTTAGCAGGTAGGTTTTTAAAGAATTCAACAACGTTTTCAATCATCTCATGTCATCTCCTAGTAGTTTATGTTAGAACTAAAATATGATTCATTTATTTCGTTTAGAATAAGTTGGATAAAAAATTAGTTGTTGCAAGCGTCGCATTTCGTACTGTAGCATTCGTGTTGCTCTTCGATTTCATTTCCACAAGTAACACATTTCTTAGCAGGTAGGTTTTTAAAGAACTCAATTACATTTACAATCATCTATGTCATCTCCTAGTATTTTGTATTAGAACTAAAGTAGGTTTGTTTTTTTGTAGTAGTACAGGTTGGGTAAAAAAAAATCACCGATTGCAAGCGTCACATTTTGTGCTGTAACATTCGTGTTGCTCTTCGATCTCGTTTTGACAAAGGGAACATGTTTTAGCTGGTAGGTTTTTGAAAAACTCGAGTACGTTTTCTAGCATGTTTGTTCTTCTCCCCTTTCAACCTGTACTGTAACTCGTTTGTATATTAGTAGTGTATTATAACAAGCAATCAAATGTCAACACATTTATGGACTTTTCAGATAAAATAAACTATAAGACTTATACGAAGGAGCGATATACATGTATTTCATTGATAATCAAGGTATTACAGATCCACAAATTAACTTAGCAATTGAGGAATATGCGCTTAGAACGATGGATATTGAAAAAGATTCATATCTACTGTTCTATATCAATGCACCTTCAATTATCATAGGGAAAAACCAAAATACAATAGAAGAAATTGATACAGAATACGTGGATTCAAACGGCATTAAAGTGGTAAGACGCTTGTCTGGTGGCGGTGCGGTTTACCATGACTTAGGAAATTTGAATTACAGTTTCATTACAAAAGATGACGGTGAATCGTTCCGGAACTTTAAAAAGTTTACAGAGCCTGTTGTCAAAGCACTTGCGGGAATTGGTGTAACAGCAGAACTTATTGGACGCAATGACATTCTTGTTGAGGGGCGTAAAATTTCAGGAAACGCTCAATTCTCAACAAACGGTCGTATGTTTAGTCATGGAACCTTGATGTTTGATACAGCGATAGAAGAAGTTGTATCAGCCCTAAAAGTGAGAAAAGACAAAATTGAATCCAAAGGAATTAAATCCATTCGTAGTCGAGTTGCGAATATAACAGAATTTCTCGAACAACCAATGACAATCGAAGAGTTCCGTCTTGAAGTATTAAGCTCCATTTTTGAAGGAGAAGAAAATATTCAATACGTTGAATTCACAGATGATGATTGGATAAAAATTCACGAACTGTCTAAAGAACGTTATGCAAATTGGGACTGGAATTACGGGAAATCACCAAAATTCAATATGCAACATTCACACAGATTCCCAGTAGGCGGCATCGACGTACGTCTTCAAGTAAACAAAGGGATTATTGAAGACGTGGCCATTTTCGGAGATTTCTTCGGAGTAGGCAACGTCGCAATCGTGGAAGATAGCTTGAAAAACATCAAATACGACCGCCAATCAATCGCGCAAGCAATTGCTCCCATAGATCTCCCAACCATCTTAGGTGGAATTACAAAAGAAGAGTTTCTGCAGTTGATTTATTGATACATTATATATCAAACTAAAGAATCCATCGAAACGCTGATTTGCATTCCAGGCGGACGCTTTCCGCGGGCACGGCTTCAGCCGCTTCCCTCGCTACGCTCAGTCCAGGGTCTTCAGCTCGCGCTGTTCCCGCTGGAGTCGCCGCCTTGCACTCCAATCAGCTGGAGAATGTGGGATTCATAAATTCAACAAATATAGTTTTCAAACGTCAATTAAAGAACGAAGTGAGATCACAAACTGCGAACCGGAACACAATCCCAGGAGAATGTAAAAACGAGCGTAGAAGCGACCAGCGTGAGCCGTTGTGCTGAGCCAGATAGTGCACTTTCTATCTGGCTCAGCACGAAAGGTCATCGCCAAGCGCAAAGCGGATTTGGAAACCACCCACCATTAGGAACCTCTACAGTACTACAATTAAAAGGAGAAAAGACAATGGAGAAACACCGTATTTTTATCGTTGAAGATGATCGGAAAATTGCGCAACTGTTGGCAGACACACTTCGGAAATATCAATACGAAATAGCCATCATTGAGGACTTCGACCAAGTGACTGAAGAATGTCTCGCTTTTGACCCACATCTCATACTGCTCGACATCAACCTACCGTCCTACGATGGCTACTATTGGTGTCGTCAATTACGGATACATACGACGTGTCCTATACTATTCATTTCCGCTCGTTCTGGTGACATGGATCAAGTATTTGCACTCGAAAACGGCGGAGACGATTTCATTACGAAACCTTTCCACTATGAAATCGTCCTTGCAAAGATCAGAAGTCATTTGCGCAGATCCTTCGGAGAATACGCGCCAAGTCAATCCGAACGTACCATTAAACGCGGACAACTCAGTTTATATATCGAACGAATGGAACTGCATTTGAACGATGAAATTGTACCCTTGCAGAAAAAAGAATGCGTGATTCTAGAACTTCTAATGGAGGCTTCTCCAAAAGTTGTTTCTAGGGAAAATTTACTGGAAGAACTTTGGGATGACCAATCTTTCGTCGATGAAAACACACTGAACGTCAATATGACACGTGTTCGTAAAAAACTTTCGGACTACAATGTATTGTCAACGATTGAAACAGTTCGCGGTGCAGGTTATCGCTTCATTCCAGCTCCGGAGGAATTATGACAACCAGTTGGTTATTCATCCGAGAGCATGTGTCGTTGCTTATATTCCAAACGATTCTTGTTCTGTTTATATTTTTATTGTACTGGCTCGACGGTTTCCGAGAGTACAACACAGCCATTTATTCACTTATCATTAGCATCCTTTTAACAGGGGGCTATTTAAGTGGAAAATATATTTTAAGACGTTCTTTTTATAATGCGATTACTCGCACGCCCGAAAAAATGGAAGATGCACTGATTCGATATGCACCAACACCGGAACATGCCGAAATGTCGCTATTTATGCGAGGACTTTATAAGATTTATCAGAATGAAGTGCAAACTCTTTACGCGTCACAGCATCGTCAACAAGACTTTATGAACCACTGGATTCATCAAATGAAAACACCGATTTCGGTCATTGGACTTTTGTTGCAAGAGGACGGTGAACTGGACCGGGAGAGCATTGCAGAAGAGCTCGGGCGAATTCAAAATGGGCTGGATACGGTTTTAATAAACGCAAGGCTTGAAACATTTGAAAACGATATGCAAATCGAAAAAATTAACTTGAAGCAATTTGTTCAAGAGGTTGTGAATGAGCATAAGCGGTTGTTTATAACGAATGGCGTGTTTCCCGTTATTTCAATAGACGAAAATTATGTAGTAGCAACAGATCCAAAATGGATGAAAATTGTTTTCGTTCAGTTTATAACGAATGCAGTGAAATATACGTTTGAAGATGGTAAGAAAGTGTACCTGGATGCAGAATGTCACGAACAAGGTATTGTCTTTAGCGTACGTGATGAAGGTATTGGAATACCTAATTCTGATTTGAATCGACTAACAAAGGCGTTTTTTACAGGAGAAAATGGAAGGCTTACTGGGGAATCAACAGGAATGGGCTTGTTTATTGCCTCTGAAGTATGCAATCGGTTGGGTCATAAGCTGAAAATTGGATCTGAACACAACGTTGGAACTACGGTGACGGTGCTATTTGAAAACGGGGAATCGGGGGAGACAGATGACACTGAACAAAATCGTAGAACTAAAAGAAGTCACGAAGATTTATGAAGGAAAAGTGATGCATCGTGCTTTGAATCGACTGGATTTTGAAGCGATGGAAGGGGAGTTCATTGCCGTAATGGGTCCTTCCGGAAGCGGTAAAACGACTTTACTGAACTTAATATCCACAATTGATTTACCAACTTACGGTCAAATCAGTGTAAGTGGTGTTGAGCCTGAACTTCTTTCACAAAATGAATTGGCGTTATTTCGGCGACGGAATCTTGGTTTCGTTTTCCAGGACATCAATTTGTTACAAATGTTAACGGTGGAAGAAAACATTGTATTGCCGTTAACGTTGGATGGATTGCCGCTTGAGGAAATGGAAGAGCGGATTGCTGAACTCACTGGAAAACTTGATTTATCAAAGATATTGGAACGTCGACCTGATGAGTTGTCTGGGGGTCAAGCGCAACGAACCGCAATTGGCCGAGCACTTATTCATAAACCAAAAATCATTCTTGCCGATGAACCTACTGGGAACTTGGACTCGAAATCTGCACGAGATGTTTTAGAGTTGCTTAGTTTTATTAATGAAACCGAAGGCACGACCATAATAATGGTGACGCATGATCCGATTGCTGCGAGTTATTGTGATCGTGTGCTGTTTATTAAAGATGGAGAATTCTTCAATGAAATATATAAAGACGAGCGTCGTCAAACCTTTTTCCAACGCATTTTAAATGTACTGTCGCTCTTAGGGGGCCATCATGACCTTTCGTCAGTTCGCTTACCGTAACGTTGTTCGAAATCGACGAATTTACGCGGCCTTTTTTATGGCGAGCGTTTTTTCAGTCATGGTATTTTTCTTATATTCAATGCTGTTATTTCATCCAACTATAGAAGATAAATTTGTTCAGGAAATTGCCGTCATTGGGATGGGCGTGGCGGAAGTCATTTTGTATATTTTCACGCTGTTCTTTTTGTTCTATTCCATGCGCGCTTTTCTTCAGGCAAGGGCGAAAGAGTTCGGCATTTTGCTCCATTTGGGTATGGCGAGAAGGCAATTGCAAAAACTGATTTTCATAGAGACGATGTTCATCGGAGTCGTATCAATTGTTACTGGAACGATACTCGGCTTTGCATTCTCAAAGTTCTTTTTTATGGCCGTTCGTGAAATTGTATTGCTCCCTTCATTGCCTCTTTATTTCTCATGGCAACCATTCGCTCTAACGATTGGAGCGTTCCTAAGTTTGTTCATCATCATTTCATTTGTTGCACCGGTATTTATTCGATCCGGTGAGGTGGCGGATTTAATTCGCGGGGAAGCTTTTGAAAAGGGTGGAAGGGAGTATTCGAAAGGGTACGGTTATTTTGGACTCCTTTGTCTAGGAGCGGCTTATGCAATGGCGGCTTTTTCTTCGAATACGCTTCTCATCGGGTCCGTCTTTATAATTCCACCACTTGCGACCGTTGGAACGTACTATTTTTTCACAGATTCTCTACCTCTGTTGTTGCATATGGTGAAGGGGCGGAAACGCTTGTATTGGAAGCATTATCGATTGTTATCGATTTCGGAAGGCATCGTTCGACTTAGAGAAAATGCTCGAATGTTTTTCATCGTAACGATTGTTTCAACTTTGGCCTTTATGTCCGTTGGAATTCTTGCTTCCTTAACATCGTTTGCTTCTCAATATCGTGAGATGAATCCCCTAGGCCTAGTGTATAAAAGTGAGGCTGAAAATCCCCTTGAAAGCGAACATATCGCTCAAATTATTAGGGAATTGAACGAAAGTAACATTGACTATTATTATCGTAAAATCCCTATTTTATATCAAACGTCGTCGTATTCCGATAGTACAGTTTCGATTTTAAGAATTACGGATGTCAATACGATGAGCGCTCGTTTTGGGCATTTACCGTATAAATTAAAAGAAGGAGAGGCATTATTTTTACCGCCTTCAGCTTCAACGTACAATCAATTAAATAGCAGGATTGTTCAAACATTGCTTGTTGAAAGTGATGTCTCCGTGGAAATTTCAGGTGCTTATCCGTACCAATTGTTCCCGTCACATTCAATTGGGACAAACGCTATTGTTTTGAATGAAGCGGATTTTAAAAAAGTTTCTGAAACCACCCCAATAAGTGGTTTGGAGCCGACTGCTTATTACGCTTTCGATGTCCCAGTGTGGCAACAGACGAAAGACATTGGGTTGACGATAAATGATGATGTGACAGAGTCCTTTATGCTCGGAACGACGAGTTCGCTTTTGTATTCATTTGATAATCCTGGAATGAATTACTCGGTTATCCGAACGACGTTTTCCCTTCTTCTACTTATTGGTTTATTGTTAGCTGCGGTGTTTTTTCTGGCAGCAGGCAGTTTTATCTATTTCAGATTGTATACAACGCTCGACAGAGACCGAAAGCAATTTGATGTGCTGAGGCGAATGGGGTTAACGGACCGGGAGTTCAAGAAAATCGTCAATCGCCAACTGCTTCCTCAATTCTTTTTCCCGTGGGGAGTGGCATTTTTACACAGTGCATTTGCATTTTTGTTCTTACAAGTTGTGTGGGATGCTCTTGCAGAAATTTCAATTGTGAAAGAACTCGTTTACGTTCTTCTAGGGTTCACGGTTATGCAAATCCTCTATTTCTATTTAATTCGCTGGCGGTATCTGGCACATATTAAAGCTCCAGGCTAATCTGGGGCTTTTTTTGTTTGATGGAATTGGCGATGTTGCGAAGTTTTTGGGCAGCGTTGTGAAGTTCGGTAGAAACGTTGCGAGGTTTCTGGAAAGCGTTGTGAAGTTCAGCCGAAACGTTGCGAGGTTTTGAAAACGTTGTGAAGTTTGGTAGAAACGTTGCGAGGTTTCTGGAAAGCGTTGTGAAGTTCAGCAAAAACGTTGCAGAGTTCTATTAAACAACCTTGATTTATTTGAATAGTTACAAGCCTTGTAATCTTAACGCTTTTCTTATATAATGATTTTAGTAGTTCTTATGAATGGGTACTCATTCAGTGATGCCTATTTAAGTAGGAAGGGGATAGTTTGGTATGAATTTAGTTTCGAAAGTTCGAGAGACAGCAGTTACACAACCGAATAAAGCAGCTTATCATTTTATGGGGAAAGACACTTCTTATGCGGAGTTCGATCAATCCGTTTCAATGTTTGCTTCTGCACTTCAAGATCTTGGTGTTGAAAAAGGTGATCATGTAGCGTTTCTTTTAGGAAACACACCACATTTTCTAATTTCGCTTTATGCGACGATGAGAATTGGTGCGACGGCGATTCCGGTCAATCCGATTTATACGCCAGATGAAATCTCATACATTATACATAACAGTGATGCGAAGGCTGTCATTGCACTTGACCTTTTATTACCATTAGTTGAACAAGCTGCAGGCGCATTCCCGTCCGTAGAGCATTATATAATTTGTGAGACAGTTCCTGAAACACCTGCGAAACTAGCGGCATTACCGGAAGACTTGAAACAAAAAGTTCATTCATTTAGTGGATTAATTGCAACAGGAAAACCGAATGTTGAACCTGTAGATGTTGACGGAAATGAAACCGCTATCATTTTGTATACGTCTGGAACGACTGGACAGCCAAAAGGTGCGATGCTTACTCATACGAATATTTACTCGAATGCGCGTGATATTGCGGATTATTTAGGCTTTTCTGCGGATGATCGTGTCGTTGCGACGCTACCTGTATTTCATGTATTTGCACTATCTGTTGTTGTCAATGCGCCATTGTTAACTGGTGCGACGGTTTTGCTTCAGCCTAGATTCAGTCCGGCAGAAGTATTTAAATTGGTTAAAGAGCAAAAGGCAACTGTCTTTGCGGGTGTGCCGACAATGTACAACTTCCTATATCAATATCCAGACGGCAAAACGGAGGATTTTGAATCTGTGCGTTTATCCATTTCGGGTGGCTCATCACTTCCAGTATCTCTTTTACACGACTTTGAAGAGAAGTTCGATGTTCGTATTTCAGAAGGATACGGTTTGTCGGAAGCATCGCCGGTAACTTGTTTTAATCCACTGGACCGAGATCGAATTCCAGGTTCCATTGGGACGGATATTGTAAATGTGGAAAACAAAGTGGTCAATGAGCTTGGGGAAGATGTGAAAGACGGGGAAGTAGGAGAACTCGTCGTACGTGGGCCGAACGTTATGAAGGGCTATTATAAAATGCCTGAGGAAACGGAAGCTACAATTCGAAACGGTTGGTTGTACACAGGCGACATGGCCAGACGAGATGAAAATGGTTATTTCTATATCGTCGATCGGAAAAAAGATTTAATTATCGTTGGTGGCTACAATGTATATCCACGTGAAGTGGAAGAAGTGTTATTTGCACATCGCGATATTATTGAAGCGGCGGTTGTCGGAGTTCCGGATCCAGATCTTGGCGAAGAAGTTCTTGCATTCGTTGTACTAAAAGAAGGAACTTCATTAACAAAAGCTGAGGTCCTTACGTACTGTGCAGCACGATTAGCGAAGTACAAAATTCCGAAACACATTCATTTCTTAGATGAATTGCCGAAGAATACAACTGGTAAAATTCTAAAACGATCATTGAAAGATTTAGCGACAATTTAATTTGAATTCAGTGGGACCTTCCTAAGCATTTTAGGAAGGTCCTATTTTTATACATTAAAATTGAAGAACCCTTTCCATAATTCAAAAAGGGTTCAGCGTTATGGACTTCTAGTAATAATGATGTTTGTTGCATGTTGAACAAGGTTTTTTAGAGCAACAGTGGCATTTGCAAGAGCATTCACAAAAATGGTTATGGTGTTGATGTTTTGTACACTTGTGTTTTGAAAATGCATCTTTATCGGCTTTCTCGACGGCACAACAAATTTCATCAAAGAAAAAGAATGACATGTCCATACCTCCTCTCTTATCAATTTATGCAGTTATGCCAAAAGTCTCTAGGACAAATGTATACGAAATGAAACTATTTATATAAACAATCATTTACAAAAGTGTGAATATTGTTGATAATGAGACTATTAGGAAGTTTTACCTAAAACAATCAACGCTAAAAAAAGAAGTTTATAGGGGGAAAGACAAGATGAAGTGGACTGTGGGGAGAAAACTTACTGCAATTTTTTCCGTGATGATGATATTGATATTGGCGATGAGCATAGGAGGAATAATTAGTTCATATACGTTAAATCAAAATACGAATACCATCAATCAACAGATCATACCTAAAGTCGATAGTCTTAATATACTAGAAAAAGGAACACAGAGTGTTTTAGGATTAACACAACAACATATCCTTACAAAGGGCAGTTCATACAAAATAGCGTACGAAGAACAGATTGCGAGCCACAAAATAAGTGTTGATAAGACAATAGAGTCCTATGAACATCTATTAACAGATCAAGTAGAGTTGGATATTCTGACTGAAGTGAAGGATATTTGGAGGCGCTTTAACAATCAAATTACAGGAATTATTACATTAAGTGCTGGTGATTGGTATGCAGAAGCGACGTTGGAGTCTTACGGAGCGGGTCTTACAATAAATGAAATGAACGAACAGCTGGAGTTACTTAGTACTTTACATGATGCGGAATTAAATACGATTGTAGAAAAAGGGGATTTATTATATAAAACAGTGTTAATCATTTTGGCGATTGGTACAATTGTCGCAATTCTAATATCGATATTGGGAATCCGCTTTTTACTCACAACGATTCAAAAACCGATTGTTGCTTTATCTAAAAACTTCAAGTTAATGGCAACAGGAGATTTGACGATTGACCCAATAGAGTTGAAAACGAAAGATGAAATTGGACAATTAGGCGAGGATTTTAACATGATGTTGGCGCAATTCAAGCTATTAATGACAAATCTACATCGACATATTGATACGGTTGCTTCAACGTCAATCGAACTTTCAGCGAGTGCAGAAGAAACAATGTATGCATCCACACAAATCGCAAACTCAATTATTGATGTTTCAGAAGGGGCATCAGATCAGTTGGAAAGTGCACGATCTAGTAATTTAATCGTTGATGAAATAACGATTGGGATGGATCATGCAGCAGAATCGATTCAAAAAGTATCCGAACTTGCGGTTTCAACGACAGACTTTGCAAAAACAGGTACTGAAATGATGGAGACAACGATGGAGAAAATGGATGATATTGAACGTTCTACAGAAAAAACTGCACTTGTTGTGGAGTCGTTGCATACTAAATCCATAGAAATTGGAAATATTGTTTCAATTATCACGAAAATTGCGGGTCAAACAAATTTATTAGCACTGAATGCTTCGATTGAAGCTGCAAGAGCGGGAGAACACGGCAGAGGTTTTGCGGTTGTGGCCAATGAAGTAGGCAATTTGGCAGCTAGTTCAGGGACAGCCGCAAATAATATTCGGCAGTTGATTGAGGAAATTCAAAAAGAGGTAGAGGAAGCAATTGCTGCGATGTCGACTTCTAAAAAGTATGTTGCTGAAGGACTCCGCATGGTACATCATTCAGGAGAAAGTTTTAATGAAATTACTCAAATGGTTGGTGAGGTATCTTCGCAAGCGGTAGAAATTTCAGCAATTAGTAAGGAGATTACCGAAAACACACATGCAATGAAGTTGATGGTTAATGCAGTTTCTACTATGTCTGAGCGTGCGGAAGCGAGTTCGCAAGATATTGTTGCAGCAGCTGAGGAGCAAAATGCGACGATGGAGGAAATTTCGGCTTCTTCTGTTGTGCTCAGTTCGATGGCGGAGACGCTTCGGGGTATGGTGTCGGTGTTTAAAATTAAATAAGGAAATTGGAAAAACGCCGACCATTTAGAAAGGTTAGCGTTTTTCTGTATTTTAGTTCATATTATCATCGTCTCTATCCCATCTTCTTTTGTCGGGTCGGTGTGTTTTTCGTGAGTTGTTGCGATTGCGGCTTTTCCAATGTTGTTTTCTTCGGGGGTCTTGTGATAATAGGTTTTCCAGTTCGGCATCTTCCATGTTTTCCGCGACTTTACGTATTTCATCTTCAAAAAAGAGTGACATGTCCACCCTCCTCCCTCTATATAACATACGAAGTTTTTAGAAGGGCTAAGGGGACAGGTGCGTACCGTTTTGGAATAAAGTCTTTTCGTTTGTGGTTTGTACTTTTGAGGTTTGTATAAGTGTGTGGTTAGCAATACCGCTTGGCGCTTGCGATGGCCTTTCGCAATGAGCTCGACAGAAAGTACACTGCCGATCTCATTGCAACGGCTCACGCTTGACGCTTTGGCGCTCGATTGTTCATTCTTTAGGATTGTGGGTTTGTAGTTTCTACAAGGTATGCGGGTTAGTGATTTTATGGATTATGGGGTTGGAATTTTTAATGGTTTGTGGTTAGCAATACCGCTTGGCGCTTGCGCCTGCAGGATGCAGGTGTGCAGCCTGCAGGCGCATGGACGCGGCGCTCTTTGGCTGCCATTCCTTCGGCTCACGCTTGACGCTTCTGCGCTGGATTGTTCATTCACTAGGATTGTGAGTTTGGAATTTTCACATGGTATGCGGGTTAGGGATTTATCGGATTGTTGGATTGCGGTTTTTAATGGTTTGTTGTCGTAAAAAATAATATTGTGGTTACACATCCCAAACAGTTCGTTGCAACTTGAAGCCAAACTTCTCACTACGAATAAAGGAAAAGTGTTACGATTGTCGAAATAAGTAGTGTGGAAAATAGGTAGGGGGAATTATGGTTTATGGGAAAACGTAAATTAGTAGTTGAAGATTTATATGCGTTGCAGTCTGTGACGAATCCGGTGTTGTCGCCTTGTGGCGGGGAAGTGGTTTTTGTTCGTACGCATATTGATGAGGATCAGAATGACTATGTTTCGAATTTATTTCATGTAGATGTTTTGAGCAATGAAGTGACGCAGTGGACGTTTGGAAAAGGGCGTGTTTCATCTCCTCAGTGGTCAGCGGATGGGACTAAAATAGCGTTTTTGTCGAATCGTGATGAGAAGAATCAGGTGTACGTATTGTCGACAAAGGGTGGAGAAGCGAGGGCTTTGACGTCTTTTGAAAAGGGTGTATCCAGTTATTTATGGTCGCCTTGCGGAAAGAAAGTATGGGTCAATGGTTCTGTGAAAGAAGGCAAAGCGTTTACAGATAAAGAAGAAAAAGATGAGAAGAAGTTTGCGGTCCCGTACCGAGTGACGAAGATGAAATACCAAATGGATGCGGTTGGTTTATTGCCACAAGATATTTTCAAACAAATTGGCGTGGTAGATATTGAAACGGGTGAAGTTACGCAGTTTACTGAAGGGAATCACCAATATACTCTACAAGCTGTATCTCATGATGGAACGAAAATAATTATGAGTGTCAATAAGTCTGAAAATCAGGATTACGAATTTGGTCAGCCGATGGTTATTGTGGATGTTGAAACGAAAGAGGAAACGGTTCTTGTTGATGAAGAGGGTAACTTTGGCGGAGCGACGTTTTCAAAAGACGATCGATACATAGCATATGTGGGGGCGAATCGTACGTTCCAAAATACGACGCATACCGACGTGGTTGTTTACGATACTACGGACGGTACTCGGATGAATTTGACTGAGAGCATAGATGCGCCTGTTGGGGATTATGCGATTGCAGATCTTCAACAAGGGGTGAGTGCACCTGCGGTAGTTTGGACAAAAGACAATCACTTGTATTTTCAATTGTCGACGATGGGCGATGTGCGTCTCTATTTTGCAACACTTGATGGGGCGGTCTATCCCGCTTCACCGGAAAATGAGCATATTTATGGGTACGATATATCGATTGATGGGACGTTTGCGATTGTCGCTGTAAGTAATGCAATTTCTCCAGGGGAGTTGTTTAAGCTAGAAATTACAACAGGTGAACGCAGTGCAATTACTTCGTTCAATCAAACCTATGTGGAAGAAGTAGAACTTATTGAACCTGAAGCAATTGTTTTTCAAGGAGCAAAAGAGTGGGATGTGCACGGTTGGTTGATCAAACCAGCGGGCTATGTCGCGGGAGAGAAATATCCTCTTGTACTCAACATTCACGGGGGCCCAGCGATGATGTATGGGAATTCATTTGTCCATGAAATGCAGTTGTTGGCAGCTGAAGGATATGGTGTACTCTACATCAACCCGCGTGGAAGTCATGGGTATAGTCAGCAGTTTGTGGATGCGGTTCGCGGCGATTACGGCGGCGCAGATTATGAGGATATTATGGCGAGTATAGACTTTGTTACGAGTGAAAATGAATGGATTGACACAGATCGTCTCGGAGTGACAGGCGGAAGTTACGGTGGATTTATGACGAACTGGATTGTGGGTCATACGAACCGATTTAAAGCCGCGGTAACTCAGCGCTCTATTTCCAACTGGATCAGCTTCTTTGGCGTTTCGGACATCGGTTACTTTTTCAACGATTGGCAGCACGGCGCGAATATGACGGATGTCGATGCGTTATGGGCTATTTCTCCGCTTAAATATGCAGAAAACATTGAGACACCTCTATTAATTTTACACGGAGAAAAGGACTTTAGATGTCCAATCGAACAGGCGGAACAGCTTTATATTACGCTTAGAAGTATGGGGAAAGAGACTGAGTTTGTTCGTTTCCCAGGTGCTGACCATAACCTATCTCGTGAAGGGGCACCAAATCTACGAATTGCGAGATTGGATGAAATTACGGGTTGGTTTAAGAAGTATTTGTAAAAGGGGAATGACTGGTGAATATATCCAGATAACAATGGTATAATGAATTCAAAACAGTTTCACAATTGGGGGTAATCCGAGTTGGCAATACACAATGTAATGGAAGATGTCATACGGGACGTGCTTTTGACGAATAAAGACCAATTACATTTAACGTGTTCATGTGAACGTTGCTTGAATGATATTATGGCGATTGCACTTAATAATTCTCCAGCACGCTACATCGTCGAAGAAAAATACAGCCCGTATGTGCGTGCAAATCATGAAGCAGATCGACAAGGTGCTACGAATATTTTGTCTACTGTTGCCAAAGCCGCAGCGATTGTTTCCAATGATCCACGTTGCCCTCAAACAACCGAAAAGATTGAGTAGAATGTAAAAACGAACGCCATCATAGAGATGGCGTTCGTTTTATTTGTCTATCGTATTAAAAAAACAGTCTTCCTTTACTTCCCTTTAAACTCCGGTTTTCGCTTCTCTACAAATGCCGCTAACGCTTCCAGGCGATCGGTTGTAGGAATTGTCAGTTCATACGCTTTTCGCTCGATTGCAAGCCCTGTTTGAAGATCGGTGTTCATACCGTTCTTAATCGCAAACTTCGCTTGTTGCAAAGCGATGGGCCCATTCGCTAATAGTAAATCTGCAAATCCGTTTGTTTCATCCACAAGACTTTCAGGTGAAACAACTTTCGTAAGCATGCCGTACTGGAATGCTTCATCTGCAGACAATCGTTTAGCCGTTAAAATCAGTTCAAGCGCTTTCGCTTCACCGATTAAACGAGGCAAACGCTGCGTTCCACCTGCACCTGGAATAATTGCAAGACTTGTTTCAGTTAAGCCCATTTTTGCGGTATCGGCGGCAATACGGAAATCACAAGCAAGCGCCAGTTCCATTCCGCCTCCAAAAGCAAAGCCGTTCATCATCGCGATTGTCGGTTGTGGTAAATTCTCTACCGCGGTAAAAACTTCACCTATTTTATAGATATTACGTTTGACCTGGGCGTCGGTAAGTGTTCTTCGTTCCTTTAAATCAGCCCCCACACTGAATGCACGGTCTCCGGATCCTGTGAAAATAACAACCCGAATGTCGGGATTAATGCGGATGGACTCGGTAATTTGCCCGAGCTCAACAAGCATGTCGTAATTGAACGCATTCATAGCATTTGGGCGATACAACGTCACAAAAGCAGTATTCCTTTTTTGCTCATACTGAACTAATTCCATTCTAAAATCCCCCTTCAAAAAAACATCATCTAAATGGAATATACCATTTTTTCAGTGGTGTCGCTATAAAAGAAAGTTTTACATTTCAGTAACTTTAAACTAGTATATTAGTAATGGTTGTATATATTAATTGAAAGCGGTGAACTGTGTGAATGTATTTGTAGGTAGGCAACCAATACTTGATAGCAACGGGAAAATATTAGGGTATGAATTGCTTTACCGCAACAGTGAAAAAAACTCATTTCCGAATGTGAATCCCGAAAAAGCGACGATTGAGTTGTTGATCAATACATTCCAGTTAATTGGGGTGGACCGTATTTCAGGAAGTCACTTATCTTTCATTAACTTCACGGCAAAACTGCTGACGGAAGATGTTTTTAATAGTCTTGATCCCAAAACGGTTGTTATTGAAATCCTAGAAGACGTTGAAATCACTCCTTCACTTATTACGAAGATGTATCGTTTAAAAGAAATGGGATTTGATATTGCCTTAGACGATTTCGTGTTAAATGAAGAATACGAACAAAACTCGATACTTTTCAACCTCATTACATACATCAAAGTAGATTTTCTAGCAACAACTACTGAAGAAAAGCGGAAAACAGAGAAATTCCTAGCAAAGTATCCTCATATTATTCTACTGGCGGAAAAAGTAGAGACTGAAATAGAATATCGTCTTGCAAAAGAAGCCGGATATACATTATTCCAAGGGTACTATTTTGCGAAACCTGAAATCATTAAAGGGTATGAAATTCCTCAAATTGTTACAAACCACTTCCAAATTATCGAGAAAATCAATTCAGATGATGCAAGTATTAAAGAAATCGCAGGGCTCATTAAAAAGAATATTTCATTGTCTTATAACTTATTGCGATTCATTAATTCACCGGGTATTGGAATTCCACAAAAAATAACATCCATTCAACAAGCGATCGTCCTAATGGGTCTAACTCAAATGCGGAAGTGGATGCATGTTCTCGCACTTCGTGAAATTCGTTTCCAGACGGCAAACGGACGCATTCATGCACTTACAAACTATTCAATGGGACGTGCAAAATTATGCGAATTGCTGGCGATCCATGCGGGTAAAAAGAACACCGACGAATACTTTCTAGCCGGATTGTTTTCACTTTTGAACGTCATAATGGGAAAAGAATGGGACGACATCTTAACGCATATTCCACTATCCAATCTTGTTAATGAAACGCTTCGTGGAAATCAGACGGAAATCTCCATGTATTTAGAAGTTGCTGAAGCCGCTGAACGTTTTGACTGGGAACGGTTGGAAGTTCTTGCTGCGCAACTTGGACTTACCTATGAAGAAATTCTGAAGTACTCAAATGAGGCTGTTCGTTGGTCTGAAGATTTGAACGAAGCCTAAAAAAAGAAAGGACTTTTGCATATGACGCAAACGGTTTCATCCGAAGTAAGGGATTTCCTAACAGGCCGCATTTGGCTTCGGGAGCACATCCCTTTTTCGTCTCTACTCATCAATGAACATATTGAGAGGGGAGACATTCACTGCATTCGTGGAATTACGACGAAAAAGTCTGTTTTCCAACAACAACATCTGTGCAATCGTTGTGAAAATGACAACCCGTCCCGTTTCACAATATTCAACTGTGCTAAATGCGAGGGGCCCTGTGCCTACTGCAGGCACTGTTTGAAAATGGGACGTGTTTCATCCTGTACAGAACTCATTTATTGGGCAGGGGAACAACCGATATTTCCAATGAAACACGCACTTGCATGGGAAGGAACATTGACCCCTCGTCAACAAAAGGCTTCCGACGAGCTTTCAGAAAGCACCGAACAAGGTATTCCTCATCTCGTGTATGCCGTATGCGGAGCAGGGAAAACCGAGATTTTATTCCAACCGATTCACCAGCAACTCATTCAAGGAAAACGCATATGCATCGCAGCTCCACGAGTCGACGTCATTCTTGAACTCGAACCACGATTCCGCACCGCATTTCCAACGACCTCCATCGAAGCGTTATACGGTGGGGCTGAACTCGAACCCGGCGGACCCGCACAACTTATCCTCGCAACGACCCATCAACTGTACCGATTCCGCGAAGCATTTGACGTCATTTTTGTCGATGAAGCCGATGCATTTCCTTACACGGCAGACGAAACCTTGAGAAAAGCCGTCCGAAAATCCGCAAAACCAAACGCTCCCATTCATTCCGTCACAGCAACCCCATCTGACAAACTCATCTCAGATATCCAAAAAACAGGTCGTATTTCGTCGATTAACCGGCGTTACCACGGTTATCCATTACCCATTCCGAGATACAATCCATTATGGAATTACTCGCGACATATTTCAAAAGGACGTTTACCGAAAAAACTCCTGGAATGGACTGAACAACGTCTTCTGAAGAAAGAACCATTCCTGATTTTCTTCCATTCCATCGAACTCATGCAGAAGGCGGAGCCGATCTTCCAAAAAATCCATTCATCGATTCATGCCGTCCACGCGTCCGACGAAAATCGAAAAGAACATGTCCAAGAGCTACGAAACAAGGAAGTTCCAGGTCTTCTCACAACGACCATTTTAGAACGCGGCATTACAATCGAAAACGTTCAAGTTGCCGTCGTCGGAGCCGAACAACCCATTTTTAACAAAGGGGCCCTCATTCAAATCGGAGGTCGAGTCGGTCGTTCCAGAGAGTTTCCTGACGGCGATTTTGTTCTGTTTCATCACGGGATCACATACGCCATGGACGATGCGAAAAACGAATTCCTTCAGCTGAATAAAGGAGGCGTCCCGATATGAAGGAATGCCTTCTTTGTACGAAAAGACTCGCCGACACTCCGTCATGGAAATCACTCCTCGGACTGGACCAACAAACTATAATCTGCGAAGACTGTTCAAAAAAGTTTCAACGAGCCGAAATAAAGGAAGAGGATACATCTGTCCTGGACAAAGTGACGTCTCTGTACACGTACAATGAAGCAATGCGGGACTACTTACATCAATTCAAATTTCTACAAGACATAGCGTTATCAAGTGTTTTTGCAAATGAACTCCGTGTTCATCTGCCAAAAGATGCCGTCATAGTGCCCATTCCGATGCATAGAGAAAAGCGGATTGTTCGGACCTTTGCGCAGGTAGATGAACTGCTGAACAGCGCAGGCGTTCCTTTTGTTCATTTGCTCGAAAAAACAGGAACCGAAGTGATGGGCGAAAAAACAAAAGCGGGGCGTTTAACAATGAAACCTCTTTTTAAATTAATCGGCCCACTCGCTATTGAACAAAAAACAGTTATACTTGTAGATGATATTTACACAACAGGCACAACACTTCGCCATGCAGCTACCGTTTTAAAAGAAGCGGGAGCCGAACGAGTGGAAGCGGTCACGTTGATCCGTGCCTAAACAAGAACCGAACTAGGAGATGGATACAATGGGAGAATTAAAAGATTGCCCAACATGTGGGGGCTTTTTCAACTACACGGGTATTCGTGATGTATGTGGGAAATGTGCAACGAACGAAGAGAAATTATATGAAGACGTATATAAGTTTCTAAGAAGACGTGAAAACCGCGCAGCAACGATTGAACGAATAGTTGAAGTGACAGGTGTCACAGAAGATTTGCTGCATAAATGGGTCCGTAAAGGAAGACTTCAACCGGCTTTATTCCCGAATCTCGGATATCCGTGCGACAAATGTGGCAAGCTAACGATTAAAGGAAAGCTATGCGAATCATGCACAACAGAGCTTCACAACGAAATCCGGACTTTTGACGCGGCAGTGGAATTTAGAGAAGCTGTCGATAAAAATGAAGTAGCCACGTATCATACGGATAGAAAATCAGGACGTTCTTAAGCTAGAACTTCTGAAGGGCATTATGTTTTCATTCAAAAGTCCCTTAACTTTAGCGAATTTAAACCGAAATAAGAAGTAGATGAACAAACGAATCGAAAGGAGAGAGGAATATGAAAATAAACAACTTCAATATGCCGCCCGTCAATCCATATAAAGCAAATCAGCAAAAAGTGGAAAAGACCGAAACAAAAGTACAAAAACAAACCGATAAACTCGAAATTTCAAACGAAGCAAAACAACTCTCAGGAATCCCTTCTTTTTCTGTGGAGCGAAACGAACGTGTACAAGAAATTAAAGCTCAGGTCGACGCTGGGACATACAAAGTAGATCCCGAAACCATTGCTAAGAACTTAATGAACTACTATAAGAACTGAAAGTAGATGACAAACCCTATGTCCAATTCAACGATTTTGACGATACTCGACAACCTAGAAAAACTTCATAGAAGTCTGCTACGGCTCGCGTACGACAAAACGGCACTCCTTAAGAGCGGGGACATGGAAGGACTCGACCAACTTTTAAAAGACGAGCAAGCCCATTTGGCAGCAATCTCTCAAATGGACCTAAGTCGGCAAACAGCTGTGGCAAACTACTTAAAAGATCAAGGGCGATCTGTGCCATTAAACCCAACTGTGGCGAATATACTAGACGCCGCACCGGAAGTGGAACGACAAAGCCTTGAGGAGGCGAGGGACCGTCTCCTGCATGCGATTCATGACTTGAAAGGACAAAACGACCTCAATCAGAAGTTGACCTACCAGTCACTTCAGTTCGTGAATCTATCGCTGGACATGATCCGGCCACAAATGGAATCCGTAACTTACTCTAAAAACGAAATCGCAGGAACAAAGAATTCGAGCGGAGAAAGAAGCTTCGACTCAAAAGCCTAAGGAGGTCAACCAGTGTCTACATTCATGGGACTCGAAACAAGCAAACGCGGACTCTTCACACAACAAACCGCTCTCTATACAACAGGCCATAACATCAGTAATGCCAACACTCTTGGCTACTCACGTCAACGCGTCAACATGGAAGCAACCGCAGGATTTCCAGGCGTCGGACTCGGTGCCGGCACAATGCCCGGATTTCTTGGAACAGGTGTACAAGCGGGATCGATTCAAAGAATTCGCGACGGTTTCGTTGATCAGCAATACAGACAGGAATCCAATAAGCTTGGGTACTGGGAATCCAAATCGCAAGCTGTAGCACAAATGGAAGACGTTTTGGCAGAGCCTTCTGAATATGGACTCCAGCAATCCCTAAGTGATTTCTGGGCATCCTTAAATGATCTTGCGGTGAATCCTGAAAATGCCGGCGCACGAACTGTTGTTGTCCGTAGAGGTGAAGCAGTAGCGGACTCATTCAATCACATGCATAAATCATTATCTGACATACAAACGAATCTTGGGAAAGAAATTAGTGTTACAACGAATGAAGTCAATGCGATTTTTCAACAAATTACAGAGCTCAACGAACAAATAGCGAAGGTTGAACCAAATGGCTATCTTCCAAATGATTTATACGATGCACGAGATCGATTGGTAGACCAGCTTTCAACCATTCTGCCAATCGAAGTAAGTTATGATCCTTCCGGTGGTCGCGCACCCGCAATTGCAGAAGGTTCGATTGTAATAAGAGTTAAGACAGATAATGGATCGATTGAAGTTTTGAAAGGCACTAGTTTTAATGAAATGTCGGTAACCTACAAGCAAGTTGATGGAAATCCAGATGGTGCAGTTGCGGGTTTTAATTTTGGTACAAATGATCTTCCTGTGGGAAATATGGTGAATACGGGGAAAATGAAGTCCCTTGTAGAATCTTTTGGATATATGGAGGGTACTGAAGTTAAAGGCATGTACCCAAATATGATGAATGATTTAAACAGAATGGCGAATGCGTTCGCAGTGGAATTTAATAATGTGCATAAAAATGGTACAGATTTGAATGGTGAGAAAGGTAAGGATTTCTTCGTTAAGGATAGTGCTGGGCTATTTACTGCTGAAAACATTAAGGTGTCTGATGATTTGTTGAAGGATCCAAACAAACTTGCCGCATCCGACTCTGCAGAGAAGATTGGTAATGGCGAGATTGGGAATGGGAACAATGCGAAAAATCTTGCCGGTGTTCAATTTTTGACTACTGTGGGACTCGAAGGTTCAACTATCCAATCCTTCTACCAAGGCGTCATTGGAAGACTAGGTGTAGAGGGCCGGCAAGCAGCAAACAATATGGTCAACTCAGGGACGCTATTAGGCGCAGTTGAAAATCGTCGTGCATCCATAAGTTCCGTTTCACTTGATGAAGAAATGACTGACATGATTCGCTTCCAACAAGCATACAACGCATCTGCTCGTATGATTACAGTTGTCGACGAAACACTCGATAAAATTATCAACGGCATGGGAGTCGTAGGTAGGTAAGAAAGGGGTTAACCATTAAATGCGCATAACACAATCCATGTTATCCAATAATATGCTTAGAAACCTATCCACAAGTTACTATAAAATGGGGAAACTTCAAGAGCAAATCAATACAGGTAAAAAGGTGAATCGGCCATCCGATGACCCCGTCGTTGCCATGAAAGGCATGGGCTACCGCATGCAAGTAGACAAAGTAGCCCAGTACCAACGCAATATGGGAGAAGTCCACAACAGGCTTGATAGTTCAGATGATGCACTCGATAAAGTGGGATCTGCTTTAATTCGTGTTCAAGAGTTGACGGTAGATGCAGCAAACGACACGAAAACACATGACGATCGATTGAAGATTTTAAAGGAAATCGAACAACTTCAAGCACAAGTACGTGATCTTGCAAATACTAAAGTCGGTGATAAACACTTGTTTTCTGGGACAAAAACCGACAGTCCGTTATTTGGTGAAAATGCGGCAGGTGATAAAACAATTGGCGGAGTAGTTATGCCAGTCAGTCCGGGAACAATTCCAGCAGAAGGATTTGAAAAAGACATCACAATCGAAGTATTTGATGGTGTTGAACTCAATGTAAACACAAATGGTTATAAGCTGTTTAAAGAGTTGGACGATGTAATGAGCGGTTTAATCGCAACAATTAAAGCCGGTAAATCAGGTGAAGAAATATCCAATCACCTAAAGGACATTAATAAGGCTCAAGATAGTGTTCTAGAAACACGGGCAGACATCGGTGCGCGTCAAAACCGTGCAGAAATGATGGAGAACCGTTTAGAATCACAAGAAGCTGCTGCCAAGAAACAAATGTCTGAAAACGAAGACATTGACTACGAAAAAACAATTACAGAAATGATTACACAAGAATCGATTCACCGCGCCGCACTTTCAGTAGGCGCACGAATTATTCAACCATCGCTTGTGGACTTTTTGAGATAAGATAGACAAGAACCGGGTGCCAAACACTGACATCAATTCGCTAGGAAGGCAGTCAAAGTACGCGACGTCCTGTTGCAATGACTGCATGATCCGCATTGTGCGGACCCGATAGTGACAGTGCTTGGCACCCTATTTCTATAGAACGGAAGGTGATTTCTATGAACGTCCCACAAATCCAAATTCAAACAACACGAGCGGTCCTAGGTCTTCAAATCACCAAACCAACCCAGGAAATAGAACAACCTAAAGCAACACTCACCCAAGAACAACCGGCCGCGATATTGGAAATGTCCACAACAAAACCGCAGCTTTCCATCGACACGACTGAGGCGCGTGCTGATCTGGATCTGAAAAGTTCATCAAGAAGAATAGCCGAAAATGCGCAATATGGTGAACAAGGTGTACAAGAAGGAATCGGTAGACGAGCACAAGAGGGGCAACAACTTGCGGCTATCGAAAATGGCGGCAACGCAATAGTTGAAATCATTAAACAAAATACTACACCACCACCCAAGCAGCTCGGCATTCGTTTCGTCGGCAACAGCACGAAAATCCAAACAAGCTTCCAACCCGGCTCACTCGATATTAAAATAACACCACAAAAAGCCGTTAATAACGTCCAAATCAACAAACCCATCCACCACTACAACCAAGGAAAAGTAACCGGCCAGATGGAACAGTGGAACTCACTTCAAATTGATTTTAAATACTAAAAAAGGAGTCAACCCAATGCAAATCCAAACAAAATTCCACGGCACAATTGCAATCGAACCCGATCAAACATGGTCCTTTCCAAAAGGACTTCCAGGATTCGAAACAGAAAATGAATTCACACTCCTTCCAATAGAAGGAAACAAATCGTTCTCAGTACTCCAATCCATACATACATCCGACGTAGCATTCATCGTCGCAAATCCATATACAATTGCCGTGGACTACTCGTTCAACATTGACGAACCAACGATTGACTTGTTAGAAATTGAACAACCTACAGACGTCTTCGTCCTAGGAGTTCTTTCATTGAAAGAACCTATCGAAACATCAACAATGAACCTACAAGCACCGCTCATCTTCCAATCCAAAACTAGAAAAGCAAAACAAATGATCCTAAACGATATCAAATTTTCACTACGCCACCCAATCGGCACACAAATGACTCAAGCAGAAGGGAAGGCGTAAATAGTGCTCGTACTCTCCCGTAAACCAGGCGAAACAATCCAAATCAGCGACAACATCGAAATCCGCATCCTAGAAGTAAAAGGCGACACCGTCCGAATCGGCATAGAAGCACCAAAATCAGTCGACATCTTAAGAGGCGAACTCGTTCAGTCGATATCGGATTCAAATACGGAAGCGATCACGTTAGATGCGTCGCTGTTTTCTAAGATACCAAAAGGGTGAATATACCATCGCACCACACATCATGTGTCAGCAGTCGACGCATTTTATCCTTCCAGGTGCCAGTTACTGACATCCATTCGTAGGGAAGGCAGTCTAAATACGCGACGTCCTGTCGCAACGACTGCATGACCTACATCGTGTAGGCCCAATTGTGACAGCAACTGGCACCTTTTTAAAAAAAGATATAAAAGTTTTTTGAAAACTACTAAACTACCATGCAGCCTATCCGATATAACTATTGTAAGCGGCAGTTAAGAGTTCGGCCGGCTCTTACTCCGCGAGCAACACTAAATGTAACGGTTCACAAGGACGTGAACCAAACAAAACTCAAGGAGGAAATTATAATGAGAATAAATCACAACATCGCAGCACTTAACACACACCGTCAGTTGAACAGTGCTACACAAGCACAAGGTAAATCAATGGAGAAATTATCTTCAGGTATGCGTATTAACAAAGCTGGGGATGACGCGGCTGGTCTTGCAATTTCCGAGAAAATGCGTGGACAGATTCGCGGGTTGGATCAAGCTTCTAAAAACTCACAAGATGGTATTTCAATGATTGCTACTGCTGAAGGTGCACTTAATGAAACACACGATATCCTTCAACGTATGCGTGAACTGGCTACTCAAGCAGCTAACGATACAAACGTAGGTGTAGACCGTGGGGAAATTCAAAAAGAGATTAACCAACTTTCTACTGAAATTAATCGTATTGGTAATACTACAGAATTCAATACGCAAGGTGTATTAAAAGGTGATGGCGGAGTTGATTTAGCTAAAACTGAAATTGTAAGTAATACAACTGCTGAAGGATCATCTATTTTGTCAGAAGCTACTGCAAAAGTTACGATAACTACTGCAGCAACAGAAGGCAGTACAGTATCTATGGATATAGGTGGAGAAAAGTTCAGCCATACATTTAGTGCAGAAGATGCTACCAATATTACAAATGCTGGTGATGCAGCAGCAGCTGCTTCTTTAGCAACAGCAAATGATGCAGATGATATACAACCAGGTGAACAAGCCCTTGCAGATGCTGCAAAGGCACAAGCACTACTAGATACAACTGCAAGTACAATTAATACTGCTCTTAATGCTTTTATTTCTACTAATGAAACTTTAAAAGGTCAGTTTTCTTCTAATGTAATTGACGATGAAGTAACAATCGCTGCAGTTGATGGTAAATCGTTTGATGGAGCAAAAGGTACTATTTCTCTTGCTCAAGAGACTGGAGATATTGAATTTACAGCAACTGCAGGTGTAGGAACAACAACAAATGTAGCAGCAACTTCTGTTATTGACTTTGGAAGCATTGTGAAAGATAATGTTGCGGGCGATGCAATTGATAAGACCGCTTCGGCTAAAGCACTTACAGACTTAGTTGGTAAAGGATTCGAAATCAATGGAACAAAAGTGGAATTCTATAATGTCAACGATGGTGCATATAAAGGTGATGCATTAGGTGTTGATATCAGCAAAGCATTGGATGCTGTAACAGATGCTACCGGTACAACAACAGACTTTGCGGCTAATACTTCAGCAATTCAAGATGCATTTTCAAAAGCAGTTGCTGATCAAATCGGTAATAAAGTTGAGGGTGCTGTAATTACTACTGGAGTAGCTGGAAAACTGACTGTAACTTCTACAGCAACTGGAACAGATGCTAAACTTGAAATTAAAGATGGTGCTGTGAAAAAAGAATTTGAAGCTACTTTCCAAGTAGGAGCAAACAAAGGCCAAAGTATGACAATATCAATAGCTGATATGCGTTCTGAAGCTTTAGGCATCACTGGGAAAGCTGGAGCTGATGGATTTTCCAAAGAGAGTACTGTAACAGATGGAACTAGTAGAGTTAATCAAGAGGCTGCTCTTGATGTCTCATCTCATGCTAGTGCCACAGCTGCTATCGAAAAAATTAATAAAGCAATCGAGACAGTATCAAGCGAACGTTCTAAATTAGGTGCATTCCAAAACCGTTTAGAGCACACAATCAACAACTTAAACACATCTTCCGAAAACCTAACTGCTGTGGAATCTCGTATCCGTGACGTAGACATGGCGAAAGAAATGATGGAACAAACAAAGAACTCGATCCTTTCACAAGCTTCACAAGCAATGCTTGCGCAAGCAAACCAATTACCGCAGGGTGTTTTACAACTCCTTCGTTAATATTAATAATAATCCGGTTTTCCTTAATTGGAAGACCGGATTTTATATTTTAAAGCAATCCTCTTGAGTCTTTCGGGACTTAGGGGGGTGTTTTTGTATGGAATCTGTTTTTACTGCACTTTCAAGTAGATATTATTATCTTGTATACAAATAGTAATGCCTAAATTTTAGGTGCCTGTGCATAAAACTATTCTGACTATACGCTTCAATTACATATTTATTCGGTATATACTGAAAAACCCATTGTATTTGTATGTATATACAATTGTTTGAATAGTGTATTGAGATTTCATGCACAGGCACCTTTTCGAGCTGTGTCAACCTCTACAATACAGTGTTTATCCGCCTCTGGAATACTTATCGAACGATTCCAATAGCTTCCGTTTTTCCCTTGAATACGATTTAATGATTGTATAATTAATGTTTTCATCTCCTCTTTTTTAGTGGGGTGGTATATCGGAAGTTCTGTGATTGGTACTTCTCCTATACCCTGAAAACAGTGGTTTTTTCATTTTCAAACTATGTATTTAACATAATAGGTACCCAAAATCCCAATGGTACCGGTGGAGAATAGTTCTCTACCGGGATTTTACTGTGGTTTTTTAAGGACAGTTCTACTTTCCGTAAGGGACGCCAAGTATTGCCACAACTTCATAAATGAAAGACAGTCCAATATTATCAAAGCGGACTATGAAAGGGGTGTAGCCCTATTTCTCTTGTAGAAAAGTCTATATCATAAAGGTACAAAAGGTGTTTGTACCAATAGCATCCTTGAGTTAAACTTTTTTGACTTATCGAATAGTTCTTAGTGCATATGTTTTTCCAATATAATAAAATTGCTATATAATTTCGCCTATATGAAACGTTAATAGTAGATGGTATATTTTATATACAATACTAATATAGTAAAGTCGGCATCATAGGGAGAGAAAAAAATGAATATCAATTAGTGTTAGGTACCTGTGCACGAAACTATTCTGATTATACACTACAATTACATATTTATTCGGTATATGCTGAAAAACCTTTTGTATTTGTATGTATATACAATCAGTTGAATTGTTTGTCGTTGTTTCATGCACAGGTACCCCAAAGTTTAAAGTTTCGCCCCTAATAATCCTCTTATTCGATCACATTCAGACCCTCTCTCCAATCCAACGTGAATAGTAACTTATCTGTTGAAAGTTCAAGCACTTTCCAATACTTTAAGTTTTCTTGAGTACTTTTTTCGTAAATGCTAGAATTTCAGGTACCTGTGCGTAAAACTATTCAGGTTATTCAACGTGAATGCATAATAATACAAATTTTAATAAAGCTTATACGCTTATCTACTAATATTTTATAAATACTCAATTTGTTGAATAATGTATTGAAGTTTCATGCACAGGCACCTTTTTTATGGAAATCCGGTCTTTCTTAATTGGAGGATTGGATTTTTCTCTTTGTTTTGTATTATTAAAGCAAACCATAAAATGGACTGCTGAGTTTTAGGTATCATTTTGAAAGTTTGACTGCAGCTGAGTAACGTATCAGGGGCGTTGATATGACAAATGGGATGACGGACTTCACGAAGAACGATATCTTAACTTAAGCAGCACAGGCGATGCTTATGCAATCAAACCAACGGATGCGGGGGTAGCTCAATTACTTCGTAAATTAAAATAAAACTTATTAATAGAACGACTCTAAATTATTGGAGTCTTTATTTGTTTAATCTAATATTCAGTGTACAATAAAGAGAACAAGTGTTTCTATTTATGTTGGTTACTATGAGAAACAGTAAGTTACAAATATGATCAAGAAACTGCTCAACTTGGAGGTGATTGTATTGAAACGGGAAATTATTATTGTCGCAAAAGTAAAGCTCTATACTAATAAAATTGAACAACAGTTATTATACGATACACTACAAAGTAATCGGGACGCGCTTAATGCAGTTTCCCAAGTCGCTTTTAAGAAGGGGCTCACAAATGCTAATATTCTACAGAAAGAAACATATGAAATGGTTCGCCGAAATTTTAACCTTAAAGCCCAGATGGCCTGTAATGTCGCACGAAGTGTGGCTGGGAAGTATAAGGCGCTTAAAACAAACGGTAAGTCGATTGTAAAGCCTATTCGTTTTCAGAAGCCAGAACTTGTCTATTCATATAACCGAGATTATAGTGTTCGAAAAGACGGGAAGTTATCTCTTGGAACTTTAAAGGGACGCATCGTTATTTCATTTGAACGCAAAGGCATGTCCCATTTCTTTGACGGAGCGTGGCGGTTCAAAACGATGACCTTACTGTTGAAAAAAGGAACTTACTTTGCTTGTTTTTCGATGTCACAAGAAGTTGATGCTATTGAAACTGAGAAAATACAACAGATTATCGGTATTGATCTGGGTATCAACTTTCTATCTGTTGGTTACGATGGTAAGAAAGCATCATTCGTGAATGGACGTGAAATAAAAGACAGGCGGGCTAAATACCAGCGCCTTAGAAAAGCCCTTCAAAAGAAACAGACATCTTCTGCACGTAGACGCCTGAAGCACATTGGACGACGAGAAAACCGTTGGATGCGTGATGTTAATCATCAGGTCACAAAGGCACTCGTTACCCGTTATGGAAGTGGAGCTTTATACGTTATCGAAGATTTAACCAATGTGCGGAAGGCTACAGAAAGAGTCAGAAAAAAAGATCGGTATCTCACGGTGTCTTGGTCATTTCACCAGTTTCGTCTGTTTTTGACCTATAAAGTGGAACGGGCAGGCGCGCACATAGTGGCAGTTGATCCAAAATATACGAGCCAGAAATGCCCGAAATGTAGTCATACAGAAAAGGCTAACCGTATTAAGAAGATGCATACATTTTGCTGTCGGTCATGTGAATATACTTCTAACGATGATCGCATTGCTGCGATGAATTTATATTACAAGGGAATGAAGTACCTTGATAGCCAAAAGGCTATGTCCTAGTGAGCATGACTCATTGAGACGGGTAGCTGTCAACCTGCCCTAATGCAAAGCCATCACACTATATTTATAGCGTGGCAAAAAGGAAGGAGCAGAATTGCATTTGTACTTCCGGGCATTTGTAAGATTCTTGGTTTTTGTAAGAATCAGTTGGCCGACTAGGATAGACCGTTTGAAATGAAATCTATAACGATGATTTTACTATTCTGAATTAGTGTTAGATACTTATGCGTGAAACAATCTTGACTATCAATAAAATTACATATTTATTCGATATATGTAGAAGAATCCTTTTTATTTGTATGTATGTATATATGATTGGTTGGATTGTTTGTTTTTTTCATGTACGGGTACCTTTTTGAGTCAATATTGGAAACCTCTTAGCATCTATAGATGCTAAGAGGATTCTTTTAACTCACTTATCAAGTTTGATGAAAAAAGTGGAGAGGCATTATTCAGAGTGACACTGACTCTTTAAACAATTACGGAAAAATAATTATTTGTACTCTGTGTGAGTCTTGTACTTGTTCTTTGCGAGCTTTATTCTAAAACTACATCGAAACTATCTTTGAGAAAAGTTGAAAGGTTTTTTGCATTTTGATATGGATTGTCTTTTTTAATTGTGAAATGAAAATCCTCGACTACCACATCAATGTTATCATTGATTGGATTTAGAGAGATTTTTCCGCGTTTCGGTTGTATTGAGTTTGGGTCCGACCCCGAACTCAATACTTTTTTTGATAAAGCAAGCTGTTCTGTAAGCTTTATCTTAGGTAAAGCATGAAGGGATTCAGCTTGTTCCGTTTTTCTCTTGTTGAAATCAGGAACATTATTAAATCCCAATTTTTCTATCATTAAGTTTTCGAAACGTAAATCAATTGGATTATCATTTGATGGTAATACAGCTAGAGTACTATCCCCGATGCAGCCTGCTAAAATACGGTTAAGTTTTAACTGGCGATTATTGTCATCAATATAAATCACGTGATTCACATTTTTTCGACTATGAATTCTTATTCGTGAAGAATCTAAGGAAGCAACAGTACTAATATCTTTAGGGCTGATAAAGAAGTATCTTCCAGATTCTAAATGACAGACAATCGTTTCATCTATTTTTTCAAACTTCATATTCTCACCTCCATTCCCATAACTTATATTAACTCAAATCAATCAATATTCATATGTATTTTTAAAGAGGACACAACTTTAGATTTTAGGTACCTGTGCACGATAATACTCTGATAATACACTATAATTACATATTTACTCGGTATATACTTAGTGTTAGGTACCTGTGCAGAGCGACCGAGCCTAGGTTGCAACATATAGCGGGTGGGAACCCCGCCGAGTAAGAACTAGCCATTCACTCGTAGCGAGTCTTGGAGGATATTGGGTCACCTTTTCGAACTCGCAGGGCCTCTTCAATATATTCCCGTAAATCGTACAAATCATCGCTGCATTCACATATTTAGCTGCGTCCGCCTCTACAATAAAGTATATATCCGCCTCTGGACCCCTTATCGAACGATTCCAATAGCTTCTATTTTTGATTTGAATAGGATTTAATGATTGTATAATTAATGTTTTCATCTCCTCTTTTATAGTGGGGTGGCATTTCAGAAGTTCTGTGATTGGTTCTTCTCCTATACCCTGAAAACAGGGGTTTTTTCATTTTCCAACTATCTATTTAACATAATAGGTACCCAAAATCCCGGTGGAGAATAGTTCTCTACCGGGATTTTACTGTGGTTTTTTAAGGACGGTTCTATTTTCCATAAGGGATGCCAAGTATTGCCACAACTTTATAAATGAAAGACGGTCCAATATCATCAAAGCGGACTATGAAAGGGGTGTAGCCCTATTTCTCTTGTAGAAAAGTCTATATCATAAAGGTACAAAAGATGTTTGTACCAATAGCACCCTTGAGTTATACTTTTTTGACTTATCGAATAGTTCTTAGTGCATATGTTTTTCCAATATAATAAAATTGCTAGATAATTTCACCTATATGAAACATTACAAGTAGATGGTATATTTTATATACAATACTAATATAGTAAAGTTAGCATCATAGGGAGAGAAAAAATGAATATCAATGAATTGAAGCAAGAAGATTGGCTTAAGAAAAACAACATTATGGCAATTGGATTTGCGCTTGAGGCGGGACTTGGTCTTATTGCTCAAGTCGTACTTCGTTCGTCCTAAATTATTCAAGTATGCGTAGCTGTGCCGTTTGTATTTGCAATAGCTCTTTACTTTATTAGCAAAAAAGTGAGTATTATCGCACGGTTTTTACCTTATATTTTGCTCATTCTTAACTTTGTCATTGCACTATCGATCATTTTATTTTCGGAAGCGAATTTAGGAACAATTGGAATCATTATACTACTCTTAGTTCTCGGTTCGATACACGGGCAGATGCGAATTATGGTGTTTGGTTACGTTCTAAGTTTTATAGCACTGATTATGAATAATGTCCTTTTTGCATCTCCGGAGCTCGTTGAAGGAAGTGGGAAGAATCTTGTTATCCTTCATTTACTTTCCGGGGTTGTACTTTTTCTTCTTGTTCGCCAAAATGGGCGCGTATTTAAGCATGTAGAAGAACTGGTAGAACTTTCGACTGCGAAAGCACTTGAAGAGGAAGCGCATGCGTTAAAGCTTGATCATGCAGTGTTGAAAATAACATCCAACCTGGAACGTCTTCGCATTAATACAAACACTACCAGTACTTCGCAACAGGAAATGCTGGCAGCTGTTGAAGAAGTAAGTTCGGGGAGCCAACATCAGGCGGATCATATTTCAGACATTGCAGCAAATACAGAGCGAACACATAACTCTGTTCAAGAAATTGGCGAAGGACTCGGGCTTGTCGTTATCCAAGCAAATGAAGCCGAGAAAAAAGCGGATGAAGGGACGACGAGGATAGCTCGTTTGAAAGACAGTGTCGATGTATTTAGGGAGTTTTTCAACGAGTTGAATGAAACCTTTTCCGTTCTATCTATCAAAATAAACGAAACGAATGCATTTGCAAGGTCCATAAAAGAAATAACGGATCAGACGAATCTTCTTGCGCTGAATGCGAGTATTGAAGCCGCGCGCGCGGGTGAACACGGCAAAGGGTTTTCAGTTGTTGCGGATGAAATTCGGAAATTGGCTGGCTTAACAGATAAAACACTTTTGAAAATTGATGAGAACTTAGTTGATGTGAACCGCTACAATGAGCTTGCTGTACTGAAACTTGGCGAAGGATTAAAGCATGTTGCGATGCAGACTGAAGTTGCGGATGACTCAAGCCAATCATTTAATGAGTTGTTTGTATCGATGACGGAACTGCAAAGGCAACTATCCAAATTCATTGTAGATTTCGAAGTCATCGCTACAGATAGTGAAACGATTCGAGAGCGAACGGTGGACTTTGCTGCAATTATTGAACAAAGTACGGCAGCGATAGAAGAACTAAATGCCACATTAATCGAACTCACGGACGAACAAGACCAAATTGCAAATTATATTAATGACACACATAGTGAAGCGGTGCAAATGAGGGCTTAATGGAAATAACCTTCATTACTGGGTGTCAGGCGCTGTGTAGCAAACGAGTATTGGTTTTTTATTCGTTATTAGTGGAGCGCATCAGAATGGAAATCAGTGCAGCACATCGAATTTTTTCGTTGTGCCGCGCTTTTTTTGTATCTAGATTTTTGGAACCTGTGCGCAAAATTGTTCTAACTAAACGCTTCAATTACATATTTATTCGGTATATACTGAAAAATTCATTGTATTTGTATGTATATCCAATTGGTTGAATAGTGTATTGAAGTTTCATGCACAGGAACCTTTTGAAATTAAATATTGAACGGCAGACACAACGTCGAGATAGCTCTCGACAATATCTCTTTTTTTAATACTCTTAAATTCTTAAGGTATTGCTGAGGGCAAATAGCCTTGAAGATAAGGAGCAATTTGCATTTCGTCTTCTACTGAATTTGCTATCGTATTGGGTGCATTTTGCACTGTCTGATCATGCAAAGACGAATATTCAATCCGTTATCTTTTTTATGCACGTCTAATAAACCCACTTATACCCATTGCTCTTATTTTAAGAAATGAGCAATTTAAAATGGAATTGTTGCAACGAATTTACCTCATTTACCCCAACTTGTACCGCCAACGATGGAATGATTCGAAGCGGTTCCCATTAATTAATCACTTCATCGTAAAACTCCCTTTAGTAAATCCCACTTAAACTCCCTCAGTCGATGGTGATTTTATTCATAGAAGCACGATAACTTTTGTACAGTCGAATGGGACTGTTCATTAGTTATATAGACTTAAAATCAGAAAAAGGATACTAAGAAGTTGAAATATCTTTTGAATTAATTTACGGTACCTTTTCAAGCACTATTATCTCAGACCCAATCGAATCCATTTTCATTCCCATTTAACTTAACTATCATTATATAAAGCCGATATAAACCATAATGAAGATTCTCAAATACAGGGGGATTGGCGAATGGTTAATCGTATAAGTGGCGGCACCGTTTTAAGTCAAGCTATTGTATCAACTGAGACAGCACCACCAGATTTAGATATAGTTGTGGCACAAATACAACCGATACAACAAAAAGTTCAGCAAGAGTCTGATAATGAACAGCAGTTGCCAAAAGATAAAGCGATTCAGCTGACGGATGGTATGAACAAGTTTATGCAAACTGCAAATACGCAATTGCGTTTTAAATTTCATGAAGAGCTCAACGAATACTATGTAACAGTCGTAGATTCAACGACGGACGAGGTCATACGGGAGATTCCATCCAAGAAACTGTTGGATATTCATGCGGCGATGCGGGAGTTTGTAGGCATACTTGTTGATCGGAAAATATAAGGAAGGCGTGATTTTAAATGCGAATTAGTGGACTAGCATCAGGTTTTGATACGGAGAAAATGGTAAATGATTTAATGAACGCGCACCGTATTCCTATGGATAAAATAACTCAGAAAAAACAATACCTTGAATGGCAGTTGGATGATTATCGCTCAACAAACAGACAACTGTTTGACTTTAGTAAAAAGACGTTTGACACAATGATTTTATCGACGTCATTTTCTGCGAAAACGGTGAATGTTTCTTCGCCTAATGATGTAGCGATTCGAAATATGGGATCTACTAGTGATTTTTCTGGGACGATTAAAACGACTCAATTGGCTGAAAATGCAACATTGCAAGGCGGAAGAAGCATTAAGTTTGTTGAGCATGAAATTGGGGAACCAAAAGCGAAAGTGATGCAATCGGTAAATACAAAGCTTAGTCAATTGGGAATCACCGGAACGGAAATAATTATCAATGCCCCAGATAAAAATGGTAATATGCCAGAAGACGGTGTCAAAATAAAATTTGATCCTGAAAAAGATTCACTAAGTTCTGTTCTCAGTAAAATAAATGAATTAACAGGAGTAAGCGCATTTTATGATTCGCATACAGGAAAAATTGCGATGACTGCTAAAAATAGTGGTGCTGGAAATATTGAAGTTACTGGTGATTTAGGCGAGTCTTTGGGATTATCTACATTTACTTTTAAAGGTGAAACATCGAAAACATCTACATTAAGAAGTCTCGACGTAGAGGCGACTGAAATTCAACTTAAAAAGCCCGATGGTACTGTTGAAACGTTAACTTTTAAACCAGAAGACACTTTAGATGATGTGTTGAAAAAGTTAAATGAAAAAGCCGGGGGAATTGCATTTGGGATTTCGGATACAGGAAAAATTACGCGTCTCCCAGGTAATGATGAAACAAAAAACTTTGCAATCACTGGTAATTTAGGTTCTGCATTAGGATTAGGTAGCACTAGTACTGCAGGTCAAAATGCAAAATTCAATTTAAATGGACTTGAAACGGAGCGTTCATCGAACACATTCCAAATCAACGGTTTTGAATTTACATTAAAACAAGTAACACCACCAGGCGCAACACCTGTTAATTTTAGTTCCGCGCCAGACACCAATAAAATATTCGACACTGTCGTTAAATACGTGGACGAGTACAATAAGCTTATCGAAGATTTAAATAAACAAATCCGTGAACCTAAATATCGTGATTTCCAACCCCTTTCTGCTGAACAGAAGAAAGATATGAAAGAAAATGAGATTGAACAATGGGAAGAAAAAGCGAAGAGTGGTACATTACGAAATGACAGTACGATTTCCAATATGCTTACTCAAATGAGGTCCGCATTAATGGGGTCTGTTGGTGATGAACTATTATCAAGTCTTGGTATTACAACCACCAAAGATTATACGACCAATGGCAAGCTCGTTATTGATGAGAAAATATTAAAGAAAGCAATTAGTGATGATCCAAATAAAGTACATCAAATGTTCTCCAAAGACGGAGACACTGTTGAAGAGCAAGGGTTTGCTCGTAAACTTCGAACAATTATCGATAAAACTCAAACGTCTATTGGCGCCCGTGCAGGTAAGATTGGATCTGTTAATGATACGTTTTCACTTGGGCGCTCGCTAAAAGAAATGGACAGCCAAATTGCACGTTTTGAAGAACGTTTAAAAATGACGGAGAATCGCTATTGGAAACAGTTTACAGCGATGGAGACTGCTATTAATCGTGCCAATTCCCAGTCAATGACCCTAATGAATGCGTTCAACAACAATTAATTTAAATAGGTACGAAGAGTTAGGAGACCAACTATAAATGGCGATGAATAATCCCTATGCAAAGTATCAAAACAATACTGTTAACACATCAACTCCTGGCGAACTTACGCTTATGCTCTATAATGGATGTCTGAAGTTCATTGAACAAGCAAAAAGAGCGATGGATGATAACAATATAGAAGAAAAAAATAAATCCGTTCAAAAGGCGCAAGCAATCATTTCTGAACTGATGTTGACGTTGGATTCCACATACCCGATTTCAGCCAATATGCTTGTGCTTTATGAGTTTGCGAATAACAGACTCATTGATGGTAATATTCAAAACGATAGTGCCTTATTCGATGAGGCGTCTGACATCATAAAAGAATTTCGCGATACGTGGAAACAGGTTATTCAAATTAATCGACAGAAACAGTATGCGAATGTTTGATCACTCCGAAGATGAAATAGAGATATTGAAACAACAGCTTGAATTGATCAAGAAAAAAGATCGAGTTCTTGAAGAGATTGAAATTAGACTTCATCAAATGAAGACAATAGCACAGCAAGCGGCGAATAATGACTTGCCAATGAAAGAACGGGAACAGTTGAATGAGCAGATTCAGGAGCATCAGACTGTTATTAAAACATTGGAAAATTATATGAATAGCGGATTTTGAGGTTACTGAGTAGCTATTCGTTTGAGAAAGTCTATCCATAAAAACTATTGCTGTGGAAAACCCCAATACTTAAAACTGTTTTTGTTCGCTGAACCTATTGCGAGGATAGAACTGTAAGAATAATAAGAGAGCTGCCCTGAGATATTGAGTGGGAGTTCTTTTTTTTTTCGAATTTTATCTGAATTACTGTTTATTTGAATTAATAATGAATTCACTGCGTAGTTATAGTATAATAGGCTTATAGTATACGTTGAATATAATACCTTAGATATAGAATGGGAGAGTAGGAAAATGAAGTTATTTAGTATGATTGGTACAGGAGTAAACACGATAGGTGGAGGCATAGTTAAGGCTGGTGTAAATTTAACTGGAACTCTAGTTAGTACAAAATTTCCTAAAACAGGTGACTACATTAAAGAAGTTGGACATACGGTTGTCATGTCATCGACAAAAGTCATTTCGAATACAGCACAATTTGCAGACGGCACTGCTACAGGGGCGTATGGTGTGTTCACGAAGGATGAAGAGAAAAAGTCTGAGGGTTGGGCTGATATGAAAGGTGCATCTGTGAATACTGCAAAAGGAATTGTAGGCGGTGTTGTCTACACGGGGAAAAGTGTTGGACAAACGGTGAATGGTGTTATTCGTCAAGATCGTGATCAGTGGACGGGTGGTTTGCAAAACCTTGGAAAGGCAACAGCTGTGATGATAGTGGGCGTAGGGGTTTTGGAAATGATCGATGCTGATGTAGTGGAAGCTGTGGGGGTAGATACTAGAAATATGGCGCTCGACGGTAATGTCCATGAAGTGACCGGTGTTCCTTTTGAATCGAATACGATTGAGGGCGCAGACGGTGTTTCGATTGGAATTTATCCGGTATTTGATGCTGCTTTTGAAGCACAGTTACCTGAAGATGCTTATTTATATTCAGATACTGTTCATATCGGAATTGCCAATATGGATCTTTACGAAGCGATTCAGGAAAATCCATCTCTTGCAAATGATTTAGGCTTTAACCTACAAGATGTTGAAAATCTGCAATCCTCTGTTACGCCAGATGGATATGATTGGCATCATCATGAAGAACCAGGCCGTATGCAGTTAGTGGAAGAAGAAATACACGGCAGTACAGGCCATACTGGTGGACGTAATCTATGGGGTGGCGGGACCGATGCTCGATGAGTAATTTCAAAAGGGAGCGGCTTTATGCAAGAATTTAAAAACGGTGTAATACTAGTGTTAAAAGATGACTTCGGTTTCCACAAAAGTCATCTTTTTTAAATACCAATGTTTACGTGCATCGTTATAATGCTTAGTCTTCCTTAAATATCGATAACGGCAGAACTGCATTAACAACAAATTCCCCAACATTAACAACTTCAGAGATTTTTAAATCTACACATAAACTTGAAAGCAAGTACGCATCTACGGGCGTCATATTGTAACTTTCCGAGATATGGTCGATCATTGCACGAAGTGCGTCTTGAGAGGCTTTATAAAGATCCGGCCCTACTCCAGACGTTCCGTAAAAACCTTTATCATTTACTTTCGGTGTCAACGGACCTTTCGTTTGAAATTGCGCGGACGGAATGGACTTCCCCTTAATAAGCGTGAATTTCAAACTTGCATACAACGGACATTCTAGTGCAGAACCACAAACTTCTCCGTCGCCTTGGCTCGCATGACCGTCTCCAATACTGAACAATGCGCCGACTTCTTCCACGGGAAGATATAATGTTGTTCCAACAGTCAATTGACGTGTATCGATGTTTCCACCGAATTTTCCTGGTGGCATAATTCCTTGGTCCACTGCATTTGCCGGACAGACACCCATTGTTCCTAAAAAAGGTTCAATTGGGATTTTGATATCGTCGCGAAAATGAATATACTCGCCGTCCGATAAATCGAATGTTCGTAAATAGGCGTCTGGAAATTCCTCTGCTAATAAACCCATGCCCGGAAGAACTGCTGTCCATCCCCATCCTCTAGTTTGTAAATCCAGTATTTCTACGGCAAGTGTATCTCCTTTTTCAGCACCTTCAATATATACTGGCCCTGATAATGGATATACTCTGTCCCAATTAAAATCGGTAAGTGATTCTGTCGTTGATTCGGGATTGAGCTGATTATCCGTTACTTCAATCGTTTCAAAAATAACGGTGTCGCCACTTTCAATTGTAACGATAGGTTTATTATTGACGTCCCACTTAAAATGGGAGGCGTCCTTAGGAAAGTAATGCGTCTTAGACATAAATCGTTTCCCCCTTATCTAGTAATCTATCAAAACCGTATCACTTTTCAGAAATCTTATCAAATTAAAAGATGTTCACCATTCTCAATCACTGTTACTTTCCATGAACTCTTTACCTTACAATGGACTTATTTTAAAAAAATACGGACTTCCTTTGGAACGTGTGTTCTTTTGCGTTATAATTAATCCGAAAATTTAGAAATTATAATGACTAGAAGAGGAGGATTAGATTGACTAGTTTACTTGTGCTGGAAAGACCTAGGTCGTACGGTGTGGATGTTGTGAATCAAGATGGGCTTTGGAAGAAAGTAATTGGGGATTTGTTTAAAGACTTTTTATTGTTTTTTGCACCAGATTTACATGGGGAAGTTGATTTTTTTAAAACGCCAGACTTTTTACAACAAGAGCTTTTTAAAGAACTCCTTGATAACAAGAAAGGAACCAATCATGCGGACCAAATTGTGAAAGTTCATATGAAAGATGGAAAAGAGAAGTGGATATTGGTTCATATTGAGGTCGAAGGTTCGGCAGATGCAGATTTTCCAAAGCGGATGTTCAGGTATTTCTATCGGATATTTGACAAGTTTGAACGTGAAATTGTAGCGTTTGCAGTAATGACTGGTCCAGGTAAAATTGAGCGTCCTTTGGGGTTTACTTATTCATACTTTGGCACGACACTCAATTACGCGTATAATGTTCATAAGGTTTCAGATTATGATGCAGCGGATTTGGTGCAGTCAAATCGGTTGTTCAGTAAGGTCCTACTTGCGGCAAAGTATTTTCATCAAACGGAAAATAAAGCCGATCAAAGGTATCGATTCAAACAGAAATTAATGCGTGAGGTTTTGAAATTAGAAGGTCATTCTAGGGAATCGATTACGGCAGTTTTTTATTTCATAGACTATTTGTTACGATTGCCCGAAGAAATGACGCGGCAGCTAACGGAAACGATGCTGGCTGAATTAAGAGAGGAGAGGGAAAAGATGGTTCAACATGATAGCGATGATTTATCCTCAACACTTGCTGAATTTATGGCGATTGAAACGCAGGCAGCTTTGGAGCTGGGTATTGAACAAGGTATAGAGCAGGGCTCAGAAAATAGTAAGAAAGATTTTGCCTTAGCTTTGTTAAATGAAAACTTTGAAGTGGACTATATTGCGAAATTGACGGGGTTAAGTGTGATTGAAATAGAAAAGTTGAAAAAGGTAATATAATAGTTTTTTCTACTACTGTGCTCCATACTCCTTCGGCACTATTAAGACTAATCATCTCGAATAAAAGTGATTCTGAAGTATTAAATAAATGACCTAACTTTGAAGCGGTTTAATAAAAATCCCGTCCACCTTTATAAAAAAAGTGGACGGGGTTTTCTGATTACTCATGAATTAAGGTTGAATTCCTCAGCTAACAATGTATAGGATTTATGGCGTGATGTTGTTTCAGTCATCATATTTAAAATCATTATTTCATCAACAAGAGCTTCTTCTGCAAGAGTACGCAGTTTGGCTGCTACATTCTCGGCACTTCCAATGACGAAACGTCCTTTGCCTTCATTTCGAGCGGCTGTTTCTGCTGCTGAATATACATGTGAACTGGCTTCATCAAGTGTCGGCGGTGGAAGCTGAAAAGTACCGGTTCCCCAGCGAGCCCATTGTAATTCTGCAGGGCCTGCTAAATATTCAGCTTCTTCATAGGTTTCGGCAGCAATCACGATGATGGCCAAAATACTTTTTGGTTCGGGCATAAATGTCGAAGGTTCGAAGTTTTCACGATACGCCCGTAGCATTGGTACTGCTAACTGAGGGGAAATATGTGCGGCAAAAACAAAGCCGAGCCCTTGTTGCACTGCAAATTGCATGCCGCCATTGCTTGAACCAAGCATGTAGATATCTGGAACTAAAGATTCATCTGGAGACGGTGTAATTTTGCTGAAAGGATGCTCTTTTGGAAAGTTTCTAGAAAAGAACGCAAGCAGTTCACTCAGTTGCTCCGGAAAATCATCCCCTGTAACCGCCTCGCGCGAACGTCGTAAAGCATATGCGGTCATGCCGTCCGTTCCGGGTGCACGACCGATTCCTAAATCAATCCTACCGGGGTGTAAAGCTTCTAGTAATGAAAAATTCTCCACAACTTTTAGCGGGCTGTGATTCGGCAACATAATACCGCCTGAACCAACACGAATACGTTTTGTAACACTTGCCGCATGTGCACTTAATAAATCTGGAGAACTACTCATTTGGTATTTCGTATTATGATGTTCCGCAAACCAGTAACGTGTGTAGCCAAGTTCATCTGCCAACTGTATGAGTTTCGTAGAATTTTGTAATGTTTCAGTTGCCGTCTCTCCGTTATACATTGTTGCAAGATCCAAAATGGATAATTTTAATTTGGATTGTGATTGTACTGTTGTCATACGAAAACCCCCTTTTTATTAGTTAGGTTACTAATCGTTGTTCATTAAAGTAGAACGTACTTCTTTCACTGAGTCAAAGAATGATGCTTTTAAGATGCATATAATTAATAGAACTAGGCTTGATGTTTCATTAGGACGTTTTAGAAGTCTGATTAGGGGTATACATATAATGTAAGCAAAAGTCTTAGGAGGAATTTAATATGAGTAAACAAAAGACAGCAGTTATTACGGGTGGCGGTCAAGGAATTGGTAAAGGGCTTGCAAAACGTTTGGCTAAAGACGGGTTTGCACTTGTCCTCAGTGATATGAATGAGGAAGTGTTGAATGCAACGGTTCAGGAATTTAAAGATCAAAATATAAATATTGCTTCATATGTAGGTGATGTATCGAAACCGGAAGATCAGAAAGCGCTTGTTCAAACAGCTGTGGAGCATTTTGGTAGCGTAGATGTTTTCATTAATAATGCTGGAATTGAACAAGTAGCTCCAATTGATAATATTGAACCCGAGGCGTTAGAACTTTTATTCCAAATTAACGTTTTTGGTACTGTTTACGGAATCCAAGCTGCCGCAGAGCAGATGAAGAAACAGGAAACCGGTGGTAAAATCATTAACGCATGTAGTATTGCAGGACATCAAGCCATGTCGATGTTAGCGGGTTACTCTGCAACCAAATTTGCTGTTCGTGCTTTCACGCAAGCTGCTGCACAAGAATATGCAAAAGATAAGATAACTGTAAATGCGTACTGCCCTGGAATTGTAGGGACAGGCATGTGGGATCGAATCGATGCGGGAATGGTCGACTATATGGGACTAGAAAAAGGCGAAGCGTTTAAGAAGTTTGCTGAAGATATAGCTTTGGGTCGCACACAAGAACCTGAAGATGTCGCAAACTTTGTCTCTTACTTAGCTTCTTCAGATTCAGATTATATGACAGGACAATCCATCATGATTGATGGTGGAATTGTCTTTAATTAATATAGATGGAAGGAACCAAGTCCGAATAATGGACTTGGTTTTAATTTTATATCGTGAGTTGTTAGCATTTTATGTAATAATAGGGCGCATATGGTTTAGAATTATGAAAATGGGGTATACAAAGAATAGAACGGGAGATTCGGAAGTGACTCTCTTATTTAATTTTAATACGTTATTAGACTTCCTTAAGTTTGTTAAAAATTAATGGAGGGATATTATGTTGTATGAAATTGTAAAGGATTTTCCAAACGAATTATTTGAAACGAAAGCTGAAACATTTATATCACTGTACCAACCTACCCACCGTCATGGACCCGAAAATCAACAAGATCCAATTCGGTTTAAGAATTTGATTCGAGAAGTAAGTCAATCCTTGGATACGAAATACGATAAAAAACAAATAGAATCATTGTTGAAGCCTTTCGAAGCACTGGCTGCAGACAAAGAGTTTTGGCAGCACACTGCCGATGGTATGGCCGTATTTGCAACGGAAAGTAAATGCATCGTTTATATTCTACAACGTCCGGTTGAAGAATTAGCGGTTGTAGCAGACAGCTTCCATATTAAGCCGCTCATACGGATCTTTCAATCCGCAGATCGATATCATTTATTAGGCATTAATCGAAATAACTTTACGCTATATGAAGGAAACAGATATGGTTTTGAAAAAGTTAAAATCGATTCCGAACTTCCTCAAACTGCTGAAGAAATACTTGGGAAAGAGTTTACAGAATCCCATGTAACTGCAGGTGGACGAGGCGCAGGAGGTTCAGTGGTGTTCCACGGAGCGGGTAGTAAAAAAGACGAGATTGATAAAGACATCGAACGTTATTTCAGATCCGTTGACCGTTTAGTATTAGATAATTATTCGCGACCAATGGGATTGCCACTGATTTTGGTGTCGCTCGATGAGTACCATACGCCTTTTCACAATTTAAGCCATAATCCTTTTTTACAAAAAGAAGGAATTAAAGCGGATTATGAAACGTTCTCCATAGAAGAATTAAGAGAAAGAGCTTGGGCGAAACTTGAGCCCGTATATATTGCGAAAACAAAAGCGCTTATTGATGAATTTGAAAATGCACGCGCACAAGACCAAGGTTCTGATGACATCGTTCAAGTGGCTAAAGCAGCTGCCGAAAACCGAGTGAATCGAGTACTGATTGAGTCGGACCGCATTATTCCTGGAAAAATCGATGCAGAAACAGGTGCCCTAACTGAAGAAGCACTTGAGAATCCAGTAGTAGATGATATATTAGACGACCTTGCAGAGTTGGTATTCAAAAATAAAGGCGAAGTAGTTCTATTGCCGAAAGAAAGAATGCCAAACGATCGAGGAGTTGCGGCTACTTATAGATACTAAATCTATAGTTCCTGCAATATGTAAAATAAGGACAAGAACTCAGCCAAAGCACTATTGGCTGAGTTTTTTTGTATTCAATGAATACTAACTGTATAATTATTATTCCGCATTTCACTCAACTTTTACTTGCCCAAGCCGATATAATAAATAATGGTAGATTGGAAATGGCAATTTAACTTTCAAATAGTATGAGTAATTAATGTTTCTAACAGAAAAGCACTAAAAAGGAGATTATACTAAATGGCTATGAATAACCCTTATGCAACTTATCAAAATAACTCAGTAAATACATCGACACCCGGCGAACTCACGCTAATGTTATACAATGGATGCTTGAAATTCATTGAACAAGCGAAAAGGGCCCTGGCTGACGGGAAAATTGAAGAGAAAAATACAGCTATTCAAAAGGCGCAAGCTATTATTTCAGAGCTCATGTTGACACTAGACACGAAAGTTCCTGTTGCTGCAAATATGCTTATTCTTTATGAATTCGCGAATAGCCGACTCATTGACGGCAATATTAAAAACGATGCAGCTTTATTCGATGAAGCGTCAACGATCATTATGGAATTTCGTGATACATGGAAGCAAGTCATCCAAATAAATCGTCAAAAACAGTACGCGAATGGGAATACTTTATGATTCGCCCTGCACTGATTGCTTGGCGTGATGCAACGGAAAGCTTATTGGCGGCCGCAAAACAAACTGCTGATGATCAAAGAGATGAGACGATTGCAATCATTGAATCGCTTTTAAATAAGCGGGACGAACTTCAATTAGAAATTGCAGAACCTTTCACAGATGCAGAAAAGGCATTGGGCAAGCAACTCGGTGTAATGGAAGCAGCTGTTCAAAAGGAACTTACTCTTTTCACAAATCGAATCCGCATAGATATCTCAGAATCCAAATCAAAAAAAGATCACGTCAAAACGTATGTCAATCCTTACGGCAATGTTGCGCGCGACGGAATCTATTACGATACGAAACAATAAATCATCCCGGTGGAGAATAGTTCTCTACCGGGATTTTTTCGTCTAGCCATACTCCAAAAGATAAAAAGGCTTAGTTTTGTTATCATTCTTGTATGAAGTTCATAGCCGAATATCAATTGTTATCGATACGAACATACGTTGTAATTTATAGATAACTTACAAACATCAGGAAAATACATATATATAAGAAAATGTTTCAGGATATAAAAAGAAGGGAGGACAAAGCGGTGAGTGATAAGATATTACAACAAATATTGGAGGAACTATCCGGTGTGAAATCAGATATCTCCAGTATGAAATCAGATATAATAACTATGAAATCCCAGTTGGATGAAAACACACAAATCGTTAAAAGCATTCGTGATCATCAAGAAGAGACGGATGCTAAACTGGAAAATCTAACGATAGATGTTCATAGTATGCGTGGCGATTTGACAGAGTTAACTAATAATGTACTTTCCAGCAAAAACGAATTAGAATTCACCTCACGTAAGACTTATATAAATGAAATGGAAATTTTTAATTTGCGAAGAAGCAGTTTTGAAAGTAAGACCACTTAAATCAGTGCAGCACATCGAAGATTATCGTTGTGCCGCGCTTTTTTTGTACCTAAAATCCGAATAATCTACTCAATGATAAATCCTCGTGTAATCTGACAATTCCAGTTATACTATTCATAGGAAGAAGGATAGGGGGATGCCAGTGGAGGATCAGTTGAATCGACTTGCAAGATGGTCGAAAGTGATGATTTCGTTGGAAGAATTATCGGCTATATTTTACAAAAAGGACCAAACGTATGAAGAGTTAGCGGCAAGAATATTGGAATTAGAAAACGAACAAATTCTTCAACCTGTGAAAGCCGCGGGACAAACTATGCGTACTCCCTCAATTGCCCACCGTTATCGAATCGATAAGTCCAAGATTCAAGATGATTTTTATGGGCAACTTCATCGATACAATGAGCAATTTCATCCTGCGATTCGGTTGGATCGCTATTATTCTTTAACTGCAGACATATTTTCTGGAGACCTTCCTTTTATTAAACAAATACATACGTACTTAACGAATTATGGATTGCCTAAAGATGCTGTTCCTGCACCCGAAAGAAGTGTTGAGCTTGTAGGGGATGAGAAGTGGATTGATGAAAGTGGGGGGCGGGCGCTGCTTGAGCGAATTGCGCTTTGGGACCTTATGAAGATTATTCCAGTATCGGATCCACTGATGATGGCTTTCAATGTTCAATCTGTACATAATCCTGGCCAATTTCATCTGATTGTTGAAAATAAAACGACCTATCAAGCACTGTTGCCTGTTTTACCAGAAACGGTTTTCTCAACACTGATTTACGGTTGTGGTAATAAGATTGTTAAGAGTATTGAACAGTTTGATTGGCAATATCCAATTGGAACCGCGAATCATACATTCTACTATTTTGGCGATGTCGATCGATCTGGATTAACGATTTGGCATTTATTAAATGGAAAACGAACAGTTTTACCAGCAATCCCTTTTTACGAAGCTTGTTTATGTAAAGAACCATTTCAGGGCGAGACAAATCAGCGTAGAGATATTGAGGCGGTTCAACGTTTTGTCGCTGCGATGCCAAGTGCAAAGTCTATTCAAACGTTACTTGACGGTGGGTTTTATTATCCGCAGGAAATCGTGAAGTCTGCTGAACTCGGAAAGATTTGGAGGGACTGGTCATGGAATCTTATCAATGGGAAGGGCTAACGGACGGCTATAAAGAGAGAATGAGAAGACTTGCATTGTTTGATGGTTTATATGAGTTGAAACGAAGCCGGGACGAGGACATGAATCAAGTTCGTATTGATTTGTATGGTCTTGGTCTTTTGTCGTTGCTGTTCTTTTTTGAACATAAGCTGCTCAGAAGTAATCGTGCGGGGAAACTGGAACTTGCAGAGTATATAAAGCATGTAACTACTGGGAAATATGAACTTTCCGCTAAACAAGATTTGCTTCTTGCGACGAAACTGATTGAGGTATTTCGACCTCCAGGTGGGAAACGAAAAGAAGTGGTGTTTTATAATTGGGACGCAGGAAAAGATGAAACAATCACTTTTTCGATCTTGAAAGACAATGGATTTGATGCGGAAACAGGCAGACAGTTTTACACGTTGGATGAAGATGGCATTGAACTAATCTTTGCGACGAAAGAGTTTTACAGTGAATACCAGTTATCGATCAATCAGTTAATGATTCGAAAACAACTGGAAAAAGGGGAGTACAGCAGTGCGCTTCGACAAATTAATGAGATGCGCATTAATGTTGAAACACTTCGTGATCGTATGACGAAGTTGAAACATGAAGTGCTTCGAAATATCGTTTCTGAAGATACATTTGAACGATATAAAAAACTGCTTGGAGATATTCGGTTTAGACTCACACGTGAAAATGAAGAGTTTGTCGAACTAGAAAACTTTGTTCATGAAACCCGCACGCGTTTGTTTGAAAAGGATTACCATTTGGAATCACCGAAAGCATATAGTTATATTTTATCAATCACGAAAGAGCTTGAAAGTGTACATAATGAGCACTCGAAATTACTAACAGAAAGCCAGGTTTTGATTAACGATACGCTCGTTGCAGCGCAGCAATCACTCTATTATATGGGGGTTGAGGCGTTTAATTTTAAACAAGATATCGTGCTTCCAATTGTCAATAAACCACTCCCGCTTGAAACGATGAAAGGGGTTTTACATCCCTTTTTCAAACTGCCACATGCAGATATTTGGTCACCGCTTGCAGTGTTGGAGGCACAAAGTTTCAGGGATGAGCGCACAGATTCAGCGGAAGAAACGTTTATGAAAGTCGATGACCAAGTCGTGGATAGTGCGGATCAACTAATGTTGAAAGAACATTTTACGGACTATATGAATTTGCTTATGAAAGCAGTTGGTGAAGGGGTTCATTCGCTTGCCGAAATAATTGAAGGGATTAAAGGAACGGAGTTGGAAGCATTTTTGGAGTGGCGTACATTTTATCATTTTTGGCTGTACATTCACCAACGTTCGCCCATTCGATTTGTGGATGAAATCAGGGATGAGGATGAAGAAATTAAGACGTTTCATGAAGTGTTTAAACAACTTGGTCGTGATGTGTTAACCGTAATTGAGGAGAAAGAAACGATTCAAGCAACTGCGCGTTATACCATTCAAAATATGACATTTACAATAACCAGGGGGGTGGATGAGAATGCGATATAGTGAGGAAAAAGTAATTTTGGCGTTCCAAGTGTATCGAGATTTGGCTCGGGATGGTGTTGTAGGTTCGGAATGGTCTACGGTTTATAAAGCGGATGACGATGTACGAGATTTACTAGATTTGTTTGCGAAGGAAGTAAGTTGTGTCAATGTGGCTGTCGGGAATGAGCTATTTTTAATTCCAGAGACGAGATTGTCACCATTTCATGTGAATAATGAGTATTTAAAGCGGCATTATTTCACAAGTCGTGCGGTAAATGCGGATATCTATTTAATGTATTTTAGTACACTAATCTTATTTGGTGTATTTTACGATAGTTACCAGTCAAGAGAAGCGACGCGGGATTTTGTAGGGTTGGAAGACTGGGTACGTGAAGTGCATGATCAGATTCAATCGTTAAAAGAACATGATGAAGAGACATTGAGAAAGGAAGAGAAAGCATTTTCTTATAACTGGATTCAAATTATTGAGAAGTGGGATGCGATGGATGATCTTCGGGAAAGCGCGAAAAGACAAACAGGAAATACAATCAGCCGTATGAGTTTTATTGACGGAGTGAAACGGTTTTTAGTGGATCAGCAACTTGTTTTGGAAATTGGCAATATGGAGATTACACTGACCGAGAAAGCGAAGACGATTATTCAGAAGTATTTCATGGACTTAGAATACAATAAAGGGATTTTTGAATTTATTTATCAAACAGAACAGGGGGATACTGATGCCGGCAATTAGTCAAATTCGATTTACAAATGTCGTTTATGAAGAAGGTCAGAAACGGTATAATGACGACATTTTTAAATTTGATGGATATAACGGAGCGATAGTTCTTGAAAATGGCGGCGGTAAAACGGTTCTGATACAGACGTTGTTGCAGGCAGTTATTCCTCATACAAATTTAGGAGAGCGAAAAATACGAGATACGCTAAAGTTGGAGGGCCCCGCACATATTGCGATTGAATGGATTATTTCTGAGCGACCCCGGCGTTATGTCGTAACGGCGGTGAGTTTGTTTTTGAGTGATAATAAAGTGGATTCATTTAAATATGTGTATGAGTACGGTGCGAATGATGCGGATCGAATTGAAGAAATGCCGTTCGTGAAAGACGATGGAAAACGACCTGCTGAGCGCTTTGAAATTGAGGAGTACTATAAGAAGAAAGTGCAACAATCGCCACTCGCGAAAATGTTTGACACGATAAAGTCCTATCGACATTTTATAGAAGAGCACTATCATATTATTTCGGATGAATGGGATAGTATTGTCAAAATAAATCAAGACGAAGGCGGAATTGAACGCTTTTTTGAGAACTGTAAAACAGAAAAACTATTATATGACCGCTTACTCATCCCGACTGTAGAATCGTCCATATCCGGATTTGATGAAAATCGATTTGCGGATACGTTTGAAGAACAGCAGAAGAGTTTCAAATTGTATAAGGAATTGCGTGCGCAAATTGGCGAGTATGAGTCGATTGAAGAGGAATTAAGTGCGTATGTTGCGGCGAATGAAGTCCTATATACAAAAGAACAGCAGTATATAGAGCACAAATCCCGTACAAAAGGCGTCTATGGATTGGCGAATAAACAGAAGGAGAAGAGTAAACAAGAAATCGCTCTTCTTGAACAGGCCATGGGAGAGTTAAAAGTAGAACAAGCAACACTGGAATCTCGTCGCGACTCCCTTGTAATAAGAATGACGGAAGAAGAGTTGGCGGGACACCAAGAACAACTCCAAGAGATTACTGAAGAGAAAGAACGTGTAGATGAAAATGTGCATCGTCTAAAAAAGATGTATTATTCTTTAATGCTCGCAAAACAGAAAATGAGTAGGCATGTGCAATCTGAATTGGTTGCCTATTATAAGGATGAAATTACGCAGTTAGACAAAGAATCCGACGCTACTCATCTTTCGGATGAATTACATACAGCGCATCAACAAATAAGTGGCTATTTTATCGAGCAAGAAAATCTGTTGGAAAAAGAGCTTACGGGTTTCACACATGAACTTAATCCAATAGAAGATGAACTTAAGGCGTGTGCTAAAGAAAGTGAACAGTTCCAAAAAGAACATATTCGTTTAGAAAAAGAACGTGCGGAAAAAGAGACGTGGATCGATTCACTCGAAAAATCTATGATGAAAATCAGACAAACGATTTTGTCGAATACACAACAAGAAACGGTTTCTGCACTGCTTCCACAATGGATCAAAGAACATGCGCAAGTTGAAGACTCAATTGTTTCTCTTCAAAATGACACTAAAAATTCAAGGCAATCGCTTATAATTGAAAAAGAGAAGAAGGAACGTCTAAATAGTGAAATCACAGCAGATTTAATTGACCTGGCGAAAACTGAAGACACTGTGTCGCGAATGGAAGAGGCGCAATTGAACCAAAAAGAGCAGCTGGGGAAGTTGAGTTTCAGTTTAAGCCGGATAGATTCATTATATATGAAGCAAAGTTCCGTTGAACAAGACTTGTCGCGAACGATTGAGCGACTAAAAGAGGACAAAGAGGAAAAGCTTTTAGTGGAAAGAGTAGCCTACCGATTTCTGGACGATTATGCGGGGCAAGATGTATTCTTTGCGGATCCTTTTATGGAGAAACAATTACAACGCTGGACAAACACGATAGGTTTAATAGACACGGGGATTCGTTATTTAAATGGTCTGAATTTATCAATTGACGAACAGCTGAAATTATATCCATATTGGCCTGTGACGCTCATTACAACGGCAGAAAAGAAAACTGCACTTATTGAAAAAGTAGAGAAGGTTCGAGAAAACTTGCTTTACCCAGTGCATGTAATTGATTTACAAACTGCCAAGTCTTTAGTTGAAGGAAGTGGAGAGTTTATATCCAATGCAGTTTTACCTCTCCATTGGAATCAAAATGCTCAAGCAGAATCGTTTCGTGCATGGAAAGAAACCCTTCGAACAGAGGCAGATCGGATAAAGGGTGAACGACAAGAAGTGGAAGCGAAATTAAATGCTTGGGAAGAAGGGCATTTGTCTTTCACCAACTTTTTTAAGAAGTATCCGTATGAAGTATTGAAAGAGACGATTGAGAAGGAGCAAATTTTAAAAGACAGACTTCATTTGAAAAAGAGGCTTTTACAACGTTGTGAAACAGAGTTAACTCGTCTAGAAGATACGATTCAATCAAACGAACGTCAAATTGCCGATTTGAAAGATCAGCAAAACGGTTTTGGGAACCGTATTTTGGCTGGCCAGCAACATGAAAGTGAAGCGAAAGAGCTCATTCATTATAAAGAAGCGTCTGAAACTGTTCGTTTGGCTATTGAAGGTCTGCATCTTGATATACGTAGATTAATGCGAAGGCAAAGGGTTTATGAGGATGAAAAAAGAGTGCTTCAAGAAAATATGTCATCGATTACTATGAGAATCCAAATGTTGAAATCGAATGATTACTATAAAATCGTAAAAGATCTAACGCCTTTATTCACGGACAAAACATTCGAATTGTTAAAAGAAACAGCAGAATCGATAAAGCTTTCCCTAAATGAACTATCACGATCACGTGGGGAACTAGAAACAAAACTAGGGAATGCACGTGAGCGATTAATAGAAGCGGAATCTGAAATTGAAAGGGTCCAAAGCGACTGGGATGAGTTCGATGAACAATCATTTCCGGAAAATGGTGATGCTGAAATAGATCGATTGCGTCGAAAAGAGAAAGTTGAGAATGAACAGCTAAAAGAAAAGACAATACTATTGAATGAACAAACAACAAAAGTCGCGATTGTTCATTCGAAAATAGGTGAACTAAAGGGGAACTTTGAACGGAATTTTCCGGGCGTTGAGATTGTTGCTTTTAATCAACCGTTAAAAAATGTTCAAAGTACGTTAAAAGTAGAACATGAAAAACTAAATGAACAAGAGAAACAATACACTGTAGGATTAAAACGTTTTGGTGAAGAGTTGCAAAAAGTGGAACAAGCCCTTATTGAGCTTGGAAAATTTGTAGAAGCACATCATTTCAATTCGGCTTCTATTGAAGAGAAGCAACTGTCGGAAAGTGATGCCAATGAATTTACGTATGAACCTTTGCGTATTGTTCGACAGGTTACAAATGAAATGAAGAAAGCGAGCGACGCTGTAAAGGAAGAGTCAGAGCGTGTGATTAATGATCGTCATAATTTTAATATGTACGTCCGCCGTAATATGTCGGATGCGAAAATGCGTGATAATTTAATCCAAGGACTTGAATACAAAAGGGAATTCACGGAACTCGTCGAATTTCAGCAAAATATGCGTGCAAAAATGAATAGTGTCATTCGGTTCAACGAAGAAAGCATTCGTGGCCATGATGAACAGCTTGAGCACTTTGTAACTTATATGCATGAACATGTGCGTACGGTCGTCCGTGAGCTGGAAGTTATTCCGACAAAAACACGCATTAAGTTTGGTACGGGCATGAAGCAAATTTATAACTTCAGTATTTCTGATTGGGAAGAAAAAGAAGGACTTCTCCGTCTGCGCACATACATCGACGAGATATTGGAATGGATTGAGCATCCCAGGTATGTTGATCCTGAATGCAAGTTGAATAGCGGAAAGGTTCGTTCGGATATTGAAATGTGGTTTGCTACACCGCAATTGCTTCGTATTGTTTTACAAAATGGCGATATGAAAGTGTCTTGCCGTAAAGTAACGAATAACAATGAAGTGACATCTAGGTCTTATTCTTGGCGCGAATCAAATGAATGGTCTGGTGGTGAAAAATGGAGTAAAAACATGACACTATTTCTTGGAATACTCAGCTATGTGGCGGAGAAGAAAAAATTGCTGGATACGTCTATGAAACGAAATCGAGTAGTTGTATTGGATAACCCATTCGGCAAGGCTTCAAGTGAACATGTGTTAAGTCCGGTCTTTTTCATCGCGGAAAAACTAGGATTCCAAATGATCGCATTGACCGCGCATGCGGAAGGTAAATTTCTACGCGATTATTTTCCCGTAATGTATAGTTGCCGATTACGGAGCGCTCAAAATACAGAGAAAATGATTATGACAAAGGAGAAAACCGTGAATGCGGCCTATTTCCAAGACAATGATCCAGCTGCATTTGAGCGGATTGGCGAGTCTGAGCAATTAACGTTGTTGGATTAATCGTGTGTGAATTTGTTGATGGATGTTAAATCACCAGGAAATATATTCTACTTGAGAGAACTGTTTGAATTTGGCATGTGAGAAGATAGCGAATGACTGCTGTCTTCTTTTTTTATGAATGAGGAATACACTTAGAAATTTGCCTATTCAGAATACTTATCTTTGCGTTGTACGAACAAATGTTTTATAATGTAATGAAAAGGTGGTGTTCGTTTTGGTGATTCTTGTTAAAGAACGGCATGATACTTACAGTGGAAAGCTTCTTGACTTGCGAAATGACTACGTTTTCAAAGCGTTTTTTGGGGATAAGCGAAATACTGAACTCTTATTGAAGTTTTTAAATTCAATTCTTGATGTAGAACTTCATGTAATTGAATTGACGGATCCTCATATTGAAGGCAATCATCCCAAAGATAAAAAATCAATTATGGATGTGCGTGTTCGAACAAAGGACGGCGAACAAATTAATATTGAGATGCAAATGGAAGGACATCGTGCTTTTACAGAAAGAATGTATATGTATATGGCAAAGATGTATGTGAGTCAAGATGAGGTCGCTAAAGAATATACTCGGTATAAAAGAGCAATTCAAATCATTATAACTAATTTTGAGCTCTTAAAAGAAAAAGAATTTCACAATGTCTACAAAATAACGAATCAGAAATCACACTCGATTTTCACAACACATTTCGAAACACATGTACTTGAATTACCAAAACTAAAGGAAGAAAATGGGCTATTGACAACTGAACTTGAAAAATGGTTATTGTTTTTAAAAGGCGATCAAAAAGTAAAGGAGGAACTGGCTATGGAAAGTACCACGATGAGAGAAGCGTACGAAGAAATTGAGAGACTGAGTCAAAATCCTGAAACAAAACGCTTGGCTGAATATAGAGAGCGAGAATTAAAAGACATTCAGCAGAGGGAATATGATGCTCGGGAAGATGGAAAAGAAAAAGAAAAGAAAGAAGTAGTGATTAAAATGTATGGCGAAGATCTACCTACCGAACTGATTTCAAAAATCACTGGCTTAACTCTTGAAGAAATCAGTGAAATTATAAAGTCGATTTAGATGGTATGATAAATTCAGATTTCTACGTGTAGACCATCGTGAATTGTATAAGGAAACTTCCTACTTGAAGAATGAGCGAACCAGCAGTTAGCATCTGTGGGTTCGTTCATTTTTAAATGGTTCCTTTACGTTCATATGCGCTTATTCCACATATTTTTAATGTACATATTTAAATAAATTTCGCTGTATAGTAAAGTTAAATTGAATTACATTTATCAAATTGTAATCAGTACATTCCGCAACCCGCAGAAAGAACTATTCCTAAAGAGGCTTAAAAAAATGAACAAAAAGAAATCTGGAAAACAAAGGAAGAATTTGGACGTTGATATAGATACACAGAATGAAACCTTCTACTTTATTGCTGGGTATACATCTGGAGGTGCTCCGTATGGAATAACATGGGAAGAAGCCTATGAAGATGGTTTAATTGAAAAAGATGACGGAGAAATAGGAGATGAGATACAAGGTGAACATCCATTCATTTGAAAATGAAGTAAGCAAAAAAATAGTGGATCGCGGATTAGACTATTATGAAAATGGAAATATATTAGTTAAGGAATTTCAAGGGAACAACACTTATTCTTTTCTTGTCTCAGGGACGACAAACTATAGGGTCAATGTACGCATAGATGATAATGGATCGATTTTGTACTCTATTTGCGGATGTCCATATGATATGGGTAACGTTTGTAAACATGAGGTAGCGGTATATTATGATCTTAGAGAAATATCAGTTGTAAAAAATGAAAATAAACCTGAAAGGCAGTCTGATTTGAAAGAAGCTCTAAGTCATTTGACAAAAGAAAAGCTGATTGAAGTACTAATGGATCTATCCAGTAAGGATTTGGTGTTGAAAAATCATCTTCTGGATCACTATTGTAAGGAAGATCCTTCATTCGTAATTGATACATGTAAAAATCTCATCGATGAAACAATAGAGGAATATGCAGGTGAGGATAAATATATAAGTTCTCGCGATGTACCCTTTTTTGTAGACGAAATAGAAGATGTATTGGACATTGTGAAAGACCAGAAGGAACATTTACTTGCTTTGTTCCTTGCAGGAATGTTGCTTGAAAAAAGCATGGGGGTATTCCGATATTCGGATGACGCAGATGGGGAGTTAGCAAATTTAATTGACCGTACATTGGAATCTATTAAAGAAATAGCGGTTAAAGTAGTTGCTCTGAATGAACAAGAAAAATTTATGAGCAAGATTTTTGCACTGTCGGATAGTCCTGTATTTGAGGGATGGGAAGACTACCGAAATGAACTGCTGGCCATTTGTCAGGAATTTTCATCAAATGAGATTTTAAGACTAAGGCTTACACGAAAAATGGAGAGTTTATTATTGTAAAGACGCTAACTCGATACATAAGAAAACAGTCCAACTTTAAAAACCAAATCGCCCAAATCAACACTACGAAAAATCCTTTCTGTAAATTCTGAATCGGTTTGAATCAGAATAGATCATTCTCAAATACAGGTTCAATGAAAAAACACTCAGTTTTGAATAATGAAAAGACTGCAGAAGTACTTATATCTACTCCCTGAAAAATAATACCGAAACTCAACCCGGGCTTGATAAATAAGTGCAAGATTTACTTGCCGAGGATATACTACTCGTTTACCTCGATAACACTGGACTTCTTGCGATATGCATGAAGTCTTTTTCTACTTAAGGGACACGAAAAAATATAAAACGTTACTATTTCAAATGGGGAAAATTGGGTGTTTCTATAGTGTTTCATGAAAAAGGTATTATAAGAATAACAACCTGAAATTTTTAAATATCATGTCTCTACAATTCTAATATTTTCCATTAATTTAATTTAATTGGAATATTAAGAAATGTTGGACAAGTAATAGGCAGTAGTATACAATAAAAAAAGACAAGCTAATTAGGTCAAATTATGTCATAAAATAGCATATAGTTATTATTAGTGCTTTTTTTTGTAAACAAATTAATACAGAAGGATTATACGTGTAGATAGTCCTTTAGTCTTTCGCGGTCTGAATTACGAATTATACATATAGAGATGTCGGATTTTGAGGGATATAGTTTTGGAGGTGAGTGTGGTGTGAAAAAAGAGGCGAAAAAAAGAAATCCCTGAGTAAAACAAAGTCGTGAGAGACTTACTCAGGGATCTGCGTTGGAGTATACCAACTATGGTCAGTATACTCCTTTTCTATCAAAAAGATAGTTGTGAAAATTGAAAAGGGGGATTAGTAAATGAATCGAAGTGGAACTTATGTCATTAAACGCGAAACAATGTACTTTAATCCGAAGCATGATAAACATGGATATTTATATACACATATAGTAGAAACGGATCGAGTGCTTAAAATAGCACTAAGTCCAACAGAATTAATTGACCAAAACCTTAGATACTTTGGTTCAAGTTTTAAAGGAGCGAGTCAAGGTTCTCGAGCAATTTTAGGGAACGTAACGATGTGTCCAATAGTTGCTAATGAAAAGCTTGATTTTTATTGGTTTCCAACTAAATCACCTACAAGCCCAAATTGTATATGGTTTGCATTACACCATATTGATAGACACGAATCGATTTGTAAGAAAAAGACTAAGGTGTTTCTGAGTAATGGAACCACTTTAGATATAGAGTTAAGTGCGTATTCATTTGAACGGAAAATTCAACGAGCGTATAAACTAAAATATAAAATAGAAGAACGAACAAGATTGAATTCAGTTTTTGTGAATGAGTCAAATGTTCTGTATGATATTTATAAACAGGACGTTGATTGAAACTGGAATAATTAAAGGTCGTACAGCAAATGGATTCTACTTTGCTGTACGACCTTTTTCACTTTTTTAAATGAAGATTATTATTCCGGGTACTAGTTGTAAATGATACTAAACTATCATTTCCTTATGCCGATAATATAAGTAATAATGTGTATATTTTGAATAGGAGGGTATTCGGAATGGTTAGTCGTATGGATGGTGGGGGTTCTTCGCAACAAGGGGTTGTTCAAGTAGACAAAATCACTCCAACTTTGGAAATCAAAGTAGCACCGGTACAAGCATTTCCAAATAATACAGAGAAGAAATCGGATAATGAACAACATCTTCCTGCAGAGAAAGCGCAGCAATTAATAGATAGTATGAATACATTCTTGGAAACGTCCAACACGCAATTGCGTTTTAAATTTCATGATAAGTTGAATGAATACTATGTAACAATTGTGGATCCACAGACGGAAGAAGTCATTCGAGAAATTCCTTCCAAGAAATTGATGGACATTCATGCTGCTATGCGAGAGTTTGTGGGCTTACTCGTAGACAGAAAGATTTAAGTGCTTCTATAGAGAGCATTAAAATAGAGGTGGAGATTCCTCTACCTACTTTTACTGCATAGAAATAATGAGTGGTTGTTCATTCAATACTATAACAATTAGCTTTTAGGGGGAATTTGAATGCAGAGTGTGGCAACGATTCGAAGTAAAGAGTATGCGGATAAAAACTTAATTCTTTTAATAACGTTAGGTGGATCGAGTTTTATTGGACTACTCTTTTATATAGTAACCGGACAAGAACTAATTAAGACGGGAAGTATGGCGATACCGGTTATTTTTACGATCCTAACTTATTTCTTATCAAAGAAGTACCGTGTTTTTGAAGAAATATTTCCGTGGATTGCACTAAGTTTAACGGCCTTTGCTACTTTATTTAGTGCTGTTGTAGGCGAACCATCCTTAGCAACTATTGGAATTGCATTCTTTATATTAGGAATATCAAGTGTGCATTCATCAAGAAGTCTGATGTCTTACGGAACAGTGCTTGCGGTTTTAGTTACTTTTTCGTTTCTTATTAAGTTTCCTCATCAAGAGATCATTGCGGATAGTAAAGGAACTCTTCTACTTGTTTTAATTTTGCTTGCGGTTGGGTTATTCATTCAAATTAGTCAAACGAGGAAGCTTGAAGAAAAAGTAGGAGTGTTTACTGCTGAACAGGCATCATTAGCGCTTCAGGAAGAAGAGAGACATCGTTTATTGAATACAGGTGTAAATCGCGTAGCAGATGATTTAACGAATATTAGTGAGACGGCTGCACGGCATTTAGTAACTCAACAAGAATTGTTGGGAATAATGGATGGAGTTTCAGCTGGAGTAGAGCAAGAAGCGTCTCAAATTGCTCAAATCGCACAAAATGCAGAGCGAACGACGAAAGAAATAGATGGTATGCACGGTGAAACACGTTTCATGAACGAAAATACATTGCAACTGAGAACTGAATCGAGTGAAATTGTTGAGTTGATGGGAAATTTGAGAAACGGTATGGGAGATGTTGAAGAGTTCTTGAATGGATTAAATGCTTCGTTTGATGAACTAACGGTAAACATTCAGAAAACGAATGCATTGGCGAAATCGATTGAAACGATTACAGGACAGACAAACCTTCTTGCATTGAATGCGTCCATCGAAGCTGCTCGAGCTGGCGAACACGGTAAAGGTTTTGCAGTTGTTGCGAATGAAATTCGAAAGCTTGCGGGAATGACTGCAGACACACTTGTTGAAATCAATACAAATCTAACGGATGTGAATGATACGAACAATCAGTCCAGACTGCAGTTAACGGACAGTACTGGAAAGCTTTCTGCGCAAACGGCGTTTACAACCGTTGTTGAAGAAAAGGTTGTGGGCATGCATAGTTTGTTATCTGAATTGCATTCAAAAATCAGTACGTTTGATGGGAAAATGGCCTTGATTACAAAAGATACAAATGATATTGGATTAATGACGGCATCCTTTGCAGATTTACTTTCGGAGTCAAGTGCTTCATTAGAAGAAGTCAATGCGTCCATTCACACAACGGTAGTGGACAATGAGCGAATGGTTCATACCATTGATGGAACGATGAGACGGACGCGAAGTTTGTCGAATGTGGAGTAAAGGAAGTTTTTTTGGTATAATCGGGTTAAGTTAAAGATATGCTAAGGAACGGGGTGTAAGGGATGTTATATAAACGATCGGAGTATTTTCGTTATACATTCGGTAAACCCTTAGATGCGAAGTTTAGAATTGTTATGGGAGAAGCCGAGGAGCAAAAATCAAAGAAGGGAGATTGTACCCTAGTTGACTTGAGTCCTGGTGGTGCCAAGCTCCTTGCAGAGTTTGATATTCCATTTTCGCGTGATGCTGTGAACATTCAATTGGAATTCACTCTGTATCAAGCGAAAATAGAAGTTCTTGGTACGCTCGTTTGGAAAGAGTCCTATCAAAAGGATTTTCTGTATGGTTTTGATTTTGAAGAGGATTTGGAAAAAGAGCAATTGATTGTAGCTGAGCTCAAATTGCTAAGGAAATCCGAAAGTAGTGAAAAACAATAAAATAACTATGTCCTGTAAACCTTGTCCAGACAAGGCTCTCTCATAATTCGACAAAATTCTTTTTAATATTTATGTTTCTAGAAGGGTTATTGTGGGAACGTATAGAAGTGTACAGGAGAAGGTAATAGTTAACTAAAGGAGGAGTTCATTATGCTAGATTTCAATATCCGTGGTGAGAACATTGAGGTGACTCCGGCGATTCGCGAACACGTCGAGAAAAAGATTCAAAAGCTTGAGAGATACTTTACAGATGGTGCGAACGCAACTGCACATGTAAACATGAAAGTTTATAATGACAAACAAACAAAAGTGGAAGTCACAATTCCAATGAAAAACTTAACATTACGTGCTGAAGAACGTCATACAGATTTGTATGCAGCAATCGATTTAATTGTTGATAAATTAGAACGTCAAATTCGTAAATATAAAACAAGAGTGAATCGTAAATTTCGTGAACGTGAAGGAGTTGCAGCTTTCTTTGCTTCTGTAAATAAAAGCAATGGCGGCACAGCTACAGACGTTTCTGAAGAGGACGACTCAGAATTCTCTGTTGTACGTACGAAGCGATTTGACTTGAAACCAATGGACCAGGAAGAAGCAATCTTACAAATGAATATGCTTGGCCATACATTCTTTGTTTTTACAGATGCTGGTTCAGACGAAACAAATATCGTATACAAACGTAAAGACGGTCAGTACGGTTTAATTGAAACAAATTAAGTTCAATCCCATATGACTTTAGTGAATCCTTAGGTGGTTATACTGCCTAAGGATTTATTTTTTTGAATAAAAGGGTTTAGACATTTGCACCGGACTAAAGGCAGTGTTAAAATGAAGGGTGAATTAAATGAGGATGTGACCTAAATGCTAAGTGCTTTATCAAAAATGTTTGATTCGAATAAACGAGATATAAAGCGGTTGGAAAAAGTTTCTGATCAGGTTGAAGCTCTAGCTTCCGATATGCAAAAACTTTCGGATGAGGAACTTAAACAAAAGACAGAAGAATTTAAAGAACGTATTGAACGTGGAGAAACACTCGATTCACTTCAAGCTGAAGCATTTGCAGTTGTCCGTGAAGCGTCGACTCGGGTGCTCGGTATGACTCCGTTTCGTGTCCAAATTATTGGTGCTTCTGCTTTACATGAAGGAAATATTGCTGAAATGAAAACCGGTGAAGGTAAGACGCTTACGTCGACACTTGCGGTTTATTTAAATGCGCTTGCTGGAAAAGGCGTTCACGTTGTAACTGTAAACGAATATCTTGCGAGTCGTGATGCAGAGGAAATGGGCAATCTTTATGAGTTTCTTGGTTTATCAGTAGGCTTAAACTTAAACAGCATGTCTAAAGAAGAAAAACGTGAAGCTTACCAAGCAGACGTAACGTATAGTACGAATAACGAGCTTGGTTTTGATTATTTACGTGATAATATGGTGCTCTATAGTGAACACAAAGTACAACGACCGCTCTTTTACGGCGTAATAGATGAGGTTGACTCAATTTTAATTGATGAAGCTCGTACGCCACTTATTATTTCTGGACAAGCTGCGAAGGCTGCTGAACTTTATAGGCTTTCGAATATGTTTGTTCAAACTTTGAATAAAGAAGAAGACTATTCGTATGAAGAGTCAACAAAAGGCGTAGTACTTACAGAGTCTGGAATTGAAAAGGCTGAGAAATCATTCAGTATCGACAACTTATTCGATTTGAAACACGTGCAGTTGAACCATGTAATTAATCAAGCGTTAAAAGCGCGTGTGAGTATGCATGTCGACATCGATTATGTTGTTGAAGAAGGCAATGTTGTAATTGTCGACTCATTTACAGGGCGTCTTATGAAAGGTCGTCGCTACAGCGATGGACTGCATCAGGCAATTGAGGCTAAAGAAGGTCTTGAAGTTCAAAATGAAACGATGACTCTCGCAACGATTACATTCCAGAACTTTTTCAGAATGTATGACAAGCTTTCAGGAATGACGGGTACAGCGAAGACTGAGGAAGAGGAATTCCGTAACATTTACAATATGAACGTTATTGAAATTCCAACAAACCGTCCCATTGTCCGTGATGACCGTGCAGATTTGATTTACTCTTCTATGGAGGGAAAATTCAGAGCTGTTGCGGAAGATATTAAAGAGCGAAATGCAACGGGACAGCCGGTTCTTGTCGGTACAGTCGCGATTGAAACGTCTGAAATCATTTCGAAGTATTTGACTAAATACGGAGTAAACCACAACGTACTGAATGCGAAAAACCATGGCCGCGAGGCTGAAATCATTTTAAGTGCAGGTCAAAAAGGTTCGGTTACGATTGCTACAAACATGGCAGGACGTGGTACGGACATCAAGCTCGGTGAAGGTGTTGTTGAAGTTGGCGGTCTTGCTGTACTTGGTACAGAGCGTCATGAATCACGCCGAATTGATAATCAGTTAAGAGGTCGTTCAGGTCGTCAAGGGGATCCAGGAATTACGCAGTTCTATTTATCGCTTGAAGATGAACTGATGCGCAGATTTGGCTCCGATCAGATGAAGTCCATGATGACTCGTCTTGGTATGGATGATACAACGCCGATTCAATCGAAAATGGTTTCCAAATCTGTGGAATCTGCACAGAAACGTGTTGAAGGGAATAACTTTGATTCACGGAAACGTCTTCTTCAATATGATGATGTGCTTCGTCAACAACGTGAAATCATTTATAAAGAACGAAATGAAGTTCTTGATTCTGAAAACATTCGCGGTATTGTTGAGAAAATGTTGGAGTCTGTTATTGAGCGCGCAGTTGCTGTTCACACTTCAGATACGAGTGCGGACAACTGGACGCTAAAAGCTCTTGAAGATTTCATAGGAGCTAATCTTTTACCTGAAGGAAGCATTACGAAAGCAGACCTTGAAGGTAAAACGGCGGAACAGATTGTAGCACTATTAAAAGAGGCAGTTCTTAACCGCTACGATGAAAAAGAAGAAGAAATGACGGAAGAGCGCATGCGCGAATTCGAAAAAGTAATTCTTCTTCGTGCAATAGATTCGAAATGGACAGAGCATATTGATGCTATGGACCAATTGCGTCACGGAATTCATTTACGTGCGTATGGTCAAACCGATCCGCTTCGCGAATACCAAAGTGAAGGTTTTGCGATGTTCGAAGAAATGGTTCTGCTGATTGAAGACGACGCTGCTAGGTATGCAATGAAGGCTGAAATACGCAGTAATCTTGAACGTGAAGAAGTGGTCAAAGGGCAAGCAGTCAATCCGAAAGAAGACGGTGAAGCTGTTCGTAAGAAACCAGTTCGTCGCGCGGTTAACGTCGGTCGAAATGACCCTTGTACATGCGGAAGCGGCAAGAAGTATAAAAACTGTCACGGCAAAAACTAATTAAATCGCACCATATTTCAGGAGGAAAATAGAATGATCGAATTATCCGATGTACGTAACGAGCTAGACAAATCCGCTAAGAAATTAGCCGACTTTAGGGGGTCTCTTTGACTTAGAAAACAAAGAGGCACGAATCCAAGAACTTGATGAAGTAATGGCGGAGCCTGGATTTTGGGATGACCAAAATGCAGCACAACAAGTAATATCTGATTCGAACGCATTGAAAGATGTTGTCGGAGAATACATGGAGTTATCCGATGAACAAGAAAACCTTGAAATGACGCTTGAATTACTTCGTGAAGAGTTCGATGAAGAAATGCAAGAGGATCTTGGAGTTGAACTGAAGAAGCATAAAAAGAAACTTGAGGCGTTTGATTTACAAATGCTTTTAAGTGGCGAATTTGACCGCAACAACGCTGTTGTGGAGCTTCACTCAGGTGCAGGTGGAACAGAGTCTCAGGACTGGGCATCGATGCTTCTGCGCATGTACACGCGCTGGGCAGAGCATAATGGTTTCAAAGTAGAGACACTGGACTACCAAGCAGGCGATGAAGCCGGAGTTAAATCAGTGACGTTAGCGATTAAAGGGCATAATGCTTATGGTTATTTGAAAGCTGAAAAAGGCGTACATCGTCTTGTGCGGATTTCTCCGTTCGATTCATCAGGACGTCGTCATACATCGTTTTCGTCAATTGAAGTAATGCCTGAATTTGACGGTGATATCGATATTGAAATTCGTACTGAGGATCTTAAAATTGATACGTACCGTTCAAGTGGTGCAGGTGGTCAGCACGTTAACGTTACCGATTCTGCTGTACGAATGACGCATTTACCTACAGGTGCAGTTGTTACGTGTCAGACAGAACGGTCGCAAATTAAAAACCGTGAACGTGCAATGAACTTACTGAAATCCAAACTGTATCAAATTCGAGTGGAAGAAGAGCAAGCCCGTCTTCTTGAAATTCGTGGCGATCAAAAGGAAATTGGTTGGGGAAGTCAAATTCGTTCTTATGTTTTCCATCCGTATTCAATGGTCAAAGATCACAGAACAGATGCAGAAACAGGGAATGTAAGTGCGGTCATGGACGGCGAAATCGACCTCTTTATTAATGCTTATTTACGTTCGCAGATTTCATAATTCGCTGAATTTTTTAATTTTGAGGTTTGAGATTGAAAAACTGGGTATATATAAGAATAGATCACACTTCTTTCGACAGTTCACAAATTTGGTACAAATGTAAAAGCTTGTTAGTATCATGTTTTAACTGTTGAAAGTAAAAAAGAAGCAATCTATACAGGGTTCAAAAGTGTGTTATTTTGGTATACTTACTTAGAACGATACTAATTAGTCGGAGGAGGGAATTACTTGAAAAAACAACTATTAGCAGTATTATTTGGTGCAACGCTTGTGCTTGGTGCATGTGGCGGAGATAAAGCAGACGATAAAGATACTTCGACAGACACTGGCACTAGCACTGAAACAGCTGCAGCAGATGGCGAAGCAATTTATCAAGCAAACAGCTGTGTTTCATGTCATGGTGGAAACCTTGAAGGTGGAGCAGGACCGGCACTTGATAAAGTTGGCGGATCTCTATCTGAAGATGAAATTCACGGTATTATCGTAGACGGTAAACCAGGTATGCCTGCAGGAATTATAGAAGGCGAAGAAGCTACAGCAGTAGCGAAATGGCTTGCTGAAAAGAAATAATTACCAATCTTTAAATTAAAACCGACCTAAGCAGTTGCTTAGGTCGGTTTTTCTATGTGCTAAAAACTTTGGAAGTATTTTACATAGAAGTCGCTTGATTTTACAAAGGGTCCAATCTTGAACTAGTATGAAGAACTAACAGTCCTTAATGTATAACATTCACTTTCAACTCAAAATTCTACAAAGAAAACTCAGAATCTACTTTATTTCCAAGAGAACTGCTTAATTGATAAGAATTTGCTGTTTTTTTGAAATAATGATGTGTACGAATAGAGGACTTTACGAAAATGAGTCGAATAAAACAGATTAGTATATCAAGTTATAAGTCGTTATCAATCTAGTACTGGTAGACTTAAAGCATTTTAGACAATAAAAGACACAGGTATTGTTAATTTAACAAATGAAATATAACTGTAATAATTCGAAGAGCGATACATGTTACAATGATAATGTTGGATAAAATCAAAATGCTTAAGATTCAGGTGGTTTTTACATGATTGTGATGAAAAATGTTTACAAGAAGTACTCAAACGGTGTGGTAGCAGCTAATGGTATTAACATCGAAATTGGTCGAGGCGAATTTGTCTATGTTGTTGGACCGAGTGGGGCCGGAAAATCAACATTCATTAAAATGATGTACCGAGAAGCAATACCAACAAGTGGTGAAATTATTATTAACGGCATTAATATTGGAACACTTCGTGAAAAACGAGTTCCATATTTAAGAAGAAAGATAGGCGTCGTGTTTCAAGACTTCAAACTTTTACAAAAGTTAAATGTTTATGAAAATGTGGCGTATGCACTAGAAGTAATTGAGGAGTCGCCGGCTCAAATAAGACAAAAAGTGAACGATGTCCTTGCGCTAGTGGGACTTACACATAAAGCTAGAATGTTTCCTACTGAGTTATCGGGCGGAGAACAACAAAGGGTTTCGATAGCAAGATCTATCGTCAATGTTCCGCAGCTTGTTATAGCGGACGAGCCAACAGGTAATTTGGATCCTGAAACATCTTGGGAAATTATGAAGATTTTTGAAGAAATTAATTTACGTGGAACAACAATAATTATGGCTACACATAACAAAGAAATCGTGAACAGAATTAGACATCGAGTTATTGCAATCGATGGTGGAATGGTCACCCGTGATGAATTCGGAGGTGATTACGGATATGAAAGCTAGAACAATTAGAAGGCATATTCGTGAAAGTTTTAAAAGTATAGGTCGAAACGGTTGGATGACATTTGCATCTATTAGTGCAGTTACAGTAACGCTTCTACTTGTAGGTGCTTTTATTGTCGTAATGATGAACCTCAATCAATTGGCAACAAACATTGAAAAAGATGTCGAAATAAAAATGACTGTAGATCTAGCTGCTGACAAAGAAGTTATATCCAGTCTCGAAGAAGAACTACGTTCAATGGATGGCGTACTCGAAGTGATATATTCTTCGAATGAAGAAGAGCTAGACAATATGATTAAAGGTTTTGGAGATGAATTTGGGCTCTTTAAGCAAAACAATCCACTACGTCACGCATTTTATATTCGAGCAGAAGATCCTCAGCAAACACCGGCAATTGCAAAGGAAATTGGAACTTTCGATTATGTGTATGAAGTAGTTTACGGCGAAGGTAAAGTTGAGAAGCTTTTCAACTTGCTGAATTTAAGTCGTAACATTGGAATTGGTTTGATTATTGCTCTTCTATTCACTGCCATGTTCCTTATATCGAATACGATACGTGTAACAATCGTGGCTAGAAGAAAAGAAATAGAGATAATGAAATTAGTAGGAGCTACAAATAACTTTGTGCGTATTCCATTTTTACTTGAAGGAATTTGGCTCGGTATTTTTGGTGCAATTTTACCCATGGTTATACTTACAATTTCCTATACGAACATACATAACTATTTAGAGCCACGACTAGCAGGAGAACTTTTTCAACTACTAAATGTGACACCATTCCTTTATCAAATTAACGGATTATTATTATTCATGGGCATCTTCATTGGAGTGTGGGGAAGCTTTGTGTCCATTCGTAAGTTTTTAAAGGTATAAAAATAGAAAAGTGTGATTATAAGGGGGAACCTACGAATTGAGAATTAATAAATGGATAATGTCACTAGTAATGGTGATTTTCCTAATGTCATCTGTAATGCCTTCCATATCTGCAGCAACATTAAATGATATGAAGAATGAACAGAACGAGCTTGAGAAAAAGAAAAATGATTTAAATTCGGGGATTAAACAAAAAACAACTGAAATCACTGAGAACCAGTCAACAATCGAAAAGATTATTGAACAAATCACTATTTTAAATAACAAAGTAAATGAAACAAACCATAATATTGAACGCATGGAACTTGAAATTGAAAAAACTACGACTGAAATTGAGGCATTGCAAATCTCAATTAAGGAACTTATTCAAAAAATTAAAGAGCGAGATTTAGTACTTCGTGAGAGAGTTCAAATCATGCAAGTAAAAGGCGGTACAATCGATTATATAGATGTGTTGCTAGGAGCGAATAGCTTTTCAGACTTTATCGACCGTTTTTCAGCCGTCAGTACTCTGATGGATGCGGATCGTGCAATAATGACAGAACAAGCTGCTGACCAGGAACAATTGGAAGTAGAAAAAGCGAGTGTTGAACAAAAACTTGCTGAACAAGAAGAGAATAAAAGTTCACTAGAAGAGATGAAGAAATCTCTTGAATCACAAAAAAATGAAAAAGACAGTCTAGTATCACAGTTGGAAGTAGAACAATCTAAACTGAAAACTGAGAAAAGTAGTTTAGAAGAAGATTATCATGAAGCTCATGAAATGAGTAAAGAAGTAGAACAGCAAATTGTTGCTGAACAGAAGCGTCTCGTTGAAGTAGCTCGTAAAGCAGCTGAAGAAAAGAAACGACAAGCAGCGGCAGAACAAAAACGTAAAGCAGCAGCAGCGGCAAAAGCTGCAGCATCTAAAAACAGTAGTTCGGGTTCTGCATCATCTTATACACCACCAGTTTCCAATGGAACTTGGACAAGACCTGCAAGCGGAAGAGTATCATCTGAATTTGGCTATCGTCACCATCCGATTTACGGCGTAAGTAAGCTGCATGCAGGAATCGATATTGCAAATTCAACGGGTACTAGAGTTGTAGCTGCAGGTGATGGCGTTGTGTCTACTGCTGGTTTTCATAGTACACTTGGAAACCATATTGTTATCACTCATTCAGTGAATGGTTCAACATATACAACAGTCTATGCTCATCTTTCAAGTATCGGAGTTTCATCCGGTCAAGTTGTAGGAAAAGGACAAGCAATTGGTAAAATTGGTACAACAGGAGCCTCAACAGGTCCACATTTACATTTTGAGTTCTATGAAGGATATTACTCTTCAGGTTCTGGTGCCGTAAATCCACGTCGCTACGTACCTATTTAATAGGTTAAGAGTTCGCATCTGTAAATAGATGCGAACTCTTTTTTTATGGGCAAAAAAGTCGCATTTTATATATAAATTCGTTAGCATACACGTGAGAATGAACTAAAGGAGCAACAATGCGATGTCGGATACAAAGATGTTTATGATCGGTTCAATTACAGTTCCCTCAACATGGATAGCTCTTGCTATAGCTTTTGTTATCGCGTTTGCTGTTGTTCGAATTAAAAGTGGAAAGCATGCGGCAGATGTCTTTTCAGATGCACTCTTTTATTTTATTATTGTCTGGAAATTTAGTGTTATTCTAACGAACTTTGAAACAGTCATAAAGTCGCCTCTTTCTATTATTTATTTCAATGGAGGGATTGTAGGGTTTTATTTGGGTCTTGCAGTTGCTGGTGCGAGAATTGTACTTGAAATTGGAAAGAATTATTCATTTGAAAGACTTGTGGCCCTATTTATGGGTGCGGTTTCTGTCCAAGTCGTTTATCAAATCCTTATGGTAGTTATGAACCCAGGGGATTGGATTGTTAATGTAGTAACGGTTGGTTTATTTCTTGGCTTCGGTGTACTCGTTTGGCTAAACGCATATAAATCTAGAAGTTGGGCAATTCAGCTTACCGTGCTATGGATGGCTGTACATGTATTTGTTGCGGCTTTTCAAGAACAGGGAATTACGGGAACACCTGTGATTGCAACGATTTGTATGGGCTTGTTTTTTGCAATTTGCTTGTATTGGAAACGTGAATCGGAGGAGAAAGTATGAATAAGAAAACAGTGGGAATTATGATAACTGCTTTGATAATTGGAGCAATGATTGTGTTAACTGTTAAATCAAATCTTGAAAAAGCAGAACCTATTCCACAATCACCAGGATCAGACACTTCTTTAACAGATAGTACAGGTTTTAAACCAGGTAACACACCACCCGATTTTGAACTTACTACTCTTTCAGGTGATGTTGTAAAATTATCGGATTATAAGGGCAAAAAAGTGATTCTTAATTTCTGGGCATCTTGGTGTGGACCTTGTAAAGCAGAAATGCCGCATATGGAAAACTATTACAAGAAACATAAAGAGTCCGATAATGTAGAGATTATTGCAGTAAATTTAACAAAACAGGAACGTAAAGGAATGGAAGGAATTGAGAATTTTATAGATGCATTCGGTCTGACTTTCCCTATTCCCCTTGATGAAGATGGGCGTGTAATGGATGATTACGCAGTCATTGGTATCCCAACATCTTATTTTATAAACACAGATGGGACAATTGGTCAAAAAGTTGTAGCTGCAATGGATGAGAAAACGTTAAAAGTATATGTAGATAATTTAAATTAAAAGAAGCCTGGTTTCTGATGTCGTATTATTTCTCCGCTGTTCATATAGTGAACGGAGGGGGAATGGTATGCGTAGATTCCAGGTTTTTTTATTCACAATAGTGGCAGTAGCTGTCGTTCTATTTGTACTTGTTAATGGCACGTTTAGTAAGGAAGGAAGTGTGGATGGTGCGCCGAATGTAGCTGTTTCTGTAATCGATGAGGCATTCTCCATCATTCAGGAAAGAGCGGTTTACCCAGTCAATGAGAAGATGATTACTGAAGGTGCACTGCGCGGAATGGCAGACTCGATTGGAGATTTGTATTCGACGTATTTAACGGCAGATGAAGCTGCGGCCCATAAGGAATCTCTTGCCGGGGAGCGGATTGGAATAGGCGCTGAAATTACACGAACGAATGGAAAGTTTGTAATTGTTGCTCCTGTAAAATCTTCTCCTGCAGATAAAGCGGGTCTGAGACCTTATGATGAGATTGTGCAGATTGACGGTGAACGAGTTGACGGTGATACGCTTCAAGATGTTGTTCGACGCATTCGTGGTAAAAAAGGGACAACGGTATCTATGACTATTTTTAGACCAGATTTAAATAAACATCTAGAGTTGTCTGTAACACGAGACGTAATTGCTGTGAAAACGGTATCGAGTGAAGTAATCCAAAATAATGAGCGGAAAGTCGGTTACATATCGATTACGACGTTCGGGGCAGAAACCGCTGCTGAATGGCAGAAAGAGACGGATAAGCTTGTAGAAAGCGGTGTACAGGGCCTTATAATCGATGTCCGTGGCAATCCAGGGGGTTATTTGCATAGTGTCGCTGAAATTGCTGGAAGTTTACTGCCTGAAAAAACGGTTTTCACATTTATGCAAGATGCAAAAGGAATTATGACGCCACTCGTTGTTGAGAAGTCAGAAGAGCATACGTTCAATGAAAAATTGAAGAAAATGCCGGTTGTTTTATTGCAAGATAAGGGAAGTGCATCCGCTAGTGAAGTGTTGAGTGGGGCGTTAAAGGATTTGAAAAGAGGGTACATCGCAGGAACGACCAGTTTTGGAAAAGGAACTGTTCAAGAAACAATTGACTTATCGAATGGTGGAGAAGTAAAATTATCAACCGCGAAATGGTTGACGCCAAAAGAACGTTGGATTCATGGTAAAGGTGTTGCGGCGGATCTTGAGGTTGAACAAAGCGACCTCTTTGACGAACATATACGCATTGTCACTGGTGAATTTAAAGAAGGCGATTTCAATGAAGACATCGCATATGCACAACGTTTATTATTGGCGTTAGGATATAATGTCGGTCGAGAAGATGGGTATTATGATGAAAAAACTACCGAAGCCGTTAAGAAGTTCCGAACAGATGCGAAAGTAGATACAAAAAACCTTATGGATCGAAAGTTCTTTCTAACAATGAAAACAAAGGTAGAAGAGTATCGGAATAATCGTGAAAATGATGAACAGTTTCAAATGGCTCTCAGTTATATGAATCATGAGATCGATAATTGATAACTTTCAAATGGAAGGTCTTTTAACAATGGAAATTCCGTTGTTAAAAGGCTTTTTTTAATTTGATAGCGTGGGTTCATATGAAAGATTTAAAATCGTTCGCATAGTAACTACTTTATTTGTTACAATAGTAGTAATGTACGTGTGAAAGAATGGACGGTGACGTTTCGTGACGGAGAATATATTAATGGATGGTATGCAGATGGTTGCGTTGTTTTTCTTGAATCCGCTCTTTATAGTCGCGCTACTGTCAGCAGTATTGCTAGGCTATTTCCGGGTAAAACGGGAGCGTCGAAGTTTTAAAGTACGCTTATTACCTGGTTTAACAGAATTAAAACGTCTTGTTTCGGAGTCGTGGATATACGGTTTAGTGTTGTCGGTTCTCATCTTAGGTGTTGGTTTAGTTGTGGATTCTGGATGGCTTGTTTTATTTTGTGTAGTTGCACTTATTTCCCTTCTTACTTTTTACTATAAAGTTGCGTCACCGATTTACTTTACGGCAGTTGCGTTTTTCGGACTTTATTTCATGGGGGAGTACGCAAGCGGGTTTTCTTATTTAGGTTGGTCGGCCGGGAATGTGGATCTTTTCGGCGAACTTGCTGTGACAATACCTGTAATTGCAGGCTTACTGTTGATTGTGGAAGGGCTTCTCATCAGTCGCTATTCGATAAAAGATGTATCGCCATTTCTGACAACAACAAAACGAGGTCTTCGTGCAGCTGCATTTAAGGGAAAGCGATTATGGTTGTTGCCTATCGTATTTCTTGTTCCAGGTGATATGATTTCTACTTATCTACCATACTGGCCGCAGTTTACGCTAGGTGAATCTATGTTTACATTCGTTCCAGTTCCCGTAATTATTGGTTTTTCTCAAGTTGCGCGATCAACGTACACAGATGTATTATTTCCAAAGATTGGTCGGTCTATTGTTGCGGCAGGTGTCTGTGTGCTTATTGTTGGTTTAGCGGCTTTGTGGATGCCTATTTTAGGATGGAGTGCGCTGCTTATCGGTGTCGTTTCACGAGCTCTCATATCAATGAGAGCGGCATTTTCTGAACGGAATCCAACATATGCAGTTGCTCCAAGTTCGACTGGAGTTGTCATTGCGGGTGTGTTACCGAATTCTCCAGGTGAGAAGATGGGCCTTGAAGCAGGTCAATGCATTCGGTCGGTGAACGGTCGTCAAGTGAGTAATGAGAAGGAATTGTATGACGCAATTCAAATAAATGCCGCACATTGTCGTTTGCAAGTAATTGGGCGAGACGGTGAAGTGCGGTTAATGCAACAAGTGATTTACAGACATGATCATCATCGACTTGGACTTCTTGTCGTTCGCTAAAGAATAGAGCTGGAAGGATTGGTCACATTGGATTCGTTTGAAACAAAATTACTATTAGCACTTTTCTTGCCAGGCCTCCTAGTCGTACTTTTTACTCGTGTCACTTTTAGCCCCATAGTTGGTCTCGTGTTGACGGTCGCTTTAGTAGCCGCTTCGGTTTACGCGGGCTTTACACATAACTGGGTTTTGTATGTGGCAGACGCACTTTCACTTACGGCTGGATTTTGGTATGCGAAGCGAATGGTCGATAAAACACGAACAGAAAGAGAGTGAAGAGAGAACTTGTTTGGGGGATAATATTCCTTACATGGGTTTGCAAGTAATCCATTGCTTTACGTTCCAGTCGGACGCTTTCCGGAGGGCGTGGCTTGAGCCGCTTCCTTCGCTTCGCTCCGTCCAGGGTCTCAAGGCGCACGCTAATCCTCTCGGAGTCGCCGACTTGCACTTCAAGCAACTTAGATTGCACATTGAAATAAAGAACATTACATTGAAGATATTTTCTAACCGTATAATAATCTCTTCTCATATAGTTTGAACTTATATTTCACACATTTTAGCTGATTGGAGTGCAGAGCGGCGACTCCAGCAGGATTTAGGAAGAATGAATTTCAATTCTTCCCGGGGACAGGTAAGACCCAGCAGGGAGCGACAGCGATCCGATGCGGCTTACCGCCCGCCCCGTGGAACGCGTCCGCTCGGAACGGAAATCAGCGAGCATCGGGAATCTCTTCACTAACGTTATAAATCGCATAAAAAAAGACCTTAATGGTCTTTTTTTTGTACTAAATTATTCTCCCATCCAGTCGTTTTACATTACCAAACTGTATAAAGCGAGTGCGCCGATTGTTCCGAGGACTACGAACATTACACCGCCGCCAAAAATGGCTATAAGAAAAGCGACTGTAGCACCAATTACGCCGAATAAAATATTGCCTTCTTGAACATATAAGACCGCTGGGAAAATGAGTGCCCCGAGGACTGCGTATGGAATATTACCCAAGACTGCTGTGATGAACGGAGGCAATTTTATTCCGTCTAAAAAAGTGAGGGGAATCATCCGGGGTAGGTATGTTACGAATGCCATCCCAAAAAGCATCCACCAATAAGTAGGTCCCATTTAAACTTCCTCCTTCTTAGAATACATTTTTTCGCTTGAATTTCTACGTTTTGTATATAGGATTTCGACTAGGATTGCGGATACAAGTGTTGCGACTAGAAGTGCCCATCCTGTTGATAAAGTTTCGGTGATGAATAAAATGAAATGAATGATAGCAGCAATAGCAGCAAGTAGGACAACTTTACGATTGCCCTTCATAGACGGCACGAGCAGACCAATGAACATTGCATAAAGTGCTATGGACATCGCCGCTTTTAAAAAACCGGGTAAGTTAGCTCCAATAATATGACCGATAAAGGTGAAGAGCACCCAACTTCCATAGGCGATTAAATTTACACCTAATGCGAAGCCTGAAGATATTTTACCTTTTACACTTGTGGCCAGTACGGAAAAACTTTCATCTGTTATACCAAATGCGACAATTGCTTTGATCCATTTCTTATCGGGTTGCATCTTTTCGTTAAGTGATGCCGTCATAAGTAAGTGACGGATATTAACGACAAACGTATTAAAGACAATTAATAGTGGATTAACTGCCAATACTATTAAACTAAGTGCCATGTACTGGGCTGCTCCGGCATAGACGAAGATACTCATAGCCGTTGTCTCGAAAATGGATAGTCCCGCAGTTTTTGCAAGTAAGCCAAATGTTAGAGCCACAGGGAAGTAACCAATCGCAATGCTCATTCCCGCTTTAATACCTAATATAAATTGATTACTAGCCATATTTTCACATCTTTCTAGTGTTGTTTTAGTGATTATACTACATAATAGTGGTTTAATGGGTTTATAATAGGGGGAATACTTAGTAAAGAAAGTTTTTGTTAACTATAATTGATAGGTTCGTTGGGTATACTTATCAAGTCATGATAGATGAGGGTGTATATTGGATGAGTGAATGGTTGGATGTAGATAAGATTATAGAATTGTCGCAGAGTTACCGTGCGTTTGGGCCGCTAATTGGTTTGTTGCTTCCTTTTATTGAATCTTTTTTACCTTTTCTACCACTTTTCGTATTTGTATTTGCGAATGCGGGTGCATTTGGTCTTTGGTACGGTTTTCTATTATCGTGGATCGGCACGACAGCGGGTTCGTATGTCGTATTTTTACTTATTCGTAAATATGGACGTAATCGCTTACTCAGTTTTATTACGAGAAATCCACGTGTTCAAAAATTAATTAAATGGGTAGATCGAAATGGTTTTGGGCCATTGTTTCTACTTCTCTGTTTCCCGTTCACACCTTCAGCTCTCGTAAACTTAGTTGCAGGTTTGTCGGATATGAAGAAGAAATATTACTTACTTACACTAATGGCTGGGAATATGGTAATGATTTTCACTGCTAGTTTCATTGGGTACGATTTAAAAGCACTTCTAACAAACCCAATTCGAACCGGAATTGTTATCATTGCGATTATCCTACTCTGGTTCGTTGGCAAACAAATTGAAAAACGTTTGAATGCTAAAGTCGAATCGGATTTTAAATCCCTTTCAACTCAAATCGATGAATAGTGAAACGGTTAGTCTATTGAACAGTCACCTTTTTAAAGGGTGGCTTTTTTAATTTGGACTGAATCACAGCGAAGTTCGTAAATCATGACGTATGAATAAATTACGGGAATGAAAAGCCTTTGGACCAATTAGTCGTTTTAAAGATGTTGTGGGGTTTCCCGAAAACGTTGCGAAGTTTGGCATAAACGTTGCGAAGTCTCGAAACTTCTGTTTTTCATAGCGTGGGCGGATACAAAGTGGAGTAAATTCTGTACAATGGAAGGATAGAGGAATCGAATTTACTAGAATGGATTAGAAAGAATAGGGGGATTGTACATGTCATTGCGATTCGTTACGGGGAGGTCGGGTTCCGGTAAAACGACTTTCATTCAGCGGGAGATTGCGACCGAACTTAAAGAGCGCTCACTCGGGACACCGATACTTGTAATTGTGCCTGATCAGATGTCCTTTTCAGTGGAACATAGTTTGTCCGTCAATTTTGGGTTGAATGGTATTATTCGTGCACAAGTTTCGACGTTTAAACGGCTTGCATGGCGAGTGCTGCAAGAAGTAGGCGGCATTACACGAAAAGAAATTGACGGATTTGGTTATCGGATGCTTGTTCGAAGTGTTCTCGAAGACAATCGTGAAGAGTTCAAGCTGTTTCGACAAGCTGCGAGTAAGCGTGGATTTACGGAACAAATTGGCGACTTATTAAAAGAATTCAGTCGCTATTGTTTGGATTTTCAAACGATGAGTGAACTTCAAACTGCGCTCATCGAAGCCAATGCCCCACGGACGCTTTTAGATAAAGCGAGTGATTTAGAACTGCTGCTCACAAAAATTGAAGAACGGCTTGGCACTACATATGTTGACAGCGAAGGCCATTTAGCCTTGCTTGCAGCGCAAATAAAAAACGCGGAACTCTTAAAGGGCGCGGATATTTACATCGATGGATTCGAAAACTTTACGACGAGAGAATATGAAATCATTACGGAGCTAATGAAGTACGCAAAACGAATGACGGTTGTGCTCCCAATGGAAGGTGCATTAACTGGTTTTGCGGATCATGAATTGTTTTTCAATCCGGTTCGTACATCACTTCGTTTAAGAGGAATTGCCCGGGCGGAATCGATTGAAATAGAAGAAGACGTGTATTTGTCGGAACCTCTCCGTTTTACGAATGATGATTTACAACATATTGAAAAAGAATTTGATCATTACCCAGCACAATCCAAAGAGTCGACTGGAAATGTGCTTTTAATTGAAGCGACGAATCGCCGGGCGGAAATTCATGCCGTTGCACGTAAAATCCGCGAGCGTATGCGGGCTGGAAAGCGGTATAAAGACATCTCCATTTTATATAGGCAGCCTGAAAAGTACGATGAACTCATTGAAACGATTTTCCCACATTACGATATACCTGTCTTTATTAGCCGGAAAAAGCCGATGTTGCATCATCCGCTTATTGAGTTTTCACGTTCTGTTTTAGATGCTGTTACGTCTGGGTGGTCGTATGAAGCGATATTTCGTGCAGTGAAAACAGACCTCTTTTTTCCTCACGGAGAAGATAAGCGGGTGTGGCGAGATCGTTCGGACCGACTTGAAAACTATGTGTTGGCACAAGGCATTTACAGCACGCGTTGGTTTGACGACAGCCGATGGAAAGTGAAGAAGTACCGCGGACTTGAAATGTATTCAGAAGTGCAAACCGATGATGAGTTGCGTGCAGAGGAAGAGTTGCATCTGATTCGAGATTCCATTCGAGAACCGCTGAATGACTTTGAGAAAAAGATGAAGCGAGCGAAAAATGGGATGGACGTGGCGGAAGCCTTGTTTGTCTTCATGGAACAACTTCGTGTGTACGATAAAATCATTGATTTACGTGCGGAGGAAGAGCGTGCAGGCCGTCTTCTTGGGGCAACAGAGCATGAACAAGCTTGGAACGGCTGGATCAATGTATTGGATCAGTTTGTCCTCATGTTTGGAGAAAAAGACATGGATCCCGTGGAAGCCGCTCGGATTTTAGATGAAGGTCTGGATTCGCTTGAGTTTACACGGATTCCACCATCACTCGACCAAGTGACCGTTTCGACGATTGAAATTTCAAGTTTAATGGATATTGACGTAGTGTTTGTGCTCGGAGTGAGCGATGGTGTTTTACCGCAACGGATTGATAATGAAGGGATTTTATCGGATGTCGACCGGGAATGGTTCAGTACCATTGGATTTGAACTTGCTCCGACATCGAAAATGAAGTTGATGGATGAAACCTTTATGGCTTACCGGGCATTTACTGCCCCTCGGGAACAGTTGTATATTTCGTATCCCATGGCGGATGAAGAAGGAAAGACATTGATTCCGTCGATGTATATTGCCCGAATTCAACAATTGCTATTGAATACAGAAACCATTATTGCTGTGACAGATCCTTCGGAATTGTTGGATGAAGATGGGTTTGATTACATAAGTCATCCTCGAGCTGCTCTCCCATTTGCTGCTTTGAAATTAAGAGAAGTGAAAATGTCCGGAGAATTATCGCCGAAATGGCAGGCGGTAATGGCTTATTATGAGAAGGATGCGTATTGGTCTACTGTGACCAAAGGAATTAAACGGGCAATGGACAGCGGCAGTTCAACCGAACGCTTAAATCCGGAGATGACGGCGGGTCTTTACGGCGAGTCTTTTGTATCGAGTGTGTCGAGAATCGAGTCCTATTACAGTTGTCCGTTTCAACATTATGCTTCTTTCGGTCTTGCGCTACGTGAGCGCTCGGAATACACATTGGAGGCACCAGCAATTGGTGATTTGTTTCATGCCGCGCTGAAATGGGTGTCTGACGAAACGATGCGTCTCGGTAAATCATGGGCGGAACTTACGAAAGAGGAGTGTTGGAAGTTGGCGAAAGACGCGGTCGAAGATATTTCGCCGTATTTCTTTAACCGTATTCTTCTTTCAACGAACCGTTATATTTATATCCAACGTAAATTAATGCATATCATACAACGAACCATTTATTCATTGAACACACAAGCGAAATCGACGGTTTTCAAACCGATCGCAATTGAAGCGGCATTTGGACCGGGTGATGAATTTCCGTCACTCAAAATCCCACTTCGTCGTGGGGATACGATGCAAATGCGTGGCAGAATTGACCGCATTGATGCATCTGAAATTGGTGGGAAAAGTTATGTCCGTGTCGTTGATTATAAATCATCTGCACGAAGTCTTGATTTGACGGAAGTGTACTACGGATTGTCGCTTCAAATGATGACGTATTTGGACGTTGCACTGGAAAACTCAGATAAATGGCTTGGAGTGCATGCGGATCCGGCTGGCGTTTTATATATGCACATTCACAATCCAATGATTCGACCAGGAACGGAATTGTCGACTGAAACTTTGGAACAAGAAATTGCGAAATCTTTCAAAATGCGCGGGTATTTATTGGACAGCCCGAACGTAATCGAAGGAATGGATGACAGTATCGGGCAAACGTCTGCAATTATTCCAGCTGGATTTAAGAAAGATGGAACATTTACAAAAGCTTCGAAAGTGCTTACGACAGATGATATGCAAATGATGCGGTCTTACGTCAGAACGAAGCACCAAAATGCTGGAAATGCAATGCTAGCAGGAGATGCACGCGTCTATCCGTATAAATTAAAAGAACGTATGCCGTGTCAATTTTGTTCGTATCGATCGGTTTGTCAGTTCGATCCGAGCGATCCTACACAAGATTACCGGGCGTATGAAGAGCTCGGACAAGATGAATCGCTTGAAAAAATGCGTAAGGAGGTAGCAGGAGATGAACATACCGACGAAACCTGATGGACTAACTTTTACAGACGCACAGTGGACAGCGATTTGGGCATCCGGTAAAGACATTCTTGTTTCTGCTGCTGCAGGTTCGGGAAAAACGAAAGTGCTGATCACTCGGATGATTGAAAAGGTCATTGATGAGGTGAACCCAATCGATGTCGATCAATTGCTTGTTGTGACGTTTACGAATGCATCCGCGGCTGAAATGAGGCACCGAATGTCGGAGGCTTTGGAAGAGGCGATTGAAAACAATCCCGATTCTGTTCATTTACGCAGGCAATTGAATTTATTGAACAAAGCACAGATTTCCACATTGCACTCCTTTTGTCAAAATGTTGTACGCCAATATGCGTATTTACTGGATATAGATCCTGGTTTTAGAATTGCGGACAGTACAGAGGCGGCACTTCTTCGGGACGACGCGATTGGTGATGTCCTTGAAGAAGCGTATGGCGCGGAAAATCCTGAAGCGATGTATCGGCTGGCAGACAGTTTTTCATCGGACCGAGACGACTCGCTAATTGAACGACTGATTGACCGTTTATACGACTATTCGCGCGTCCATCCATCCCCTGAAAAGTGGTTGCGATTGATTCCGCAGCAGTATGAAATTGACGAGATACAATCGATTGACGAACTGGGTTTTATCGAACCACTTAAAACAGCCATTCGACATTCGCTTGAAGAGGCGGCGGCTTTGACAGGGGATTTACGTCGAATTGCTCAAATGCCAAATGGTCCCGAACCTCTTGCAGCTACTGCGGAGATGGACTTGGTGTGGATAGATGAAGCGATTCGTCGAATTACAACGAGTTCATGGGAAGAAACGTATGAATTTTTTGGAACGATAAAATGGGTGCGCGCAGGAACGATTAAAAAAGATACATGCGACGAGGATCTTGCGAAACGAGCAAAAGCGATTCGTGATGACGTGAAAAAGGTCGTCACTGCGATAAAAGACTCTTATTTTACACGGACACCTGCACGTTTGTTAGCTGAAATAAAGCTTATGGCACCTGCAATGCATACGCTTATTGACTTGGTTATTGACTTTGGTGCACGGTATGAAAAAGTGAAAATCGATCGTGGTATTGTGGATTTCTCGGATTTGGAACATTATGCACTACGTATTTTATCGAAAGAAGAAGATGGGGAATTGCTTCCATCGGATGTTGCTGTGGATTACCGAAATCGATTTGAAGAAGTTTTAGTGGATGAATATCAGGATACCAATCGATTGCAAGAGACGATTGTCCGTCTTGTGAAACGCGGCGGAGAAGACGACGGTAATTTGTTTATGGTGGGCGATGTAAAGCAATCCATCTATCGATTCAGGCTCGCAGAACCGATGCTGTTCTTAGGGAAGTACAATCGTTTCCAAGGACTTAGTGATCCAGGCGGGTTGAAAATCGACTTGAGTGCCAATTTTAGAAGTCGACGTGAAGTGCTGGATGCAACGAATTTCATTTTTTCACAAGTGATGGGTACGCGTGTCGGAGAAATTGAATACGACGAAGCCGCTGCTTTGAAATACGGTGCACAGTATTCTGAAGAAAAGGTACCGACAAACTTAACGATTCTTTATGAAGACGACGACGAAGATTTGGATGAACAGGATTTACCTGAGCAAAGTTTGAAAAGTTCCCAAGCCGAAGCGCGATTTATGATTAAAAAGATTAAAGAACTGATGGATTCGGGAGCAGAAGTAACGGACGCGTTCACGGATAAGAGACGCCCGCTGGAATACCGGGACATCGTGATTCTTATGCGCTCGATGACGTGGTCAGGAGAAATCGTGGAACATTTCAAGCTTGCTGGGATTCCTTTGTACGCAGAACTGTCGCGGGGCTACTTTGACGCTCTTGAAGTGATGATCGTGTTGAATACTCTGCGCGTCATTGATAACCCGTACCAGGACATCCCGTTAGTGTCGGTTCTACGATCGCCGTTTATCGGCATGACGGAAAATGAACTGGCACAAATTCGATTAACTGAGAAGAATGAACCGTTCTATGAAGCTTTGAAGAAATTTATCGCTACAGGTGGGGCGGGGGTGTCTCCGGATACTCAAGTGAAACTACAAAAGTTCGTACTTCAATTTGAAGAATGGCGAAATCTGGCGAGACGAGGTTCATTGTCTGAACTCATTTGGCAAGTGTATACGGATACGCATTATTACGAAATGGTAGGAGCGATGCAAAACGGGAAACAGAAGCAAGCTAATTTGCGAGCGCTGCATGACCGTGCAATTGATTATGAAAAAACATCGTTTCGTGGATTGTTCCGATTCCTCCGTTTCGTAGACCGAATGAGGAAACGGGGCGATGATCTCGGAGAGGCACGTTCGCTTACTGAAAAGGAAGACGTTGTGAGATTAATGACAATTCATTCATCCAAAGGACTGGAGTTTCCATATGTTTTTCTAGCGGGTATGGGAAGAAAATTCAATAAGATGGATTTCAATGAATCTTATTTATTCGACCAACATTTTGGACTTGCAGTAAAAGCGATTGATCCCGATAATCGAATTACGTATACGTCGTTGCCATTTTTAGCGATGAAAGAGAAGAAAGAGCTTGAAATGCGTGCTGAAGAAATGAGGATATTATACGTTGCAATGACGCGGGCAAAAGAGCATCTGTACATGGTTGCCTCGGTGAAAGACATTGAAAAAGAAATTGGAAAGTGGCAAGATGCACAACTCATTGATCCGATGCTTATGCTTCCGGAGTATACAAGGTCGCGTGCGAATGGGTATTTGGATTGGATAGGTCCCGCGGTTGCAAGACATACAGCTTTCGGAAAGTTTGGAGTCCTACCGGGTGGACAGTTTATCGACAGTCCATCGAATTGGGTAATAGATGCGATTCCTTTTTCAGGGGTTTATGATGTGATGCCGGAAGAGGAAGAAGCAGTGGAAGAAATGGATACACCAGAGTTGGATGAAGTCGCTTTTGCAGAAGTGAAAAGACGTTTTGATTGGACGTATGAGCATTCAAATTCCGTTACAAAACGATCCAAGCAAACGGTTAGTGAATTAAAGCGTCTCGCTATTTTGGAACAGTCGATAGATGAAGATCCATTTATGGAAAATGGTGACGAAGTTAGTACGGCGTATCTTCATGATCGACCGGAATTCATGCAAAGACGTAAACTCTCACCAGCTGAAGTTGGAACAGCGATGCATACCATTATGCAACATATTGACTTTCAAGCCGTCCAATCTGTTGTAACCGTGAATGAACTCGTTGCGCAGTTAACGGATAGACAACTGCTAACAACTGAGGAAGCAAAAGCCATAGACTCGCAATCAGTCGCTCGGTTCTTCACAACTGAAATTGCGGAACGATTGAAAAATGCTGAGGAAGTGTCGCGGGAATTACCATTTACGTATGCCCATGACAGCGGTGATGGAGATTATCAAATTTTACAAGGGATTGCCGACTGCTTATTCCAAGAAGACGATGGTTGGGTGTTGCTCGATTATAAGACAGACCGATTGGGCAATCGTTTTGGGACGGATGCTGAAATCGAAGAGGAATTGCAAAATCGCTACGGCATTCAACTGAATTTGTATCGAAATGCGATTGAGTCGATTGCGAACATTAAAATCAAAGAGATGGTACTGTACCTTTTTGAAGGCGATAAAACAGTGCGAGTACAGGGGGAAGAAGTTTGAAATCATCACCAGTAACTTTAAGCAAACGGGTAGAAACCCTTGATATTATGAGGGGATTTGCTCTTCTAGGAATTTTCATAGCAAATATGCTTCATTTTCATTCACCATATCTGTACTATGATGCATTCACTTGGTTTACGGCACCTGGTGAAATCCAGACGTTTAAATGGATTGATATTTTTGTAGAGGCCAGTTTTTATCCTATATTTGCGATGCTTTTCGGATATGGGTTGAATATGCAGTATGAAAAAGCGGTCGCGAATCGCTCACCGTTTGCTTCAGTTGCTTCGAAACGGATGGCGATTCTCCTCGTTTTCGGTCTCTTACATGCCTTATTTATTTGGTATGGGGATGTACTGTTTACGTATGCTGTAATGGGTTTTATCATCATTGCTCTAGTAAGAATGTCTGCCAAATGGCTTGTTCCACTCGCGGCAGTATTGTATATTGTGCCAACGACGTTACTTTATTTGGTAACAAAAATGCTGCCGAATATGGACGACTATGCGAACATTCAACAAATCGAACTTTCGGTTAGTGCTTATGCAATGGGAACATATGGTGAAATCTTCAAGTTTCGTTTATTTGAATGGCTTATATACGGACTTTCGAGCACATTCATGGGAATCTTTATCGTATTGCCGATTATTATGATGGGCGTTGTATTATCCAAATGGAAAGTTATTGAACGTGCGAAAGAGCTGAGGGTTCGAATTGCAGTCGTGACGATCATTACACTTGGTCTCGGAATTTGGATTAAGTCGCTACCTTATATTGGGAAACCGACAACGGATGTCGTTCTGTTACAAGATATGTACGGTGGTGTTATTCTTGCAGCTGGTTATGTTGGCATTATAATGCTTCTTTGTACAGCACCAGTTTTTAGAGCAGTTTTCAAGCCGATTGGAAAAGTGGGGCGGATGTCACTCACTACGTATATTACTCAGTCTATCGTTGCCACAACTATCTTTTACGCTTATGGTTTTGGATTGTATGGAAAAGTTGATCTTGCTACGGGTACATGGATTGCAATCGGAGTGTTTGCGCTTCAGGTCATCTTTGCGGAACTGTGGCTTTCAAAATTCCAGATGGGACCACTTGAATGGCTCTGGAGAAAAGGGACGTATGGTAAGAAATTCGGAAGAACTTTGGAGAATAAAGAGGAAAATGCGAAAGATTTGTCGTAATAGATAGATTAGGTACTTAATTTGAGGGGATGGGTTTTAGATGAAATTATTATCGTTCCAATACGATGGTAAAACACTTTTTGGTTCAAAAGTTAAACGTGAAGAGGCGGTATGGAATGTAATGTTCATAGCCGAAGAATTTGGCGATAGCGAATTCCCACAGTCGATTCTTGAAGGGATTTCAGCAGACTTCGATTTTGTTGAAAAAATCAGAAGACTTTTGGAACAAGCCGAAAAGGATTCAAATCCGAATCGTTTCAAACTTCGTTTTACAGATATTGAATGGCTTTCACCGATTCCAAGAACACCGAAAAATATTATTTGTGTCGGCAAAAACTACGCAGATCATGCAGCAGAAATGGGCGGCGGTGCACCTCCTGAAAAGTTGATGATTTTCACAAAATCACCAACATCCATTGCAGCGGATGAGCAGGAACTTCCAATTCACGAAGGTATTACGTCTGAACTCGACTACGAAGCGGAATTAGCCGTTGTCATCAGTAGAGAAGGGCGCAATATTCCAAAACAACTTGCCTACGATTATATATTTGGCTATACAATAGCGAACGACGTCACAGCTCGTGATGTTCAAGCCGCTCACGGACAGTTTTTCTTAGGAAAAAGTTTGGACGGTTCATGTCCAATGGGGCCATATATCGTTACAAAAGAAGAACTACCCAATCCACAAAATTTATCACTTGTAACAAAAGTGAATGAGCAAGTACGCCAAAATGGAAATACAAAAAACATGATTTTCAAAATTGATGAATTGATCGCAGAAATCTCTCGTTTTGTAACTCTAGAACCGGGTGATGTTATTTTAACAGGTACGCCGGCTGGTGTAGGTAAAGGGATGACTCCACCAGGCTTCATTAAAAAAGGAGATACTGTTAAAATATCAATTGAAGGTATTGGAACTCTATCCAATCGTTTCAACTAAGCATATTTCGAGGCATTAATTTCCAAATTGTGATAAGCTTATATTGATATTATATTTGAACGAGGTGAATTTAATGGATGCTTTAGCTAACGGAACACATCTTCATATTTTTACATGGGTTGTCGGAATCATTTTATTCTTAGTAGCTGCTGGTATGGCGAAAGGTTCAAAAGGTAGAAAAATCACACATATGATTCTTAGACTCTTTTATGTTCTAATCATCATTTCTGGCGTGCTCATATTTATAAAACATATGTCAGTGGACAGTATGCTTTATGGAATTAAGTTTGTAGCCGGTATTGTAACAATCGGTATGATGGAAATGGTTCTAGTACGTTCTTCAAAAGGAAAACCAACTTCAATGTTTTGGATTCTATTCGCAATTTTCCTTGTGATTACAATGTTCTTAGGATTCAAATTACCACTCGGAATTAATTTCTTAGCATAATTTGTTCGAAATGCGTCTACTAGGGGAATATCTAGTAGGCGTATTTTTTTGTGGATAGTCAAGTCCATAGTCTTGTGTACTTTTCCTTAATCGTGTTTTCAACTTTTCACTTTGTATATAGAATTCACACGAAGCTAGCTAACTCGCGACTTTACTTGGAGTGGCGGGCATGATAGCCTGTCTGGGCAGAGCCGACTTTTTTGAAAAAGCCGGCTCTTTAGGCTGGATGATTATGCCCGCAGAGGCTCCATGTCAAGTCGCTACTGGTCATACTTGTGCGTCCTGCTGTTTTTGGGAACCGGCAGATTGGCCGAAAACATTTCTTTCCCA
>NZ_JBHUGI010000005.1:0-96614 GCF_042681925.1 Sporosarcina siberiensis
TAGGGAAGGCCTCTTTTCTAGGATTGGTTGTGGTGACTTAATTCTACCAAGAAAAGGTCTTCCTTTTTGTATTTATTCATTTACACAAGATATTTTACACTCTCGATAGCCTGGCAGCAGTTAGCTCACCTGTGAATTGCAATATAAAATAAAACAACATGCTTATTATATAAACATTTAAGATTCTTTTGTTAAAATAATTATCCAATACTAACCAGTCGTAAAATACAAACATTATTATTAATAAAACAATTCTAGAAAAACTTTGAAAATCAATTAAATTAAATGATAAACCTGATTGTAAATAAGGCCCTAACTTTTCAGTGATAAATGGAATTGGAATGTAATTAAAGATAAAACCTAAAGGCAATATAGAAAATATTACACTTATAACTGTTAGTAAGATTAAATGATTCTTCTTAAAGTTAATATTAGATATGAAATACAGTAATATTAGGACTAATGCAGTGTAGTCAATAAAAGCCAATGCAATCGAAATTAAAACAATTTTATAGGGCTTGTTTTCTTTGATACACTTTAATAAGTAATAAAGACCAATCGCTATTGTTAGTCCCTGTCTAAGCCCGCTAAAAGTCCAAACTAGATAAAACATAGAAAAATACAGGAACATTGCTAACGTAGGGTTCTTACTATATTTAACTGACATTTTATATATATAAAATAAATTTATTGCAGCAATAATGGCTAAGTATGATTGATAAGGAATTCCCATACTTCTTGAAATAGATCCCATAATCTTAAATCCAAGTTCTTGATTATCTAAACCATATTTAATTTCCGTTATTAATGAGTCACTTAATCTTGAATATAAAAATTCATAAGCGAAATAATCCGCTCCAATTCCGTATCTAAAGAATGAGATTAATGCCAATATTAATGTAAAAAGAATTAGGAACTTTTTTTGTTATTTCCAAAGAAAGAGAACAGCACACCCAAAATAAAAACAATGTAAAACATAGTTTCCACCTATGTTAAAACGACGTCAATTATCGAAGCCGTTTCCCCTACCTCTTCTTTAAATCCATAATCCGTTATGAGCCTGTACTCCATATTGTTGTTTAACATTTCTTTCATTAAATCACCTAGTTGCTCACCATTAAATGGGTTGAAAAAATATGCATTTTTATATCCTTTTAAAATCTCTTGTGAAAATGGACAATCTGAAGCAAATATTACCCCATTATGTAATTTAGCCTCCAACAATGGTAATCCAAAAGTCTCGACATAAGAGGGAAATAAAAGTATTGATTTCGTATACATTTCAAATACTTCTTCACGGGTCATAGATCCTATGAAGTGGATAGGTAGTTGTTCTTTAAGGACCTGTTTTTTCAGGTTGGAAATATGCTCATTTTCATTCCCATTTAAGGTTAATAGAACTTTATAGTCCAAAACTGAGTGTCTTTTTAACTCTATGCAGGCTTTAATAATAATTAAATGATTCTTATATTCCATCTCATTCGCTGGATAGAAAAATGTATTTCGAGATTCTCCTATATTCTTGTAAAAGGATTTTGGGTATAGATTAAATTCAGGGGAAATAACTTGAAACTTATTTTCTTTTACTTGTGCTTTTTCTATGCACGCATTTTTCATCCACTCTGTTTGCACAATTACTTTATCGGCCTTTTTAATTGAGCTTATAATTCTCTTTCCAATGACATTTTGATACATCCAAAGTAATTTATTTTCTTTGAAATTAAATTTATAATCTACAAATGGCAACGATTGATGTACATACAATATTTGTTCACAACTAATCCTGGGGATATTTACATTTTGAAGTGAAAATACTTTATCCACATTGTATTTCTTAACCAAAATGGGCGCTATCATACTATCAAAATAAAATCTATGTCCCCAACTTTTTTTTACCCAAGGAAAGTTTAGCACTTTGATATTATTATTTTCTTTTAATTGTGGAGTGCTAATTACAAAAATCCAGTTCACAGTTTTATCTTCATAATTTAAAACTTGATTGTAAAAGTCATTTAATACGGATAAAGCACCTCCGCTATTAGCAGGGACATTAATAACCAGTATATTCATGCCATCACGCCTTCTTTCAAACGTATTTATAAAATATCATGCTAAAGATAAGTTAAGCGTTTTCCATATACTACCTGGAAAGTCTTGTGCTAGTCCTTTTTATACATTACTTTATTGTCCAACCTCTAAATCATACTCTTATACTATTAGGTAGTTTTTCTATAATTAGTTCATAGTATTTTTCGATATTCATTTCTTTTGTATATTTTGTTGTATAAAGTTTTTTAGCATTAATAGAGTGTTTTTGCTTTAGTACTGTATCTTCTTTATATTGCTCAATAGCATTTGTTAGACCTTGAACATCGCCTTGAAGAATACTTTCTCCACATTCATAAGTCAAAACGTCTATTGCGATATCGGTTTTGGATGACATAATTGCAATAATTGGTTTGCCTGCTGCAAGATAACCATATGTCTTACTTGGAACACCCATTCCTTCAACCCCTTGTTCCAAACTGACAATACATAAATCACTGATTTTTAATACATCTGCATATTCCGATCCCGTTAAAAATCCATACACCTTTGCATTGTTGATATTATGTTGTTCGATGTAGTTTTTAACTTCTTGCATTTTCGTACCATGACCACAAAATATAAAGAGAATCTCCGAATTGTTTTTATATGTTAATAGACCTTCTAGTATTGTGTTCATATCTTGAAATAAGCCCATATTTCCTGAATATAAGACTACAAATGTATTTTCCTCATAAATTTTTATATACTCTTCATTTATTATTTCCTGATTCACAACAGAGGCTTCATTGGAGTACCAATTCGGAATGACTTCAAGATTTTTAGTAGTCTGCGCCAGTCCATTTTCTACAACATAATCCTTCATCTCACTGCCCAATAGAATCACTTTATGTGCTTTTCTATACACTCTTTTATTTATAAAATTCATAAGTCTATGAATGACTCCGCCTTTTTTTATTAAATCCATTTTTAAAGCGTTGTCTGGATACACATCAAAAGAAACAAATATGAATTTGTTTCCAAAAAACTTGTTTAAGTAGTAAGGAATTAGTGGAAGGATTGGAGGATTTGAATAGACGATAATTGTTTTAAACCCTCTTAAATAGTTAGTCTTGGAAAGCATTGCAACGAATAATGTAAAGAAATTTAGAATTCTACCAACCTTTTTTTTGTCATTAAATGTCGCATAAGTAACCCTTTTTATCGTTACTCCATTTATTTCTTTGTCATAACTTACTGCTCGTTTAGATCCAGGATTTCCACTTAATACTCCCACTGATAACCCTCTTTCTCTTAATCCAATAGCAAGTTCTGTAGGTAAGGTAGCTGACGAGATTGGTTCAGGGTAAAAGTATTGACAAAGTATCGCTACATCTTTCTTCATCTTCTCACTCTCTTCTAACCTTATTTACATGCGAACAAGACCCCACCACTTCTTTCCAGAAGGTATTGCAGGCTCCAAAATGATAAACGGCGTATCTGTTAGAATACGTTTATTGTTTTCAAGTAAAACTTCTATCATTTCATGATGCCCTTTTTTCTTAAGGTATTTGAGACCTTCATTAAATAATAGTGGGCGTGTTTCCAAGTTATGCACATCCGAACCATACGTATGAATCAGGTTTGCCTCTATCAGTCGGAGTGCCAGTTTTTGCACATCTTTGCCAAAATGACCTGACAAACTACCGCCTGTTACTTGTGCTGTCGCACCATGCCGAACAAGTTTTTCAAGTCGCTCAGGATTTTCCGCAATCCCGCGATTACGTTCTGGATGTGCAATGATCGGGACTTTTCCATCGGCAATTATTAGCTGAATAATTCTGGTAGTATAAGCTGGGACTGAGTCTGATGGAAGTTCCAGAAGAACGTATCTAGAGTTCGCTAGTGTCATTGCCTCTCCAGTTTTTAAGTTTTGTATGATTTTTTCATGGAGTCGTATTTCCTGGCCAAAATGTACAGTAATCTGTACATTTTCTTCTTGCAAAAGCTTCGTTAGATCCCCTATCTTTTTCATGACAATTTCTCTTGTCACATGATACCGAGACCCAAAAGCATGTGGTGTAGCGATAATTTCTTTTATTCCTTCTTTTTCAGCATGATTAAGAATTCGAAGTGTCTCTTCAATTGATTTGGCTCCGTCATCTACATCAAATAAAAAGTGACTGTGTATATCAATCACTTAGCATCACCTCCTCTAGATTTTTTTATAATTTCTCTATACTTTTGATACCGGATAATAGTTTTCAGAATAATAATGACTTTTCTCCAATTTAAAATTATTTAACAATGTTCCAATAATATTTGCTTTAGAAGCTTGTAATACTTCCTTTGCTTTTTTAGCACTTTCTTTATCTGTAACTCCCGAATTTACAACGAGAATGGTACCATCACATTTATTCGCCAATATTTGTGCATCAGCTATAGAAAGAACTGGAGGTGCGTCAAAAACGATAACGTCGTATTTCAACTTTAGTTCTTTAATTAACAGATCCATTGATTTTGATCCTAGTAGCTCTGCAGGATTTGGAGGGATTTGACCACAAGTTATTAAATTTAATCCTTCAACCCCGGTCTGCTTTACGACATCATCCACATTCCATTGCCTTGTAAGCAAGTTGGATAGTCCTGCTGTGTTTGTTGTGCGAAAAGTATAATGCATGGTAGGTCTTCTCATATCCCCATCCACCAACAACACCTTTTTTCCTTCTTGAGCAAACACAATCGCAATATTTGCAGCAGAAGTAGATTTTCCTTCTCCTGAAGTAGCTGATGTAATTAAAATCGTTTTCAAGTCTTTATCTGGCATTGAAAAGTTGATATTTGTACGTATCGTTCGATATTGTTCCGATACAATTGATTGTGTATTATCCCTTGTCACAAGACTTCTTGGAGAAATTTGCAGTAGCAACTTTTTCTTTTTAAACATTCATTAATCGCCCCTTTCCCTTTTCGCTACTACTTTTCTTTATTTTCTTCATTTTCACTGGAGAAATCGGACTCACAAAACCCAGCATTGGCAATCCAAGAAATTCTTCAATATCTTGTTCCGTCTTTATCGTTGTATCTAAGTATTCGAGCATGAATGCAATTCCAGTACCAACCATTAATCCCATAACAGCAGCAATCGCAATATTTAATATGGGACTCGGCTTAATTGGTGATTGATTTTCATTGTAAATAGCTGGTGAGAGGACATTTACATTATCCATGTTCATCAACATCTTGATTTCTTCTTGAAATACCTCTGCAATCGTATTTGCAACTTGAACGGATCTTTCTAAATTTATATCTTGGACACTAACATTAATTACTTGTGAATTTTGAGCACTATTTACAGACACTTTTGAATGAAGTTCAGAAGGAGTCGTGTTCAACTCCATTTTCTCTATTACTATTGATAAAATTGCATGACTTTTTATTATGACATTATACGTATTAATGAGTTGTAAATTCGTTTGGATATCAGGTGTACTTCCTGAACTTGTAGACTCTTTCGGCTGATTTATAAGTATTTGTGTGGATGATTCGTAAATGGGTGTTAAATAGTTGTAACTAACAACTGCAGCGGCTCCTACTGCGAATAAAACGATGCATGTAATAAGTAAAAGTCTTTTGCGAATCGTTTTAAAGAGTTCTTGTAAACTTAATGTTTCTTCCAAATGCAACCACATCCCCTTCTTCACGGCATTACTATTGTTAACCAATCTTTCTCATAATATACTTAGAAAGCTATTGGATTATGAGTTTCTTTAATCCGACTTGTACTCTACTTAATGAATCATATTTATAAGTTGTCCCAGTTCTTGCTTTCTCAATGCATCTTATGCGGATTCAAACTTTTTTAGTCCAATTTTCAAAGATGTATAACTTATTGCCGTATTTTTTGGATAAAAAAAAGCCCGCATATGCGGGCTTTTAAGTATTACTTCTTCAAATTATAAAATGTTTTCAATCCATAATATTCTGCCGTATTGTCGAGTTGGTCTTCAATTCGAAGCAACTGATTGTATTTTGCAACACGGTCTGAACGTGACGGTGCACCTGTTTTAATTTGTCCTGCGTTTGTTGCAACTGCGATATCAGCAATCGTTGTATCTTCAGATTCACCAGAACGATGGGAAATGATAGCTGTAAAGCCGGCACGTTTCGCCATTTCGATTGCATCAAATGTTTCTGTTAGTGTACCAATTTGATTCACTTTAATGAGAATCGAGTTGCCTACGCCTTCTTTAATTCCACGTGCCAATTTCTCTGTGTTTGTAACAAACAGATCATCACCAACAAGTTGAACTCTATCCCCTAATCGTTCAGTTAATAGTTTATGTCCAGCCCAGTCATTTTCATCGAGTCCATCTTCGATCGAAATGATTGGATATTTGTCGCAAAGCTTCTCATACCAATCAACCATTTCAGCAGATGTTCTTTTCACGCCTTCACCAGCTAGATTGTATGTTTTTTCATCTTTATTATAAAATTCAGATGCTGCAACATCCAATGCAAGAAGAATTTCTTCGCCTGGTTTGTAACCAGCTTTTTCGATGGCTTCTAGTATAGTGTCCAGTGCCTCTTCGCTCGAAGCCAAGTTTGGAGCGAATCCGCCTTCATCGCCGACAGAAGTATTCATGCCTTTACTTTGCAACACTGTGCGTAGACTATGGAAGATTTCCGCTCCCATACGAAGACCATGTCTAAATGATTCAGCACCTACAGGCATAATCATAAATTCTTGAATGTCTACGTTATTATCTGCATGTTCGCCACCATTTAAGATGTTCAACATTGGAACTGGTAATTGTTTCGCGTTTACTCCACCTAAGTATTGATACAAGGGAACATCAAGATAATCAGCTGCTGCATGTGCAACGGCCATCGATACGCCTAATATTGCATTTGCGCCTAATTTACCTTTATTCGGTGTACCATCAAGTTCAATTAATACTTTATCAATTACTACTTGGTCAAGAACCGAATAGCCTTCTTCAAGTAATTCTTCTGCAATGTTTTCATTTACATGACTAACGGCTTTTAAAACACCTTTTCCATTGTAACGTTTTTCATCACCATCACGTAGTTCAACTGCTTCGTACTCACCTGTTGACGCACCTGAAGGAACGATTGCTCGCCCAAAAGCACCGCTTAGTGTAAATACTTCAACTTCTACCGTTGGATTTCCACGTGAATCAAGAACTTCTCTTGCTTGGATATTTGTAATAATCGGCATGTTTTTCTCCCCTTAATCAAAATAATGAATTTCCTGTCATTTTGTCTGGTTGTTTTAAATCAAGTAATTTTAGCATTGTTGGAGCAAGGTCTGCTAGTATTCCGCCTTCACGCAAAACTAGATCTGGATGCGTAACAATTACCGGAACAGGGTTCGTAGTATGTGCAGTCATTGGAGTACCTTCTATAGTAATTACTTCATCGGCATTCCCATGATCTGCGGTAACAATTGCAGATCCACCTTTTGCATGGAGTGCGTCAATAATTATTCCTAGACATTCATCAACAGTTTCAATTGCTTTTATAGTTGGTTCAAGAAGCCCACTATGTCCAACCATATCAGGATTCGCAAAATTAAGTATAATCGCGTCAAATAAATCATTATCGATTGCATTTATTAATGCATTTGTTACTTCATACGCACTCATTTCTGGCTTCAAATCATAAGTTGCAACTTTAGGAGAAGCAATGAGTATACGCTCTTCACCAAGGAACTTTTCTTCTCTACCACCACTCATGAAGAAAGTGACATGTGGATATTTTTCTGTTTCTGCAATTCTTAACTGTCTCAGTCCATTGTTTGAAATTACTTCACCTAATGTATCCTCAAGGTTTTCATTATTAAAAGCAACATCTGCCACAACTTCATCACTGTAATGGGTAAAGGTTACAAATTTCAAATTCTTAAATTTCTTAGCTTCTTTTTCAAAACCAATAAATGTATTGTCGGTAAATGCCCGAGATAGTTGAATCGAACGGTCTGGACGGAAGTTAAAAAACACCACGGCATCCGAATCTTCAACTGTTGCAACAGGCTGACCAAGTTCTTCTATAATAAACGGCATGACAAATTCATCATTGACGTCTTGTTCATACGAACGAAGCACACCTGCTGTAGGAGTTACCGCTGTAAGTGCAGTTCCATAAACGATTGCATTGTATGCTTTTTCTACTCGATCCCATCGTTTATCACGATCCATTGCGTAGTAACGACCGGATACTGAAGCAATTTTTCCAACACCGATTTCTTCTATCATTGTTTCGGTTTGTTGTAGATAATCAAGAGCAGATTGTTGGGCAACATCCCGTCCATCTAAAAACACATGGACAAAAACTTGATCTACATCATTTAATTTTGCTAGTTTTAAAAGTGCAAATAAATGTTCATCATGGCTATGTACCCCTCCATCAGAGAGAAGGCCTATTAAATGTAAAGCGGAATTATTTTCTTTTACATGTGCAATTGCTTTATGAAGGGCTGTATTTTGGAAAAAGTCTGCTTCACGAATCGATTTGTTAATGCGAGTCAGATTTTGATAGACAATTCTTCCAGCACCTATATTTAAATGTCCTACCTCAGAATTCCCCATCTGCCCTTCGGGGAGACCAACTGCCTCACCTGATGCGGTTAACGTCGTGTGAGGAAAGTTTTCCCAGAGTAAATCAAAACTTGGTTTCTTTGCCTGTGCAACGGCATTACCCATAGTTTCTCCGCGTAACCCAAAACCGTCAAGAATGATTAAAGCTACCGGACCATTACTCATACGATGCAGCCTCAATTAGTTTTAAAAACGAATTAGAATCTAAGCTTGCCCCACCTACAAGTGCACCGTCTATATGTTCCTTTGTAAGAAGTTCTTCTATATTTTCAGGTTTAACACTACCACCGTATTGAATTCGGACTTTATTTGCTACATCCGCACCATACAATTCCTCAACCGTATTTCGGATTGCGTGACAAACCTCATTGGCATCGTCAGCTGTAGCTGTCTTTCCAGTTCCGATTGCCCAAATTGGTTCATAAGCAATTACCGCTTTTTCGATTGTCTCACCTGTTCTATTTAGAAATGCTTTTGTTACTTGATTTGAGACTATTTCAACTGTTTTATTGCTTTCGCGTTCCTCTAAAGATTCCCCAACGCAAACAATTGGCGTTAGGTTCGATTCAAACGCCGCCTTAACTTTCTTATTTACCGACTGATCTGTTTCGTTAAAATACATACGACGCTCTGAATGACCGATGATGACATATTGAACACCAAGATTACTAAGCATTGTAGGGCTGATTTCTCCTGTAAATGCCCCTTCGATTTCTTCATGCATCGTCTGTGCACCAATTTTAATTGAATATCCTTTTGTAATTTCTGCAAGCTCGTACAGGTACGGGGCAGGTGGACAAATGACTGCTTCTACAATTTCCGATTCAATTAATTTCCCTTTTACTTCTTGAGCAAAATTCTTTGCTTCATCGATTGTTTTATACATTTTCCAATTCCCAGCAATGATACGTTTCCGCAAAAAAAACACCTCCATTTACTTATCGTCTAATGCAGTAACACCTGGTAACTCTTTGCCCTCCATGAATTCAAGAGAAGCGCCACCGCCTGTAGAAATATGATCCATTTTATCACCTACACCGAACTTCTTAACTGCAGCGGCGGAATCACCACCACCAATTACGGTATACGCATTCGTTTTCGCCATAACTTCTGTAATGCTTTTCGTCCCATTTTCAAATGGTTTCATTTCAAAAACACCCATAGGTCCATTCCAAATAATTAGTTTAGACTTATTTATAATATCAGAATACAATTCAATCGTTTTAGATCCAATATCCAGTCCCATCCATCCTTCTGGAATAGAATCGATTGAGACTTCTTTCGTTAATGTGTCCGCTGAAAATTCTTTCGCAATTACAGCATCGACTGGTAGGTAGAGTTTCACACCTTTTTCTTCAGCCTTTTTAATAAAATACTTAGCCAGTTCAACTTTATCTTCTTCTACAAGCGAATTGCCGATTTCGTACCCCTGTGCTTTTGAAAAAGTATAAGAAAGCCCGCCACCAATTAGTAAATTATCTACTTTATCTAGTAATTGATCGATAACGCCTATCTTATCTTTCACTTTGGCCCCGCCGATAATTGCTGTGAATGGACGCTCCGGATTTGTACGTGCTTTTCCCAATACATCAATTTCTTTTTCCAATAAAAAACCAGAAACTGCTGGAATATGTTCTGCGATACCAGCTGTTGAGGCATGTGCACGATGTGCAACTCCAAAAGCATCATTGACAAATACATCTGCCAAGTCCGCAAACTTCTTCGCTAAATCCGAATCATTTTGTTCCTCACCAGGATGGAAACGAACATTTTCAAGAAGAACAATATCTCCATTTTGCATAGAAGAAATGGCATTCTCTACTTCTTCTCCAATAGATGAATCTAGTTTTACAATGGATTTCCCAAGCAACTCTACAAGCTTTTCGCCCGCTCCTGTAAGTCGTAGTTTCTCATTCACTTCACCTTTTGGACGACCGAGATGACTTGCAAGGATAACTTTTGCACCATGTTCTATTAAGTATTTGATAGTTGGAATTGCTGCACGGATTCTAGTATCGTCCGTTATTATTCCATCTTCTGTCGGTACATTAAAATCTACTCGACAAAAAACGCGTTTTCCTTCAAGCTGCATATCTTTCATTGTCTTTTTAGACATCATGAAAAATGCCCACCTCCACATTAAATTAAAAATGAGGAACGGTATATTTACCGTTCCTCATACCCATTTACATTATAATGTTTATTAAGCTATATGGCTATGTTTTACTGCTTTTCAATTACTTCTTGACGTAATTGTGTCCGAATTTCAGTGCTTTTTCAAAATTCAGGAAGAGGTATTAAGATAAAACTTTCGTATACATATAAATCGCCAAATCAATACACCGTACTGAATAAGCAGTTTCGTTATCGTACCAGGCAATTACCTTCACCATATTCCCTTCAAGAACCATAGTGGACAAGCCATCTATTGTTGATGAAGAAGGATTTCCATTATAATCACTAGAAACTAAAGGAAGATCACTGTACACCATTATTCCTTTTAATTCATTTTCAGAGGAATCTTTAAAAGCCTTATTTACCTCTTCGACTGTAACGGTTTTATCAAGCTCCGCAACTAAATCTACAAGTGACACATTGGGTGTTGGAACCCGGACAGCCATTCCATCAAGTCTACCTTTCATTTCAGGGATTACTTTTGCTACTGAAGCAGCAGCACCTGTCGTCGTTGGAATCATGGATTCGGCAGCTGCACGTGCACGTCTATAATCCGAATGTGGTAAATCTAACAACCTTTGATCATTTGTGTATGAGTGAATTGTAGTCATCAATCCACGTTTCACTCCGAATTTGTCATTAAGAACTTTCACGACAGGAGCTAAGCAGTTTGTTGTGCAAGAAGCATTTGAAATAATGTCATCCTTTTCAGGATCATATATTTCATGATTCACTCCCATAACAAGCGTTGTTAACTCTCCTTGTGCAGGTGCGGACAAAATAACTTTTTTCGCCCCCGCATCAATATGCTTTTGTAACGTTTCTCTTGTACGGAAAATACCTGTTGCCTCAATTACAAAATCTATATCAAGTTCACCCCAAGGCAAAGAAGAAGGATCCTTCTCACTAAATACTTGAATCTTTTTACCATTAACAAGTATATTGTTTTCATCTACACCAATTTCAGCATCAAAAACACCATGAACTGTATCGTATTTAAGTAAATGTGCAAGCATTGCAGCATCCGCTAAATCGTTGATTGCAACTACCTCAATCTTCCCTGATTTTAATGCTTCCCTTAAAACAACTCTACCCACTCGTCCAAATCCATTAATTGCAACTTTTATCGTCATTTCTATTCCTCCACTACTCGTTATTTAACACACTCTGTTAAAAGGCGTAACATTTCGTTGGCTGCACTTTCGTCTGTAACAAGGATCGTTTGTTTAGGTGCACTTGCCATATAGGACAGAATCGCTTCCGCCTTATTCTTTCCTCCAGCCACAGCAATAATCAATGGTACTTCTTGTAATTGCTCAGTTTGAATTCCAACTGTTCGTAAGCGTTGAACTTCTTTACCACTCCGGTCAAAATAATAACCAAACGATTCCCCTTTCGCTCCCTTTTCCAATAAAAGTTGTTGTTCTTCCATTGATGAATTGCGAAGTTTGGCCATTGTCTGTGCGTCACCTATTCCGTGCAAGACACAATCGGTAGTATTATAAAGATCAATCATCTTCAAGATAGCAGGATCCTTTAGGAATGCTTTATGAGCTTCTTCGCCTAACGCTTCGGGATAATAGAATGCTTTATATGAACTGTCGCATGCCTCTGCAAAGGAAGCCGCAATTACATTTGCCTGCAAACCAATTTCTTCCCCTACTCCTCCACGTGCCGCTATGAAAAGTAAATCTTTTTGGAGCATAGAACTCTTAATATATTTAGGTATTAGGGCGATAGACGTACCACCCGTAACTGCAACTGTTTTCCCATCACCAATTTCATTCATAAATTGCTTTGCCGCCTCGATGCCAAGCGAACTATTTTCAGTCGAGCCATCCACAACTTTTACGGATCGAATTCCAAGGAAGTCTTCTAGTTTCTTTGCAAGTAAAGATAGTCTGGACAGATTATCTATAGTTGTTTCAAGTGCATGTAGAACTTTTATTCCTTCGTTGGTAATGGATGTACCTGTTTTGGATATGTTTATTAATCGTTGGTCTCTGAGGTGATCGAGCATTGTTCGAATTTCACGTTCTGTCATATTGGATACTTCTCCGAGAGTTCTTCTCCCCACAGGTCCAGCTGCTTTTACCAACTTTAACAATCGGTATCTTTCCATCATTAACTCAACCATTTCTGGAACTAGTTTACTTTGAGCTTCAAAAACACTTTCCAAATTATCAACTCCTCATTCACCGAGGGGCGTTTAAAGTCCCTAACGAACATTAAACGTCCCACATGAATCAAAAAAATACTATACATGCATTATATACGTTTCAGCTTTACTTTACAAATAATTCAACAATGTCTACATATCCAATATTACCTGATAATAAAACTTCGTTATTCATTTCTATGACGGGAATCATGAACATATATTTTTCATGAGCCACATCATCTTCCAATATATTAACGCTTGTCCATGATAGCGGATAGTCTTCCCGAACCAATTCCATCATTCTTTCAGCATCATCACATAACGAACAACCCAACTTTGTATAAAAAACAATATGCATATCCAATCCCTCCACACAATTCATTCTTACTACGAGTATAAATGAAAAAGGGACAGCATTCCCCAAATGACGCTCAAGAGATACTGTCTTTTTTCTTTACCAACTTCTACCTGCTCCGCCTCCGCCAGTGGAACCTCCACCGCCGCCACGGAAACCACCACCGCCACCTCGGCCACCTCCGCCAAAATAACCCGGATAAACGATCGGTCCGCCACTTCTACGACCGCCAGACCCGCCGCCTCTTCCTCCTCTGCCACCTTTACCAAAACTCATAATGACGAAAAGGATAATAATTACTATTATCGGAAAAGGGATACCAAAACCGGTATCATCATCAGGATCGACTACAGTAACTGGTGCAACTGCGGTGTCCCAATTATATTCTTTAGCAATTTCATTGAAAAAAGTTTTGTATGCTTCCATGATTGCTAAATCGGGTTGTTCCTTTTTCAAATATGGAATAGCTACCGCATCAATGATTCTTCCTACTTTCCCATCTGGAAGTGCGCCTTCAAGGCCATAACCGACTTGTAAGTAAAAATGACGATTTCCATCTGAATTTTCTTCAGTTGTAACAACTAAAAGAGCGCCGTTATTATCTTCTTTCGTACCTAATCCATATTCACGGTATGCCTTCACCGAGAATTCTTCGACAGCTTCGTCACCAATATTCGGCATGATGAGTACAACAAGTTGTGCAGTTGTCGCGTCTTCCAATTGAAATGCATAGTTAGTGAGTTCTTTTACTTGTTCTTCGGATAGAACATTCGCAAAGTCTTGTATGAAAATGCTACTTCCTTTTGGTTTCGGGACTTCAGCTGCGAACGTCACCGATGTAAAAAAGGATAGCACGACGATCAATGATAGTAGAAAGCTGTTTACCAAATAACGCATCAATCTTTGTCATTTCCAAAATCAACTTTTGGTGCATCGCTCGCAGCTGCATCCGCTTGAAAATATTCTTTCTCTTCAAATCCAAATATTGAGGCAGTCAATTTTCCAGGAAAACGCTTTACTTGTTTGTTGTATTTCCCAACTTCAGTATTATAATCCTGTCTCGCAACGCCAATTCTATTTTCGGTGCCTTCAAGTGAATCCATCAATTGTATAAAGTTCTCATTTGCTTTTAAATCAGGATAGTTCTCAACAACTACCAGAAGGCGTCCTAATGCGCTTTCCAACTCTCCATTTGCCGCTGATTGCTCGTCAGGACCTTGAGCACCTGCAAGTTTAGCCCTTGCATTTGAGATATCTGAAATTACTTCTTTCTCATGACTTGCAAACCCTTTTACTGTTTCAACTAAGTTTGGAATTAAATCCAATCTTCTTTGCAACTGATTTTCAACTTGTGCATAAGATTCATTAATATTTTCTTCCAATGTGACAAATTTATTGTAGCTTGGAATAAGAACCAAAGCCGCAACAACCAACAATCCAACAATTACTAGTATCGGACCAAGTATCTTTTTCATTACACCACTCCTCATTCAGATTCTTTAATCATTACCCCAAACTTAACTATATTAAAACTTTAGGGTGTATTAAACTATACTGTCCAACATCCAGAAAAGTTTCATCATTTCAAACAAATCTTTAATAACAAAAAAGTACAATCCTACTGCAATGCTTTATCCTTCAATTCCTCTTAATCTCCATAGTGAGTAAAAACAAACACTTTTCGGCGACAAAAGTATAAATATACTTGTTTTCTTTTCATATTCCGGCTTACCCCAGTTTCGCATTAACAAATAATAACGGCGTTGCCTTCCTTGTCTATCGATACAATTAGTTTAATATTAAGAAGCTTTACTGCAAAACCATGAATTTTCTTTAACCGACCAGACCTTACCAGATATTCCAATGAATCCACACTTTCATAAATGAGTGTATTTTTTATTGTATTTTCAATTTCTTGAACAACCTCTTCAAATCTTTTACCCATAGCGATCTCTTCAGTTGCCCAGAAATCGAATAAAAGCATCTTCGTATCATTTCCAAAACTTGACCACTGGAACATCGCATTCATACAAAAGGAACACCCACAAACATTATCTTACAACGTTTGTGGGTGTTTCTACAGTTTATATAAAGTATAATGGGTGAACATTACCACCCACTATACTCATTTCTCTTTATAATTTAGTTCTTCTACTGTGAATTTATCCATAGCTTCGAGGTTCGGTTCATACCCAATGCCGTATGCGCTCGGTACGGTAATGTAACCATCTTCCACTACAACTTCTGGCGTGATTACATCTTCTTCCCAATAGCGCGATGATCCCGCTGTGTCTCCCGGAAGTATAAAGTTAGGTAATGTTGTAAGTGCAATATTATGGGCGCGACCAATTCCTGACTCAAGCATGCCTCCACACCAAACTGGGATTCCATGTGTCATGCAGTAATCGTGGATTTTTTTCGCTTCAGTTAACCCACCGACACGGCCAATTTTAATATTAATTATTTTTGTACTTCCAAGTTCAATCGCTTTTCGCGTATCTTCGAGCGAATGTATACTTTCGTCCAAACAGATTGGTGTTTCTATTTGTTTCTGCAAAGCAGCATGGTCTATGATGTCATCCGATGCAAGTGGTTGTTCTATCATTGTTAAATTGAATTCATCTAGTTGTTTAAGCAGTTGTACATCTTCCAGTGTATAAGCCGAGTTTGCATCTGCCATTAACGGTACGTCAGGGAAGTTTTTACGCAGCTCGCGAATCACTTCAACATCATAACCTGGTTTTATTTTCACTTTAATGCGTTTGTATCCTTCTTCAACAAAACCACGAACCGTTTCTACTAATTCGGCAGTATTTTCATGAATTCCAATACTAATTCCGACTTCAATCTTCTCAGCTTGCCCACCCAATGCATGTGCTAATGTCATTTTATTCCGCTTTGCATAAAGGTCCCAAATTGCACCTTCAACAGTCGATTTCGCCATATTGTTTTTTCGTATTGACGCGAATAATGAACTCACTTCATCCGGATGTCCAATTTCTTTTCCGATTACTAAAGGAATTAAAAAATCCTTGAGCATATGCAGATTTGTTTCGAGTGTTTCTTCGCTGTACCAAGGCGAACGGAATGCGACAGATTCACCCCATCCAGTGTTTCCATCCTCGTCCATTACTTCAAGTAATAGAAAGTCTCGTTCTTGTAACGTGCCAAAACTCGTAGTGAATGGATTTTTCATTGTCATTTTCATTTTTCGAATAGTAATCTCTTTAATAATCATTCAAATTCTCCTCATATTTTATATTTGGTGGAACCCTTTATCTTTTCATCCAATTTCATACCAAATGAGCGCTTTTTGTTCTAGTTCCTTAACAAATGTTTCTTTTCCATCCGCATAGGATACAATGTCATTCGGAAACTGTTGAGCTAGGTTTTCTTTTAAATCACCGTACATCTTAGCATCTTCAGAGTGTGTTCGCAGGTAATCTCTTACAGCTAGATGACGATTAATATCTTTCTTGTTATCTAGTTGAAATACGTGTATTTGATGTGTTCTATTATCCAATCCCTTTCTAAAATACCTTCTCCCTTTAATTCCGAACTCGCCCATACACTCATAACCAATCTCTTCCATTTGCTTATTAAATGAATCTATTTTTTCAATATCTTTTACTATTGGCATAATATCAATGATTGGCTTAGCTTTTAAACCGCTAACCGAAGTGCTTCCAATATGGTGAATATCAACTAACTCATCGCCAAGAAGTCCATTAATCCTACAAGATTCATCCTTGAACATCTGATGCCATTGTTCATTATGTTCTCTGACCTCAACCTTCATAAAGTTTCTCTCCTTTATTTTTAAATTCGAGTATTTTCTCAGGTCATTAACAGATATTTTCAAGTCTCTTCATACATGATACACTTTTAGAACTAAGTTAGGAGTGGTTTAATTGAAATAGCCGTGGGATCATAAAGGTGTCATGGAGAAATTCGGGGCCAATTATAACGAAGAACAAGCAGGTCCAATGGGGGCTTATATGAAAAATAATTTTGCTTTCTTAGGGATTAAGAGTCCTTTGCGTAAACAACTGTTGCGTGAATATTTCACGGAATATGCTTTGCCAGAACCAGAGCGACTCTTTGAAGAGGTATGGAAACTATATGATTTACCGAAACGAGAATATCAATATGCAGCATTTGCATTACTTGAGAAAATGAAGAAGTATTTGACGATTGAAGATTTACCTGAATTGCGTAAACTGATTGAAACAAAGTCTTGGTGGGATAGCATCGATTCGATTGCACCAAAGTTTGTTGGCGATTTTGTAAAAGCAGATCCTGAGCGTGGGGAAAAAGTGATGTTGGAGTGGTCACAGTCTGATAATATGTGGACAAACCGCGCCGCCATTTTACATCAATTAAAATTTAAACAGGCCATGAATACTCATATACTTTTTGATATTATTAAACAACATTTGGAATCCAACGAATTTTTTATTCAGAAAGCGATTGGCTGGGTTTTGCGAGAATACGCAAAAACAAATCCAGACATTGTGCATACATTTGTAGAGGAACATCCATTGAAACCTTTGAGTAAACGCGAGGCATTGAAACATTTTAAATAAGCTTGATGCCGAAATCAAAAAAGAGGTTGTACAATTTATGACGTTGGTGAAGTTTTTAATAAATATTTACTGAACAAAAAAGTTCTGTTGCCACTCGCTGATTTTCGTTCCGACCGGACGCGTTCCATTGTCGAAGAATACAAACCCTTTTTCTTAGGGCCACTCGTCGCGAAAACCACGCTCCTGCGGGGTCTCGACATTCGCCGGGAAGAATTGAAATTCATTCTTCCTAAATCCCATTGGAGTATTTGAGCCGTGGTCAACACGATGTTGATTATGCAGTCGGTGCGACAGGACGTCGCGTACTTAGACTGCGTCTGCACTCCGATCAGTAAAAAGATGTGGGAAACATCCTCTGTATATAGAAAATGGCTTTATTTACTTATACAATAATGGAGCAATTAAAGGGATTAACGATAGAATTAAAGTTTTATATTGAGTCGCTTATCGATATAGAAGTCCTTAGAATATTAAAGATCTTTTTTTATACTTTAAGGTAAAACCGTCCATTAAAACATTGTAATTCCATTTTCGGGAAATTCCCTTATATTCCTTCTTTTTCAATGTACAATCTTAGTTGCTTGGAGTGCAAGGCGGCGACTCTGGGAGGATCAGCGGGACAGGTGAAACAACCAACGGTAGCGAAGCGAACGGGTTGGTTCACCGCCCGCCCTCCAGAACGCGTCCGCCCGGAACGGAAAGCAACGGTGTACTTGAAAAACCATGTGAAAAGAACAGCCCAAAGATCAGTTTTTGTTGACTATTTAGACAGGCCTATAACAAATAATAACTTCAATTATAGTTGGCTAAAATTCTTCACCAACGTCATTTGTTAAAGAACCAAAAAAGACTCCGACAAGTCTAATGTCGGAGTCTTTTGTATGTGCGTTATATTAATTAATCATTTAATAATAGTTTATCCCAATTGCATAGTTGTGATACACGTGTTATCTCCGTCAAACGTAGAAATTTCTGAGGCTGTTTCTCTATCACCTTGTGTGATAATCACACTAAATCGGTCATCACGCGGCAACCATAAATCTATAAATCCATTAGCTTCTGTTTTCTTCTTTTCATCAAAGATAACATTACCTTCTGAATCTTTTATAAGTACATTAAATTCCTCTTCGACAAGTTCTCCTTGACACCCCGTTAAACTATGAATATCACATGGATGTGTCGCGTTAATAAATGGAGCAATCGAGACAAAAAACTCATCTTCTGGAAGATCATAAGTTGTTACTTCATCATTTTCTTCAGTTACGATGAGTTCAGACGATGTGATCGAAGCTGATTTAGCCATCACATTTCTAACCGTAAAATCGTTTACTAATTTCTTAATTTCAGTTGTATTCATATTCGCTGCTTCATTATTATCATTTCCACTACTACATCCCACCAATAATGCTGAAATAAACACTAAAATTAAGATTGCTTTTAACCTCATATTTTCACTACCCATCTGTTTTATTTAAACTAAAGATTAGGTGTTGAATCACAAATATCTACACCTGTTTGCAAATTATTTTTCTTACTAAATAATCATAATCGCATACAAATAAGTATAACATTCGTATTTGTAAGTTCCAACGCTAACTACCATTACCAATTTCACTCTATTCTTATGCTATCAAAAAAATCCACAAACGCTTATACAACAACGTTTGCAGATTTTTTATAAGTTCTTAATTTATACACAATTAGTGTGAATATGCCCTCGGCGAGAATCGAACTCACATTTTAAGCTTCGGAGGCTTACGTGCTATCCGTTGCACCCTCGCGTATAATAACGGCTGTAACCGTTGGTATGACGCCATTTGTGCGGATATGCTTGGAAGTGATACGTGCTTTCCCGTTTGATTTATGTATTTACATCATATCACGACGCTTGAAATCCGTCTAGTCAGTAATTGCGAATATGATCTATTCCGTAGAAATAATCCAACGCCTCAACTATCGCTGCATCTTGTTTATGTTCCCTCGTAGTAATAGCGGAAACAAACTTAATAAAGCACATTTCCTTACGAGTGAAGCGCCATGCACCACGCTCTTTTGCGCCAAAGCTTGTTATTATTTCGCTTACTACCCCGGCGATTTCCTTCGTTGCCGTTATATTAACCCCAACAATCCGCTTAACTTCTGTCGTACTATAATATACTTCTGTACCCACGTTATCACCTCGCCCTCTAAAACGAAGTCTATCGCATAAGTTAACCGTCGAATATATGCGGATATAACTGTTTCCATAAAGCTAAATTTTAAGTGGTTTTGAGTATGTTTGACGGATATAAAAAACCATCGAATTTCGGTACTATATAATAGAAGGTAAATTACGTAATGCCGACGATAAGCTGACGTAATGCTGACGAAGACCCCCGAAGTGTAAAAATTTAGTCGCGTATTTTTTTACGAATGAAACGGCTTTTAAGGAAGGCCGCTTTCTAGGATTGCGAACCCCGTGAGTATAAAAATCCGGCTGAATACGTTGCTTATCCGATAGCACCGACACGCTGCGACATAGCCCCCGTATCAATAAAGTTAAAGCGTTTGTTTAATTTCTGCGGTTAAAAATAGCGGAAATGATGCAACGAATCTCACGCATGTAATCCGGCTGTAAATCGTTTCCATTTTCATACAAGCCCCCCGCCTAAATTATTTACGGATAAATAAGAAAGACGCTCGGCCATCGTTCAGCCTTGCGCCTGTTGCTTCTGTATTCGTCTGTATCGAGTTAGCGTCGCTTTGCTTATGTCTAACATACGCTCAACCTCGGTATAGCTGTGCGTGTCTAGTAGTTGCATAGCGTGGTCTATTTGTTTCTTTGTAAACTTACGCGGTCTACCTTCTCGATAGTCCGGGCGTTGCCTTGCTATCGCTTTGCCCTCGGCTAAACGTTCAACGATCATATCCCTTTCAAACTCGGCTACACCGCTTAGTATCGTAATCATAAAGCGACCCATCGGAGTGTTGTCCGCCATACCCATGTTAAGTATATGAACACGGACGCCACGCCCTAACAGTTCCTTAATTGTTGTGATACCGTCCTCTGCGGTACGTGCGAACCTATCAAGCTTAGTAACGGTTAGCGTGTCACCTTCCTTTAGTATCTTCAATAGCTTAGTAAACTCCGGCCTATCCTTCTGCGTACCTGTATACTTCTCGCGGTATACCTCGGTGCAACCCTCTGCTTCTAACTGGCGTACCTGTTCCGTAAAGTCTTGCGTGTTACCGCTAACCCGTGCATATCCGTACCTCATACAATCGCCCTCCTACTTATGATTACGTATTATGATTACGTTATAAGTCGATTGTAGCACGGTCGAGGCATCATCGTCAATACTTAACAGTTATGATTACGTTAAGGCTTATTGATTACGTCAATTAACCGTCATTTATCCGTCAATAGGTGACCCCATGATGTGGAGGTAGGCCACGCCTCGACGCCTCGACCCCAGTAATCTGCGGTATTTAGGAACTTATCGGAAATATTCAGCATCTCAAAGCGTTTTGACCTTCACGCGGATATTCTCCGAACCTGTTAATCTGCGTTATCTCCGTTACCCCAAACCTTCGCCATTACTCAACTCTGCTAAACGTCCCCCCAACGTGCATTTACACGCATGAAATAACCGCAATATTACCGATTTCGGAGGGTATGGAATCGCTGTAAACGTTGCACTATGTAGGACATTTTCGGTACTCGTAACGTTGTCAAATCGCCCATAAAAGCCCAGTAATGCCCAACGCTGCTTTTAACTTCCTTCTATAAGAGCGTTCAAATATCGTAACTGTGCATGGTTGGGCGGTTGCCCTAATTCCGCAATGTCCTACTGCCGTCCGATTTTATGCAACAAACGTAGTTACTAAATCGGTATTATTACGATGCATGTAAAGCGGTTATTTTCGTCTTTAGTAAGCCGTCAAATTACGGCCATATTCGGTATTACTTATGTATAAAAAGAAAGCGCCATGCCCACGAATTAGACTAGCGTTCAGCCTATCGTATGACATAGCGCCCTTTACGTTTGTGCCTCCGTCGGATATTAGTTTGTTAAGGGAACTCAGCTTCCCCCGGGTGATAGCGTCGAATCAGCTTCTGCGGTCGCTTTATATTCTCTTTAACCATCGCACCCCGTTATTTCTTACGTTATTGTATACCGCCGTGCAATTTGTGCTTAATTCGCTCGTACATTTGCCGACCCAATTTCGTGCCGTCTTTCTTGCTCGGCTTACTTCTAAACCCGTTCATAGGCTTAGGGTCAACGAATTGAACAACGCCCCGTTTAGCATTTAGTCGTTTCTGTATCTCAGCTTCGAGAATCGCGTCTTCCTTTGTTTCTTCTTCTATTTCTTCCGGAGTTAGTTCACTCATTTATTTACGCCCCTGAACATTCTTTAATATCCTGTAATCTACCGAAGCCGTTGAACCGCTGTTTTCAACCGCTGCAAGATGTCGTAAAGTTGTAACGTGTGTATTCTCGACGGTCTTCAAGCTCTTTTGTATTCGTTCGACTAAGTTCACAGTTTCCGGATCTTGACTGCTCGCATATCCGCTAATCTCACCCCATCGTTTCAACGTTTCCACCTTTTCGGGAATCGTCATTGTCTTAACTGCGAGGTCTAGCATACGGAATATGTCCGTGGGGTTACTGCTGATAAGAAACTGCGTTACTATTGAATCCGCTTTGCCTCGTGCTGTTTCGATTTCCGCGGGATCGCCCACGGGGTCTAACGCTCTTGAAGCTGAATCAATCCGTAACGCTGCTAATTCGGCTTTATAGTGCATGTCCTTTTCGTCCATCGCCTTTGCCGTTTCTCCTTCTAATTCTGCGAGTTGATAATTTAATTCAGCCGGGTTATCTGCGAACCTCGGATTATGCAAGATTTCCTTTCGTTTAGCCTTGTATGAATCCGTCTGTAAAGTTGCCTCTTGTTTGATTGCGTTTAGCGTTGGTAATGAAATAACCTCGGCTACACCGCTTGCAATCAGTTGGCTTGCGTCCAATTCACTTAATAGGTAAGCATTGCCACTCGTGTATTGTTTACCGTCTGCCACCGTGTCATGTTTGATATATAAGTGTGTGTTCGTCATTTATTATCCGCTCCCTCTTCTTCTTTTTTTGGGTTATCGTTTATAAAAACATCAATAGCATCAAGCGTTTCTGTTGCTGTCCACGTTCCAGCGATTGCTTTTGCAAGATAATCGGCAAAGGGGACTTCATATCCTCGTGAAATAGCCTCCGTTTGAAACTTTACCGCATCAGAAGACCGAGTAATTTCAGCACCTTCAGCCCCTAATTGCATAAATGCTTTTACTACATTTTCTTTTGTATCGAATTTAACTGTCATATAAAACACTCCTTTTCTATTTTTAGTTTTTATTACTGTTCCGGGGTTGCCGCGATCGGCTTCGGTTTTGCTGGCCGGTCTGTTTGTAGAATGAACCCGTTTTTCGATCGGGGTCTTTCCTTCTTTGGCTCGTATCTCTTTTTCTGTTCTTTCGTCATTCACTTTCACCTCTTCGCTTTCTTTTCTGTGCAATGCCCTTGAAGCAATCCAATTCAAAAAGCTGTGCGTTATTATCCTTCTATCGTTAAAATATTTAATTCGTTCATAAGGTTGCCCACGTTTGGGATCGTTGGCTGTTAAGTCTGCGACCCTAACCTCAATCAGTTCCCCGTCGTTTACGTAATCAAGTAACCATTCCGAATATGCTCGGTACAATTCTCTTCTGCTGGCGTCCTCGATGTAAAGGGCGTATGCGTAAATTATGATATTATCCGAATCGACTTCAACGATTGCAGCACATCGACTTTTCCCGTGTCGCATACTCCTAACTAGAAACGTCCTTATCCGATGTTTCCCCGTCATGTAAAGCCGACACCCCCCTCTATTAATGCGTACATGTTCAACCTGTCCGGACGCCTTCCTTAACTTCTATCCCCTTCACTATCCCATCGCCATGTAATCAACGGCTGTGCGGTCGTAGGCATGTGTTTAGCGTCCTAAATACACGCTTTTACGGTTGTAAGAGATTACTTGCTTCTACGTTTAGCATCGTAAAGGATTCGTTTAGTTTTCCGGACTGCATCGGCGCAAGGTGAACATCTTATTTGGCGGTTACTGTTTCGGGTATACGGCTTATTGCATCGCTCGCAATTATGAACGTTGGGATCGGCGCCGGTTCTGCCTGCAAGATATAACGCTTCGATTTCCTTGTTGCCGGGAATGACGGAGGTTTCTGCATACGTGCATTTCTTTCCGAGGTCGTATATCAACGGGCAAAGGCGATTGCCGCATGAATCGGTTTCGAGTAAACAAAGACCGTTTCTGTCATAGGTCGCACAGTTCTTTTTAATGTAATTCTGAACTTTAGCGTGTACGTGTTGGCCCATATAGAACAATTCCGTTTCGCCCGTAGGTCCGTGGGCTAGCCGTCAATTTTGTATTTTTGTTCGTCAATGTAATCTCTTCCTTTCTATTCTTCCGTAGTTTCCGTGTCTTCCGAATGTTCTCGGAGGTACTTTGTTAAGCCCTCAGCGTCGACTAGAACCGGGCTCATATCTTTCAAGCGGTAAGTCGTAACATCTCCACCTATCGCCGTGCCTTGGCGTCCGAGTGGCGCGGCTGATACAGTAACGCCTTTCTTTTCTGTCATAACGATTTTCCTCCTTGCAATTTGACTTTATATGTGTTATGCTCGTTATGGTGGACTCTGCCAAAAACGGAATTAAGAGCATAAAACTAAATAGATGTTCTTTTATAGTTCTCATAATACTCTTCAAAATCGGCATCTAACTTGAAACGGGCTGCGACTCTTCCTCTCATGTATGGTGACAACCCCCGAACCCCGCTTTCTATCGCGTCGATAGTACTCTGTGACACGTTCAAAAACACCGCCATTTCATGCTGCGTCATTTCATTGTAAAGACGGAGAACCATAAACCTTTCTTTACTCATATAGACCACTTCCTTTTCTTTAGTTTGTATTCGTTTTACCATCATAATCGTAAATAAATACCGGACTTATCCGGTCTTCCACCTATACCCTAGCTATACCACCTAAACTTAGCGCATGTATTGATGTTTTCCCCATATTTCACCCCAATATATAACCGAACGACGGCGCTCATCTTGCATATGTTTATCGGAATACTTCGCTTCATAGTAAACTACGCTATCCGCTGCGCTCATTGTCGTTATTGTTGCCGGTCTTTCTTTCTTGTCACTCGGCAAAAATCTAACGCGAATATCTTCGACGCCCTTTTCATCGCCGTTGTAGTCGATTACCTCAGCTACTCGTTTTTTACCGCCCATTTCTATTTCACGCATTTTGGCCGCACGGATATATTCAACTTTATCGACTGAATACGACGGTTCATGCTTCCAGCTCATTTTCATCATTTCATAATCGTCAGTCCAAAACGGGTATTCTAAATGATCGTTGTAATACTTTTCTCTATTCGTTAGTTTTTTAGGTTTCTTCGGTTTGGCTGCGTTCTTTGTACGGGTGTATTTTGCTTTGCGTAAATTACGACACTCCGGCGAACATACTACTGAACTATTATTCTTCGTAATATCACGGTAATAGTATTCGCAATATGCACAACGTCTTTCTTTCTTATCGTGAACGACTGCGTTCATTATCTGCTTAACTATCGGCATAGCTGTGTGAAACGTAAATCCGGCCATGAATTGGGCTGCGTATAATACCGCACCGTGTCCCGGTTCTTCATATTCAATCGTTTCAATTACTTCGATTAATTCTGCTGTATTTAGTTCGGCTGTTTTCGTCAATGAAATTCCCCCTTATAGTTGTGTTAGATAGTTTTCTAGCTCTTCGCTATTCTCAAAAAGGTATGCAGCTGCGCCCGGGTCTTTCCGCGAGTATTGTATATCTATAATCCGGTGACCCCTTGCAAGTAGTTCCCTAGCAACTCGCATTGATAAGATTGTTTTTCGTGGGTTAATCGGTTTCAATTCGTTCGGCATTAATTAGCCCCCTCTTTTTATTTTCTGCATGGTTTTTATGATCTCGTTGGCTAAATCGGGTGTTATTTTTAACTTGTCCGGTATTGGTTCGGTCGGAGGATTGCCCCAAACTTGGTCAACTATGCACCTGTAATTACGGAATTCATTTTCTAAATCATGAAAGGCGCTACTCGTTTCGTAGTATTCCCTTTCTAATTCTTCATGCTTTATTAAAAGTTCGTCGTATTGTTGTAAGTTCATATCAGCACTCTCCTTAGTTTTATATTTCGTAATTTGCCCATGCTTTTAGTAGTCCGCGCATACGTGAAGAAGGTAAATAAAGCATAATTTCCGCGCCGTTTCTGATACGTGAACGCCATACCCATTGAAGAAGATCAGACACCGCGAGCATATCCTCGTTTACAGAAACGCCATTATCTTGGAAGAATGACATAGTATTAGGGTTAGCGTAACGATTAAAAATGTATGCAATCGCCCACTTCTCCGAGTGTTCATTCGTTGCCCTGGCATTTACTGGAATCATTACTTTCTTATATCCGCGAGGTGCTACCATGTTTTCTACTTCTTTTAACGTCGAAAAGTATGTGTCCGCGTTCTTCGCTTCGGCGATATTCTGAAAGTAGTTATACATGTTCAACTGTAATTGGCCTAATACGTCGCCGTTTGCACGTCTTAAAAAGGTAGCGCTTAAAGCGTTCTTTCTATTTGCAACGTCGTTCAATTTCCCCTCATATAAATCTATTAATCCGAGTAACTCCTTGCGCCCCTCATTCTTAATATCATGCTCAGTTAATTCGTAACGCCCCCCGTCAACCTTTACCGCCTTGTATCCATATTCAAAACGGAATAAGTCGAAGTAATAACGTTGCATCTGTCCTTTAAATAGATACGTCATTAAAATGACTTTATCGACTGCCCTAAATACCGACGGAGGGAACGCCCATACTAGAAACTTTCCACGGTGATAGAATAAGTTTCCGGCTTGTGCAAGTAATCGAATGTCTTTATATCGACTGTCATCGTTGGGATCGCCTTTCCACTCGACGCGATTATTTATAACTTCTATATCTCCGCTCGCTTCTAATCTTCTAATATCCGTTTGCCTAACATTTACCGGTTCAACGCAATCCATAACTTCATCAAGAATCAACGTATATCCGCTATCTGTAAGTAACTCAATTAGTTCCTCGTCTGCTGTCTGAAACAACGAATGAGTTGAGGCTATATTTTCGCCTGTTACAATCAACTCTTTCAAACTACGCATCTTACGCCCTTCGTCGTTTGCGTTATTCGGTTCTATGAAATGTCGGTCAGTAACGCCATCTTTTATGCGTTCAACTTCTGCTAAGTACGGCGTAATGTAAATAAACTTTTCGAACGGTTGCGCTTCGTTCATGTACTGTATTGCGTATTGCGTCTTTCCGCTGCCCATTATCGAATCAATTACTGTGATTTCCGTCATTTAATCGTCCCCCTTAGTAGTTGCTACATGGCTTCGTTTAGGAAGGTAGCGTCCTAAAATAGTTTACAAACGTTGTCGTGGTGCGGTTTATAGCGTGTCATCCTTAGAAGGAAAGAGTACGTTTTATATTACATACTTCCGATTAACTTTAGTTAATTGGTATGTCTTATCTCTTGTGTTATCGACTGAATACGATTGTTGTACCAACCCTCAAAAGATACCTAAAATAGAAGTTCACTATTTTCGGGACTATCTTAATTACGACGGTTATATCGCATCCTTAAAAGATTGTCGTCTATATATATAGATTGATTGCACTTTCCCACGGAATAAGCGAATGAACCCGTTACCGCGTAGCAGGACTTGATACGTTAAATTACGCCTTCCCAATCGTCACCGAGTAATAAAATAGCGTGTAACTTGTGGCTTTCCGCTACATTCGAAAGTACATCCTCATACTCAATTTTCCCGATAATGTAATCGCAAACTACTTCGAGCATGTGATCGTTGCCCTCATAGCTGTATTCCGCAAAGCCTAAACGGTGAATTAATACGTCGATTAGTACGGCCGTTTCTTCGCCTAAATATTCGGTGCTGAAATCGCCGTCTTCATCTTCAACAAATTCCGCTAGACTATCCATTTTCAACTGCATAGAACGCAATGCCTCGGCCATTCTACGAGTTAGCGCTGCTTGTTTCGTTTTGTTCGTCAATTAAATCTCCCCTTTAGTTGTTTTGTTTGCTGCTGTACAATTCCGCTTAAAACCGTTGGCGTGATTCGCTGCGAAATTACTTTCCTATTATTTACTGTGTAAAAGAATCGTAATTCGGACCACCCACTCTGTTCCCACAGTGACTTTCCATATTCGGACCACCTACTTATGAATAGACACTAAACTTTCGATTGTGCGACATTGCCCTTATTACATACGCACCATTAACCCCATGATTCGGACCACTCATTAGAGAAGGGGGTATATATTCAGAAGTTGCGACAATGGAATTAAACCTCCTACTAGACTTGCCCCATTTATTAGAGATTGTGGGACATTCTCTTACTCTCTTTGTATAAATGATTTTGAAATTCGGACCATCTATTAAGAACTGTGTAATAATTTCGATATATGGGACACTCACTTACCTCTTTTGTATAAATGATTTCCGTTTATGGGACATAACCACTCATATTAGAAGGGGGTAATACTTTCAGATTCGGACCAACTTATTAAGCACTGTGTAATAAATCTTGTAATTGCAACATCGCCCCTACTCCTTCTGTATAAATGAAACTCGGAATTGCAACATAATATCCACGATTATTTCGCCCCCTATTAGACCTGCACAGTAAAAACAGGATATTGCGACATCACCCCTACTCTTTATACGACGGAAAAAATACCGATTGCTACAACAGAATATTTCGCTCCCTATTAGACCCGCACCAATAAAACGGGGTATTGCAACATTTCGCCGGTAACTTATTTTCAAAATCCCGTACCTATGCATTTCCACTTTTTGCAATCGGTGAAAATCGAAGGGGTCGCGTCATTATTTCTACGAATAATTGACCTCCTATTTCTCCTACACGATTAAAACGCGTTTGTGCGACATTTCTTCATAAACTATTTTACGGAATCGCATACCTACGCTATTATCGTTTTTGCAATACCTGTAAATCGGAGGGATCGCGCCATAAAACGGCAACAAAAAAGACGCCCATCGCCAAATGACCGTCTTACTAAGGAATCCAACGCCAATCAGATCCCGCTATCTATATCCATTCGCCCACTCGGTCACTTATTCTTACCGCTTAATACGTCCTCAATCGCCTTCAATCGAGGGTACACCGCTGTTTCCTGTAGTTCCCCCGATTCTAAGTGTGCGAGTTGTTGCGATATTGCGAACCATATATCGGCAACCTCTTTATTACTGCATATCAGCGTTACTTTATTGAAATCGTCACCGTGGAATACCTGTTTCATTTCGCCCAACTCCTTCTATAGTAGTGTGTACGCGGTGATTGCGATTGGTAAGCTGTAAAATGCAATTAACCATGCATAGTCGCTCCAATGGACTTGCTCCGAGTCGTCCGCTAGGAAATATCGACGTAAGCTCATAAAGGCGCTCATAACGTCGCACCCGCGATAATACGAAGTAATTCGATAGCTGTTACTGTTTCAATAGAATGAAATAAATGTTCAGTTGCGTGATTCCACGTAAAACTTAATTGATAGCCGTTAATGGTTAACGTAGCTTCTTTCCCGTCATATATCTTTAGCTTTATTCCGGTATCTAAAATATACGTTACTACCTCAACCGTGAAATCTTCTTCTACTACTTCATTCTTAACCATCGATACTGACATCATTATTATTCGCCCCATTCCTATAGTTAATTACGCTAAACGTAATCATTAAGTTAACTATAATTCCGTTAGGCGTAATTGTCAAGCATTATAATTACATTTACCGTAATTACCTTTCATGGTACAATCGGAATATGAAATAACGGGGGTGAGATCGTTGTCCAAACGAGTAAAGGTAATGCTGCGCGATAAAATGGTACTTGAAGGCTTCGACCAAAAACGATTGGCAATAGCTACTGGCTTAACTGAACGAACTATCTCCGAGTTGATAAACGGTAAAATGAAACGTTATCCAAAAGAGGCAATAGAAAAGATTGCCAACGTTTTAGGCGTCAAAGATATTAACGAGATTCTGACGTTAGTAGAAGAAGAATAACGATAAGCATTTGGAGTCCCATCGTATATTTACGGAGGGACTTTTGGTTTCAGAATAATTCTCCAACACAAATAAGCGAAGTAATGAAAGTAATTTATCTCCTAAAGTTAATTCAAGTAATTTGTAGAATCAGAATTAAATTCTTTTCTAAATACAAAAGACCCCACGCAGTTAAGCGTAGAGTCCTCAGAATATGCGTATTCAATTAGCGTTACTTCTATAGTAGCGTTACTTCCGTTTCTTCTTACCCGCCTTAACCCACTTAATCGGATTCAGCGTCCCACACGTATCGCATTTCGAGTCCTTGACGGTTACCTTAACTTTATACGACTCACCGCAAGCAACGCAGTCTACGGACTCTTTAGGCATCCCAGCGTACATTATCATGAACCCTACGAGTAGTCCGAGGAATCCGGGGATTGCGAGTATTATCGTTGCTATCATAATGAAGCTTATCGTAATGAATACGAGTCCTAGCATCATTCCACCGGATCGGAACGCCATATTTCGGGGAATCTCCATTGTGCGTACTTGTATCGTGTTGGCCGTTGTTGCGTTGTTAGTCTTCGTCATTGGTAACGCCTCCCTTTTCGAATTTATTCCTAAAAAACGTACACAAATAGACCTATCCTTGTGTACACGAGTTGAAATATCAAAAGATTAATAGCGCTATAAATTTAATTCACATATTTTACAAACCTCCTACTATATAACTATCCCAATATTCTGAGTATATATTATTATCTTTATATATGCAAAGTTACCTCAATGTGTAGCAAATTCAACAGTGATATCATAATCCATAAAAGCCTTGCCAAATAATGCTTTCCCAATCAATTCTTGAAGCACTCCTGAATAATAGCCGGTTATATTTCGAATAGATTTACTTCGTGTTGCTTGCGTTGTAATGTTCAATGCCTGTAACGCTAACTCTTCAAATAACTCAGACTTGTCCCGGTGAATTTCAAACCGTTTCAACTTAATTGATTGCGCTCTATAAACACCGTACAAACGACTTGCAAGAGTATCTTCACCAATTGAATTTAATAACAGCGACTTGAAACGGTTGTATAGCGACTGCTGCGAAGCAAACGTATCATGTAATGATTGGTTAATGTTATTTGAGTTTAAAGGCGTTTCTTTGGTGTGAACTTTGGGTGTGAAATCTTCCTTTTTAATCTCTTTTTCAATCGTAATAATTGCTACGAATACAATCGCATTACTCGACTGCCTACGATCGCCCGAGTGTCGTCTTAATTCGTGCTGAACGATAACTCCGAGACTTTCTAGTTTGTTGCAAGCGTTAATTACTGTTCTGCGTGTAATCCCTAGTTCCGTAGCTATCTTCGATTTGCTGCGATAAGACACTCCGTAATATTTACACGAATAGCGAGCGAGAACGTCAAGCACTTGATAAGTTGCCCGTGTTAATTGATCGCCGTACTGCTTTCTTATTTCTGCGGTGTTTGCGTTTAGCTGCTCGATAGTTTGAAAAGGCTGTAAAGACATATACGTTTCAACTGTATTTAATAATTTCATATTAACCGGCTCCATTCCGAAGCCCCTAAAAAGTGCGCACTCAAATAAACGTTTGATATTCCGCTTTTTTTACGGTATAATAACGTCATACTTTGTTTTCATAAGTCCCGTTAGCGCGGGCGTGTGCGTCCTTTCCGCTTAATTGCGGTTGGGGCGTTTTTTTATTCGATTCCTTTTTCAATAGCTGCATCTAAATCTGTTGAATAAATAGCTACATATTTTCTTAATTCGTTAATATCGCTATGACCCATTAACTTTTGTAACGTGAATATATCCACGCCCGCCTGTATCTTAAACTTTGCAAACGACCTCCTAAATACGTGCGGACTACATTGCACCTCATTAATAACGCCTGCATTTCTTCCGTGTAAACGTATACGATACTGAATAGTAATGACTGCAAGACGTGTGTCTGCTTCTGTTATAAATAGAGCGTCGGTTAAATCTGTTACACCCCTCACCTTCATATAAGCTGTTAACATCGCTTGTAATCGCTTAGTTAAAGGTATTCGGCGAGCATAGCGGTTCTTTGTACGTTGTAAGTTTAATGAACGATCCGATAAGATTACGTCTTGCATATTGATTGCAGCAAGTTCGCTTACTCTTATTCCCGTATCCGTGAACATCATCATAATTGTTAAATCGCGTAGACCGCTAAACGTTGATATGTCCGGTTCACTTAACAACCGCTTTAACTGCGCTTGTGTAAATGTGGCCCCGATTTTGTGGCGTACTTTCAACGTGGCAACTTCACTAGCGACATTAACGTCAATGAAACCTTTCCTTACGCAATAGTTGCCGAATATTTTCCCACTACGTAAACGCGTGTTTATTGTTGTTCGGGCAAATCCCGCTTCTATCTGATTCATTACAAACGCTGTATAGTCGTCTGTGGTTAGATTACGAATATCGGATAAACCCACGTTCAACTCAGCGAACGCACGGCGTAACTGCTTCAACTCCTTCTGATACGACGCTACTGTATCGGGCGATAACCCTTTAATAACGCCGTGATTTAGAAACGATTCAACTGCTTCATCAAACGATACGACCGGCGTTTCTACTTCTTTATCGCGTCCTGCGGCTTTATTTATTTCTGCAAGCAGCGCGGGATTTATCGTCTTTCTTTTAGACAACGCAAAAACCCCCATTCAAATTACGTATTTCAACGTAAATCAAACAGGGGTTCGTCTTATTATGTGCTATTCTTATACGCTGAAATCCCGTATAAAACACCACGTAATTGTCCGTATAAGCTGTGTATCATTCCTTGTATAAACGCTATTGTACCGCGTTTCTTCGTATGCCCTCGGCGAGAATCGAACTCACATTTTAAGCTTCGGAGGCTTACGTGCTATCCGTTGCACCACGAGGGCCCTCTGTACTATTAATAATGAAGCGACAAGATTTATTATACTAATGATATCTATTGAAAGCAAGTTCTTTTTTGTAGGCGTTATATTTGACCTTCATTGACCATACTATGTATGATAAACTTACAGTTGAACTTAAGGAGGAATTGGAATGGTTTTAATACCTACAGTAATTGAACAAACGAATCGTGGGGAACGCGCGTATGATATTTATTCCCGTCTATTGAAAGACCGTATCATCATGCTTGGAACTGGAATTGACGATAATGTTGCGAACTCAATCGTTGCACAACTATTATTCCTAGAAGCTGAAGATCCTGACAAAGATATCTCCATTTACATCAATAGCCCAGGCGGAAGCATTACGGCTGGTATGGCAATTTTCGACACTATGCAATTTATTAAACCTGAGATACAAACAATTTGTATCGGTATGGCTGCATCGATGGGTGCTTTTCTTTTAGCAGCAGGAACGAAGGGCAAACGCTACTCGCTTCCAAACGCAGAAGTAATGATTCACCAACCACTTGGTGGCGCTCAAGGGCAAGCGACTGAAATTGAAATCGCAGCAAAACGAATTCTTTTCCTTCGTGAAAAACTGAATGCTATTCTTGCTGAACGTACTGGGCAATCTGTTGACGTTATTGCAAAAGACACAGATCGTGATAATTTCATGACTGCTGAACGTGCAAAAGAATATGGTTTAATCGATCATATTATCACACGTAGTGATATGAAAAAAGAAGAAACAAAAGAAAAATAAGTTGCAATGAAACCGATCCTTTAAAAGGTCGGTTTTTTTATTACAACAAAACACCGCTTCCGAAAAACGTTTAAATAATTGGAAACGGTACCATTTACTGAATCATTAACTTTCTTTTTCAACTAGAGCGGCTAACGAAAGCAAGGCTTGTTCTTCGTCATTACCGTCTGCTATTAAAGTAATTTGTGTACCGTACGCAATTGCAAGACTCATTATACCCATAATACTTTTCGCATTTACTTGTCGATCGCCTTTTCTTAAAAAGATATCGGCTACAAATCGGTTCGCCTCTTGAACAAATAAAGCTGCTTGACGTGCTTGTAGACCCGGTTTAATTTTTACTTCCACTATTTTCTCCGCCATTTATATTTCACTCCTCTTTACGGCATCTGCTTAGCTGACACCTATTCCTCCATTACGGAGGTTATCTGCAATTTCTTCTATTTTTCTTAAACGATGATTTACTCCAGATTTACTTACCGTTCCACTTGTAACAAGCTCGCCAAGTTCCCTTAGTGTAATATCCTGATTTTCAACTCGAAGTCTTGCAATTTCTTGTAGCCTATCGGGTAATTGATCGAGTCCAATCGTATTTTCAATGAGCTGTATATTTCCAACTTGACGCTGCGCAGCTCCAATGGTTTTATTCATATTGGCTGTGTCGCAGTTTACAAGTCGATTTACACTGTTTCTCATATCCCTTAGTATACGCACGTCTTCAAACTTCATAAGCGCTACATGGGCACCAATAAGGCTTAGAAAATCTGATATTTTCTCTGCTTCCTTCAGGTAAGTGATATATCCCTTTTTTCGCTCAATGGACTTTGCGTTTAAATGGAATGTATTCATTAGATCAACGAGTGCTTCACTATGTTCTTTATAAAACGAAAATATTTCTAAATGATATGAAGAAGTCTCTGGATTATTAACAGATCCTCCTGCAAGGAATGCACCACGTAAATAGGCACGTTGACAACATTTCTTTTTAATCAATTCTGAGGAGATTTCATTTTTAAATTCAAATGCGCCCTTCAAAATCATTAAATCCTCTAAGAGTGGTTTTGCACCATCTCGAATTCTACATATGTAGACGTTATTTTTTTTAAGTCTCATTTTTTTCCGAACAAGTAGTTCTAATTTGTACGGATAAAGACGCTTCAAGTTTGAATATAGACGCCTTGCGATAGCTGCGTTTTCTGTTTGTACATCAAGACTCAGTTGCTTATTTGAAAATGATAAAGCCCCATTCATTCGAATGAATGCGGAAACTTCTGATTTTACGCAGCAATCATCAGCTTCAATTTGAGTCAATTCTTTCTTAGTTCTTGATGCGAAAGACATGATACCCCACCTTCCTTCGAAGAATAATGTCTATTTCTTCTCTGTAGATTCATTCATATATTCGATAATCCATTCTGCAACTTCGTCCGATTTATGTCGTATTCCGCCATCGATGAAAGCTACGATATCTTTCATTACAATATTGGGTACTAACTTTTCTAATTCGGAATGATCGTTTAAAACCGGCCAAGGGGGTCCGTCGTTAAAATAACTTGAGAAATCAGCGTTATTTAATAGGATGGTATCGATAAATGCTTTTCCCGCATGTTCATAAAGTGCTTGAACATGTTGGGAAGCAGTATAGCGATACGTTTCACCAGCTTGTGTTGTCAGATTACATATATATACTTTCTTTGCATTGCATGTTAATACTGCTTCGCGAATGGCTTTAACTAAAATCGTTGGCAATATGCTCGTATATAGACTCCCAGGCCCAAAGATAACGATGTCCGCAGCCATTATGGCAGCAACCGTTTCGGGCAGTGGCTCAACTTCCTCTGGAGTCATGTACACTCTTTGGATTTTACGACCGTACACAGGTATTTTCGATTCCCCTGTTACAATTGTCCCATCTTCTAGTTCAGCGTGCAACGTGATTCTTTGGTTAGCTGCTGGAAGCACTTTACCTTTGATATTAAGAACACGGCTCATTTGCTCAACAGCTCTAGCAAAATCCCCTGTAATATCTGTTAATGCAGCTAACATTAAATTACCTAAAGAGTGACCTTTTAAATCTTCTGAACTGGAAAAACGATATTGAAACATGCTCTCAATGAGGGGCTCTACATCGGATAACGCCGCCATTACGTTTCGTACATCACCCGGGGGAGGTATATCGTATTCATCAAGAAGTCTTCCTGAACTCCCCCCATCATCCGCTACAGTAACTACCGCAGTCAAATCTACAGGATATTTTTTCAGACCACGTAATAAAGTAGCTAATCCCGTTCCGCCGCCTAAGATGACGATTTTTTTTATTTTTTCGGATTCTGTCATGACGTCAAACCTTTCTATTTTCAACATCACGATGGGTTATTAAAGTTCGGTAGTCATGTTCAAACCGCTTACCAAAAAACTCTGCAAGTGTTACAGAACGATGTTGACCTCCCGTACAACCAAATGCGAAGACAACTTGTGATTTTCCTTCATTTTTATACTGAGGGATTACAAAGGAAAACAGGTCTGTTAATTTTTCAATTAGAATTTGAGTTTCTGACCATTTAAGCACATAATCGGACACGTCTTTTTGCAACCCGGTTTTATGTTTTAATTCCTGAATGTAAAACGGATTTGGTAAAAATCTCACATCAAAAACAACGTCTGCATCAATTGGCATACCGTGTTTAAAACCAAACGAAACAAAATTCACTGTAAAAATAGATTCTCCACTAGAGGAAAATTCAGCAACGATTTTCTCGCGAAATTCTCTTGGCTTTAAATTAGATGTGTTGTAAATGGACCTGGCTCGCCCTTTTAGTTCAGATAATAACAAACGCTCTTTACGTATTCCTTCTAGTGGCAATCCACCTTCTGAGAGAGGATGTGACCGTCTACTTTCCTTATAACGTCTGACAAGAGACTCATCATCTGCTTCTAAGAATAAGATTTGAGAGGAAAGCCCTTTCATTTTCAACAAATTATCTAAGGCACCCATAAGAGAGTCGAACAAATCTCCTCCCCTGGTATCCATTACAGCTGCAATTCTTCTCATTTGATTATTCGATTTCATCATCAAATCTAGAAATGTAACGAGTAGCTCTGGAGGTAAATTATCGATACAATAAAATCCAAGATCTTCGAAACTTTGTATAGCAACTGTTTTACCAGCACCTGACATTCCGGTAATAATGACTAATTCTATATCTTTCTTGTAAACATTTTCTTCTGTCATGTCACATCACCTTCCAAAGAATTTTGAATTTCCTCTTTCAACAATTTGAATTCTTCTGTATAAATAAACGTTCCATACTGTATTCCTGATTGATAGGCGGCAAAAAGCAAGTTCGTTCGATCCCCTTCCGCCATTGGAAGTGTTCGTAGGCTTTCTACAGGATGCCACTCGAGAATGCCTTCCGCAGTTTTCTCGAAAGGAGTACCAGACAAATCTCTTGCAAGAAATGTATACAACATCCACTCGTCTTTGGTTGGTTTTTCAATCGAATCGGTAATCACCATTGTGTAGACACCTTTTAGATGTGGATGAATTGGTTGGACTCCTGTTTCTTCTGTGAATTCTCTAACCGCCGCATCGTATATCGATTCACCTGGATTCATTTTACCACCAGGTGCAACATACCAGTTACGTCTCGGTTTTTTCAGTAACAATACATAATCGTTTTTAAGAACGAGTAAATTTGCGATTCTTTGCATTTTATATCCCCACTTTATTTGCTTGTATAGTGCCATTATACATCTTTAATGTGCCAAACGACATTAGAAAGACAAAAAAGTGGCTGCTAACCGAAATAAATCGGTAGCAGCCATAGTTTTTGCTATATCAAAAGGGGGGTCAATTGATAATACTACTATACCCCACCCATGTTGCAGTCTTGTTACAGTCATGTTAAGAGTTTATTAAATCAATCTTCAGCAGATTAAACTTCTGCACCGATTTTTTCCATAAGTTCCTCAACGTATTTCTGAACTGCTTGAGCTGCAATACTGCCATCGCCTGTTGCAGTAACGATTTGACGCAACAATTTCTCACGAACATCTCCAGCTGCATAAATACCTGGTACAGATGTTTCCATAATTTCATTTGTAATAATATAACCATTTTCGTCTAAAATACCAAGCTTTTCAAATGGCTTCGTTAATGGATTCATTCCTACATAGACAAACATTCCTTCTGTATCAAATTCTTTTTCAGAACCATCTACAGTAGATTGCAATGTAACGGAACCAACTTTACCATCCTTGTCATTCACTTGCTTGACTGTTGTATTCCAAATAAAATCCATTTTTTCATTAGCAAATGCACGGTCTTGAATAATCTTTTGAGCCCGTAGCTCATCGCGACGATGAATAACTGTTACTTTATCTGCGAAGCGAGTCAAATATGAACCTTCTTCAATGGCTGAGTCTCCACCACCGACAACAACAATCTCTTTGCCACGGAAAAATGCACCATCACATACCGCACAATAACTTACACCGCGGCCGGTAAGCTCAGCTTCACCTGCAACACCCATTTTTCTATATTCTGCACCTGTTGTAATAATAATTGCACGAGTTTTATACTGATTAGCACCAGCAATAATCGTTTTATAACTTTCACCATCAATTATTTCAGTAACATCACCATACGCATATTCAGCTCCGAATTTACGTGCATGATCAAACATTTTTGTCGATAAATCCGGTCCGAGTACATGTTCAAAACCTGGATAGTTTTCTATATCTTCTGTATTAGCCATTTGACCACCTGGCATACCACGCTCAAGCATAAGTGTAGATAAGTTTCCACGAGATGTATAAACTGCAGCTGTTAAGCCAGCAGGTCCAGCACCGATAATAATTACATCATATATTTTTTCTGTCGTCATTTAGATTTCCTCCTCAAAAACATTTACAACTAAATCGTATAAGATTAAGACGGTCTATACAAACTTTTTGCCTGTCTTAAAGCCTATACACCATCAAAGTGTGGCAAGAACTCAATCAGTTCATTCACATATTTTGTTAAAGTCGGAATAGAAATGCCGTATTCCTTTGCCATCTTAGTTTTCGTTATTCCTGTGTACCGTGCAGATTGAAACATATAATCCACTGCTGCTGCAAGAGCTTTAGGATTTCGAAACGGATAGGATCTAGTGAGCGCACTTTCACAAAGCGTAAACCACATTTGAAATAAATGAGTCGCCTGCTGATTCAGTGGTCTATACTTTTCATAAAGAATTTCTGTTGTTTCAAGTGCTTTCATGAACTCTTTATCAAAGTCTGTCCTCGGCATAAACTCATACTCAAGACCACTTGCTAGGAAAAGTTGTTCCAATGAACTCAAACTATCGACATCAATGTAAGATGGATGCGAAATTATTTCTTGCTTATGACCTGACTTTCCAAGCAAGTAAAAACCAAACATTCTTTCACTACGATATTCATTGCGTATTTTTGCAAGCAAGAAATCTCGGTCTTGTTCAAGTGAATGAATACCGAGGTCATCCTCCACGTCTTTCCACGGTTCATAACCCTCTTTAGTAGGGTCTATATCAATAAGTGTAGAAAACGCTTCACGTGCGATGTCCTCGTGACCTGAAAAGTAAGCAGCATGGGCTAACCAAAAGTAATAACCAGCATCGCCTTCAAATCCACGTTTTTGAAGACTTCTCAACCAACTAAATGCTTCTTTATGTCTTCCAACTAATGCGAACGTCGCACCTAATTTGTATCTATGTTCAATAACGTAAGGTTTTATTTTAACAAGTAACGCTAGAAGTGATTCTAGTTCTTCTTCTTTCTTTTCATAATAATAAAAAACAGCCAAATTACAAAGCGCATGAAGATTGCCTTTGTTTTGTTTTAAAACATCATGAAGAAGCACACTTGCTTTTTCGGTTTTTCCGACATAAAAGTAAGCAAGTGCTAAATTATTATATGCTGCCCAAAAATCGGGGTGATCCTTAATAATGGATTCGAGTAAATCTGTTGCTTTATCAAAATCTCCTGATTCCATTAAACGACGTGCTTTCTCCTGTAGGAAATAGACTTCTCCATCTCTTACTTCGCCCTCATCGTAGAATGCATCCTCTTGCTCTGCAAAATCAATAATTTCCAATGATTCGTCCGCAAAAGGTCCATCAGAATCCATCGAGATGTATTTTTGAGCGTACACTTTAGCATCGCGAAGCAACCCTAAATGTGCATGGATTTCTGCCAAGTAAAAAATGTTTTCTAGATTTGTTTCATCGATTTCATGAGAATACAATAGAAGTTCATGAGCCTCTTCGAAACGGCCTTCTTCCATTACAAGCACACCATATTGCATAATAATTCGCGGGTCGTTTGGACTGAGCTCCGTCGCCCTCTTCAAATATTTAAGTGCATCTTCAAGTCGATCACGTTGCATTGCAAGAATCGCTTTTTCATAATAAAATTCACCGTCCGGAATGAACGAAATCACTTTTTTATCATTCATCGCACGTTTATTGGTCATTTATATTCCCCCGAAAAAATAAGAAGGAACGTATCAGACGTTCCTTCCCGTTATTATTCCTATTATACCATAAGTTCAGTCAATACATTTCCTTTTCAACTCTTCTACAAAACAGAACACGATACCATTCATTGTTTAACCTCTTTCATCAGGAGTTAAACGTGCGTTGGAAGAAGCTAAACGTTCTTCCATTTGTTCTTTTGTAAAAATAATCTTCACTGGGTTTCCACCTGCAAATACTCCCGGTGGAATATCACGATTAACAAGTGTCGCGGCAGAAATAATCGCTCCGTCTCCAATTTCTATTCCGGGAAGAATTGTAGAGTTCGCACCGATTAATACATTCTTTCCGATCACAACATCTCCAATTCGATATTCGTCAATCAAATACTCATGTGCAAGAATTGTTGTATTGAAGCCAATAATCGAGTTTCCTCCTACTTTTATGCGTTCCGGAAACATGACATCTGGCATCACCATTAAAGCAAATGAAGCCTTTTCTCCAATCTCCATTTTCAAGAAAAAACGAAACAAAAAATTCTTTACAGGTATAAAAGGTGTATATCTCGACACCTGTATAACCGCAAAATTTTTAGCCACTTTAAAAAAGGACACCGTTTTATATATATGCCAAAGGGAATTTGCTCCACCTTTTGCAGCGTAGCGTTCTGTCCTTCTCAATTTTCTGCCTGTTTTATGATTTCAAATAGGTCTGTTATATGATGCAGCATATAATCCGGTTTATAATTTTGTAAAAATTGTTCCCCTTTTATAGACCACGATACTCCAGCGGTACGTACTCCAGCATTCTGGCCACCTTCGATATCATGATAATTATCACCTATCATCAGTGTATTCTCTTTTTCAGCTTCCAGTTTTTCAAGTGCAAGTAAAATTGGTTCAGGATCCGGCTTTGTTTTGGTAACATCATCCATACAAATTACAACATCGAATACTCCATCTACATCTAGGAGATCAATGCCTTTAAGGACCATGTCTTTTTTCTTAGTCGAAACAATCGCCATCTTCATACCAGCGGCTTTTAGCAAGTTGAGAGTTTCTGATACACCATCAAACTCTTTGGCAAGCTCATCGTGCATCATCATATTCCAGGCTCTATATTCTTGAATCAACTGCTCAGTACTTTCAGGATTCACTGAATTAAAGGATTCATGCAACGTTGGCCCAAGAAATTTTAATATATCCATTCTTTCGTATTTCCCTGGATAATGATTGCCAAGAACGTGCTGAAAAGTTTGAATGATCAACTCATTTGTGTCCAGTAACGTACCATCAAAATCGAATAATAAAGTATTAATTGGTTTAACCATTTACAATCGCCCTTTCTCTCTATGTTGTTCAATTCGTTTACAGACATTTGCACCTACTATCGTTAGAAAAAATGCTGCCACAACATATATTCTAAGTAGTGGCAACACAGGATATCCATTTCTTTATAGGTCTGCATTAATATATACTGCTTTTATTTATCTTGATAAGTTAACTTCACTTTTTGAACATATCGTCTTACAACAAAAATCACGATACCAACAATGACAGTTATTACAGACACAAGTTGCGCCGCTCGCAGTTCACCAATGACATACAAACTATCCGTCCGCATTCCTTCTATGAAAAACCGGCCTACTGAATACCAAATAAGGTAAAACAGGAACATTTCCCCTCTTTTCAAATGAACTCTGCGTAATAAAATAATGATAATAAGTCCAACGACATTCCATAAGGATTCATATAAGAATGTTGGATGATACGTTACACCTTCTATTGTCATTTGGTTCATTATCCAATCAGGGATAAGTGTATTATTTAAAAAGTTTTCAGAGACAGGTCCACCATGTGCCTCCTGGTTCATAAAGTTTCCCCAACGACCAATTATTTGACCGATAAGAAGACCTGGAGCTGCAATGTCAACTACCTTCCAGAAAGAAACTCCACGCTTCTTCGTGTAAAAGTAAGTAGTGATAAAAGCACCAATTAATGCCCCGTGTATCGCAATTCCACCCTCCCAAATCTGAAAAACTTGGCCAAGGTTATCTTTATAATAATCCCATGAGAATATAACATAGTAAATCCGCGCACTAATTATCGCAATAGGAACCGCCCAAATGAGGAGGTCTGTTAGGAAATCTACATGCATTCCCCGCTTCACCATCTCACGCTGAACAACGATGAACCCAAGTACAATTCCAAGCGCAATTAAAATTCCGTACCAACGTACTTCTAAAGATCCAAGAGAAAATGCTATTGGATTAATTGCTAGTAAGTTACTCATATGTAGTATTTCACTCCTCTTCGTCCATCTGGCTCGGTTTACTTCCAATTACATTGTCAAGTTTATCAGAAAAATCTCTTGCTGCATTGACCCCTAGTCTTTTTAGGCGGTAATCCATCGCAGCAACTTCTATAATGACCGCCAAGTTGCGTCCAGGACGAACAGGCACTGTTAATTTAGTCAGTTCTGTACCAATAATTTTTATTTTCTCTTCATCAAGCCCCAGTCGATCGTAAGTTTTTTCCAGTACCCAGTCTTCTAGTTCAAGAACTATTGAAATTCGAATGTCACCCTTTATTGCACTTGCACCAAACAATGTCATCATATCTATAATTCCAACACCGCGGATTTCCAACAAATGCTCAATGAGTTCCGGAGATGTTCCAATTAAAATATTTTCAGCTACTTGTCTAATTTCAACTAGATCATCAGCTACGAGGCGGTGTCCCCTTTTCACTAATTCAAGTGCTGTTTCACTTTTACCAATACCACTTTTCCCAGTTATTAGAATTCCAATTCCGTACACATCCACTAAAACTCCATGAACTGCTGTCATTGGAGCAAGTTTACTTTCTAAAAAGTTTGCCAACATCCCTGAAAATCTTGTCGTTGCAATACTTGTACGAAAAACAGGAATCCCCATTTTATCAGCTGCTTCATATAATTCTACAGGAACTTCCATTCCATTTGCAGCAATAATGGCCGGAGTTTCTTCTGTACAAAGACGATTCATACGATCTATACGATCCGCTTTCTCAAGGCCATTAAAAAAAGATAATTCCGTTTTACCAAGCACCTGTATTCGCTCCGATGGATAAAAAGTAAAATAACCAGCCATCTCAAGTCCTGGACGAGAAATATCACTTTTATATATTTTCCTCCCAAGTCCTTCTTCTCCCGCCTTGAGCTGAAGTGAAAACCGATCCTGTATTTTTTTCACAAGTACATAAGACATTATCTTTCCTCCATTCACTTACATTTACTAAACATATTGATTCATTTTAACATAACTCGAGAGGATGTCTCCTTCTTGCGGATTTATTCTTTGTAGAAAGTGAGGAGAAACCGTAAGAATGCAATTCGATAAAAAAAGGTTCACACACAAAATACTAATGTGTGTGAACCGGTTATTATTATAGTTGTTTCGCGTTATAGCAAACAAGTACAGAACCTGTTTTCGCTTCACCAAAAATGTGTAATGAGTTTTTATCATCGATTTCCTTTTTAAAACGAATCGTTCGTTGGAACAACTGATTTTGATCGGTTGTACGCTTTACATCCTCTAATTGTAAATCAAGTCGCCCCATATTCGACGAAATTTCTCCTGATAACGAACTATCAGAAGGAATGTATATTTCAACGGATCCACTCATCGTTTTTGCTTCAATTTTCTCCGCATTAGGATCTGTTGTAGTTACAACGACATGTCCACTTAGAGATTGAGCTTCAACATTTTTCAGAAGACCATCAATATAAACACGTCCATTTAACGTTTCCGCTTCCAATGATGTTCCCACTAATCCATTCAGATCAATGGAACCATTTACAGTTTCAAATTCTGCATCTTTAAAAGTAAGTCTGGAAACACCAATTTTCCCATTAGCCGTTTTGACGCGAACTTTATTTGCTTCAACATCATTCATTTTAAATGAACCATTTAATAAACGCGCTGAAATTTTTTCATAATTCTTTTTAGGTATAAAAAGATCCAAATTCACTTGGGTCATTTTCATATTACTAGAAACCATCAGTTTATGATCCTCATTTACGAAAAGGATTTTATCAAGAAATTCACTTTTTGCAATTTCCTCAGATTCAGAATTGTAGGTTTTCACAGTGAAATCCGCTCGAATCTCATCTTCTTCTCCACAGTGAATCATAACTTTCCCATTATCTATATCCACGATAATTTCTTCGATTCCATCTCCATCTTTTGAAATTGAGTGATTAAAAGAAAATGCGTGTCCAAAAGGTGTTTCAAAATCAAATGTTTTCACTTTTTGTACGGCAGATTGCATGAAATGCATAAATCGATCGCCAACATGAGAAAAGTCTTTCTTCAAATCTTCTAAAAAGTCGTCCATAGAAGGTTCTTCCGATTGATCATCAGTGGATTTAGAATCTTTAGTGTCAAATTCTTCATAAGGAATTTTTGATTCTTCAGCTTTTTGTCCGGTAGTTTCTTGATCACTTGCAGGTTGAGAATCCCCTAACTTTTCAAGAAGTGTTAAAGCATCTTCTGTAGTAATAATACCGTCTTCAAGCATTGTTAAAATGCGTTTACGTTCGCTTTGCATAATTCAGCCTCCTAATAGCTTTTTCGGATTTCTCCGTATTTCTCTTATGTGTATATATACGATTGAATCTAGAAAAGGTTTCATTTTCAAATCAATTCTGCTGCTTCGACTTTTGCTTCCATCCGTTTCCGGTCCCGTTCAAGAATCATCTTCAAATAATGACCTGTATACGATGCTTCTGATTTCGCAATTTTTTCCGGAGTACCCGTAGCAATTATTTGCCCGCCTTTGTCTCCGCCTTCTGGTCCTAAGTCTATGATGTGGTCTGCAGTTTTGATGACATCTAAATTATGCTCGATGACAAGTACTGTATTACCGGTTTCAACGAGTCTTTGTAACACTACAAGAAGTCTTTCAATGTCATACGTGTGAAGACCGGTCGTAGGTTCATCAAGAATGTAAAATGATTTTCCGTTCGAACGTTTATGAAGCTCCGATGCAAGTTTTACACGCTGCGCCTCCCCACCCGATAATGTTGTAGCGGACTGCCCAAGTTTAATATATCCGAGCCCGACATCTAAAATCGTTTGAAGTTTCCGACTGATTTTGGGGATGTTTTCGAAAAAGAGTAGTGCATCTTCTACAGTCATATCTAAAACATCGGCAATGTTTTTCCCTTTGTAACGGATTTCAAGTGTTTCGCGATTGTAGCGTTTTCCGTGACAAATTTCACAAGGTACATAGACATCTGGTAAAAAGTGCATTTCAATTTTAATGATACCGTCTCCGCGACACGCTTCACAACGGCCGCCTTTTACGTTAAAACTAAACCGACCCTTTTTATAGCCTCGTACCTTGGCTTCATTCGTAGAAGCGTATACGTCACGCACATCATCAAACATACTTGTATATGTTGCCGGATTAGATCTAGGCGTTCGCCCAATCGGAGACTGGTCTATCTCAATTACCTTTTCGAGTTCTTCTAAACCTGTAGCAGATTTATATTGCCCAGGTTTTTGTTTTGAACGGTTTAATTTCTGAGCGAGTACTTTATATAGGACTTCATTGATCAATGTACTTTTCCCTGAACCAGAAACTCCTGTTATAGCAATAAACTGGCCAAGTGGGATATCCACATTGACATTCTTTAAGTTGTTTTCTGCAGCACCTTTAATCGTTATTTTCCGCCCATCTGACTTACGTCTTTTCAGAGGCAATGGAATAAACTTTTCACCACTTAAATACTTACCAGTCAGCGATTTAGGGTCGTTCATCACCTCTGTTGGTGTTCCTGCGGAAACAACTTCCCCACCGTCAGCACCGGCACCAGGGCCCATGTCAATCAAGTAATCTGCCGCCATCATCGTGTCTTCATCATGCTCAACAACTATTAATGTATTTCCTATATCCCTCATGTTCTTAAGAGTTTCGATCAAACGATCATTATCACGTTGGTGAAGACCGATTGAAGGTTCATCTAAAATGTATAGGACACCTGTTAGTCTAGAACCAATTTGAGTTGCCAATCGTATTCGCTGAGCCTCTCCTCCAGAAAGTGTTCCGGATGCTCTTGATAACGTTAAATAATCTAAACCGACATTAATTAGAAATCCAAGTCGCTCAGCTATTTCTCTCAAAATAAGTGCAGCAATCTGGGTATCCTTTTCAGATAACGTTAGACTTTTAAAGAAGCGATCGGCTTCAATTATGGACAGTTCCGTTACTTTTCCTATATGAACATCATTCACTTTAACGGCTAAAGACTCTTCTTTCAGACGATATCCGTTGCATGATGGACATGGTTGTTGAGCCATATACTTCTCCATTTGGTCACGAATATAATCTGATGAGGTTTCTTTATACCTTCTTGCTATATTCGATAAGACTCCTTCAAAGTAAATATCGCTATCACGCGTCCCGCCAAATTCATTTGTATAACGAAAGCGAATCTTTTCATCTTTGGAACCATTTAATATTTTATCGAGTTGCTCTTCTGTAAGTTTCCCTACAGGTGTTGCCATTGAAATTCCATAATGCTTGGCAACAGTTTTTAATAACTCTGGATAATACTGAGAACTTGTCGGTTCCCATGGTGCAATTGCATGCTTTTTCAAAGATAAAGAGTAATCTGGAATGACAAGTTCTATATCTACTTCGAGTTTCGTTCCAAGTCCATCGCATTCCCCGCATGCACCAAATGGACTGTTAAATGAAAACATGCGTGGTTCAAGTTCGCCAATTGAAAATCCACACAGTGGGCATGCATGGTGTTCACTGAAGAGAATTTCTTCTCCGTCAATAACATCTACTATCGCAGTTCCTTCAGCAAGGCGTAGTGCAGACTCTAGTGAATCGCTTAAACGTGCCGCAATATCTTCATTCATAACAATACGATCGATAACAACTTCAATATTGTGCTTCTTATTTTTATTCAACTCAATCGTATCGTCTAAATCAATGATTTCACCATTCACTCTTACACGTACATATCCTTCTTTACGGATGTCTTCAAGAAGTTTTACGTGTGCCCCTTTGCGACCCGAAACAATTGGTGCCAGTATTTGGATTCGTGACCGTGACGGCAGCTCCATAAGTCGGTCAACCATTTGTTGGATTGTTTGCGACGATATTTCTGTGCCGTGTATCGGACAAATCGGTTTACCAACACGTGCGTACAGCAAACGCAAATAATCATAGATTTCAGTTACAGTACCTACTGTAGAACGAGGGTTTCGGCTCGTTGTCTTTTGGTCAATTGAGATTGCAGGCGATAATCCTTCAATTACATCTACATCCGGCTTGTCCATTTGCCCTAAGAACTGACGGGCATAGGAAGACAATGATTCTACATATCGTCGTTGACCTTCTGCGTAAATTGTATCGAAAGCAAGAGAGGACTTTCCAGATCCAGAAAGTCCTGTCATTACAACAAGTTGGTCTCTCGGTATATTTACGTCAATATTTTTTAAATTATGTGTTCGTGCACCTTGTATGATGATTTCTTTATTTCTCATAGGACTCACCTCTCTGCTTTCAGTTCCAAAATAGTATCTCGCAATTGTGCAGCCCGTTCGAATTCAAGCGCTTTTGCTGCAGCTTTCATCTCTTTGTCTAGAACTGCTAAGAGTTTTGTTTTTTCATCTTTCGTAATCTTTTTACCCTTCGTCAGTTTCTCAAAATAAGACTCCTCTTCTTCTGCCACTTGTGTTGCACGAATTACATCTCTTACTTCTTTAATAATTGTTGTTGGGGTAATGCCGTATTTAATATTGTGCGCATGTTGGATATCTCTACGACGTTGCGTCTCACTGATTGCCTTAGTCATTGAATCCGTCATTCGATCCGCATACATTATTACGTGACCATTAGAGTTTCTTGCAGCACGACCAATCGTTTGGATCAAAGCACGTTCAGAACGAAGGAATCCTTCTTTATCCGCATCTAAGATTGTTACAAGAGAAACTTCTGGAATATCAATACCTTCACGTAAAAGGTTTATACCTACTAATACGTCATATGTTCCAAGCCGTAACTCCCGAATAATCTCAATACGTTCAAGCGTTTTTATCTCCGAATGAAGATACTGTACTTTAAGTCCAATTTCTTTTAAGTAATCAGTCAAGTCCTCAGACATTTTTTTCGTAAGTGTCGTAATGAGTACACGCTCATTCTTTTTAATCCGTTCATTTATTTCATAAATTAAATCATCAATTTGTCCATTAATAGGTCTTATATCAATTGTTGGATCAAGCAGCCCCGTTGGTCGAATAATTTGCTCAATCATTTCGGGGGTGTGTTCGATTTCATAAGGTCCCGGAGTTGCCGAAACGTAAATAGCATTATGCACCTTTTTTTCAAATTCCTCGAATTTTAAAGGACGATTATCCAATGCCGATGGCAACCGGAAACCATGTTCCACTAATGTTCCTTTTCGAGCTTGGTCTCCGTTATACATTCCACGTACTTGTGGCAACGTGACATGACTTTCATCGACAACTAATAGAAAGTCTTCAGGAAAATAATCTATAAGTGTATATGGTGTAGCACCAGAAGGTCGAAGTGTTAAATGACGGGAGTAATTTTCAATCCCCGAACAAAAGCCCATTTCTTTCATCATTTCCAGATCGTAGCGTGTCCGCTGTTCAAGTCGCTGAGCCTCAAGAAGCTTGTCTTCATTGCGCAACACAATTAAACGTTCCTCAAGTTCAGTTTCAATGTTTTCTATGGCTTTTACCATTTTCTCTTCACTCGTAACAAAGTGGGATGCTGGAAAAATAGCCACATGCTCGCGTTCAGCAATGATTTCACCTGTTAAAGCCTCTACTTCACGGATTCGATCAATTTCATCGCCGAAAAATTCAATCCGAAGACAGCGCTCATCACGTGATGCAGGAAATATTTCGACAACATCACCACGAACACGGAATGTTCCGCGAACGAAGCTTATATCATTCCGCTCATATTGGATATCAACAAATTTCCGCAGAAGATCATTTCGTCCTATTTCCATGCCTTTTCGTAAAGAAACGACGTGATCACGGTATTCTGTTGGAGAGCCTAAACCATAAATACAAGATACAGAAGCAACAATTAGAACATCTTCTCTTTCGAATAATGAAGATGTTGCTGAATGTCGTAACTTATCTATTTCATCGTTAATACTTGAGTCCTTCTCGATATACGTATCAGTATGTGCAATATACGCTTCTGGTTGAAAATAATCATAATAACTAACAAAATATTCGACTGCATTATCCGGAAAAAACTCCTTGAATTCACTATATAATTGCCCTGCCAATGTTTTGTTATGCGCCATGACAAGAGTTGGTTTATTTATTTCTGTGACAACATTTGAAACCGTAAACGTCTTCCCACTACCTGTTGCTCCTAGAAGAGTTTGATGTTTTTCATCTTTTCGCAGTCCTTCTATAAGTTTAGCAATAGCAGCCGGCTGATCGCCTTGCGGAGTAAATGGAGCTTTCAAATTAAATTTCCCGACCATAGTCGTCCCTCCAAAAAATGAATTATATATACTTATTTATAGTATATACTAAATCAGTAATATATAACGAACATCTGTTTTAGTTAAATGAAAGGACGCCACATGAATAACTCATGTGGCGTCCTCGATATTTTCAAACAGTTTCATTGAAGTGTGCAAGTTGATCGGAATATTTTAGAAAAGATTGTTCGTCTAGACAATCTAGTGAATGATTAATAAGCACCATCAGTCTTTCCTTCGTTTGTTCCCTGTGAATACGATTTAGAAACAAGTCCATATAAATTTCATTGAGCAGTTTTTCTGCCTCAATCGAAGAACTGTTTCTCCCCACGGCTTTCATAAACTCAGCATATGAATAATTGTTCTCCATTTCACTCACCCCTGATGCCTTTTAATTAGTATATATAATTATCCAACAAAGTTGCAAGGTTTTTTGAAATATTCTATTTATTACGTCAAGAACAGTTAAATAGTCATATTAGTAAGCTTCTTTCTTTTCACCTGTGTTCCGAATCGTTATTTCCGAAATTAATAAAATGATACCTAGAAGAAGAAATGGTGTCATTGTAAACCCATAAAAATACAATGCGGCTATCAATACAAATCCAGCTTGGATCCACTGCACTTTACGGACAATCTTTCGGATTGCACCTGGGCGAGTATCTTCTTTTTCTGGAAACAACATATCCATTCGGAACTCATATCCAGAACGAAGTGCATATATCAACTGAACCGCGGATGCAAATGCAAGTGCCCCAGCAAATATAAATATCACAATCGGGAACGGAATAAAGAGAGTCCCCACTACAGCTATGGCGGTAAGTCTGACCCATAACCAAAAAATATCATCCGTACGAATAAACGTACGTTTAATAAGATAAGATTGTGCGATACCGCTCTCCATTTTCACTGGTCTAGTTAGAAAACTAAGCCAAGCTCTTCTACTGATAGACCCTTTCAAGTGCGGAACATCTGTAAAGTAATTTGCAAATCGATAAAAAGCCATCATACGATTTTGTTCCAACTCAATGAAATGGTCATATGGAAATGGTTTTTTACTTTTAACATTTCGCCAATACACACAGTAAATACCAATCATAAGAACAATAGGTACAATGATAAGTGGATTAAAACTTAACAACACTAGTAGAAGGCTTGATATCAACAAGAACCGGATCGCACGGTCGAGCCACACCCAACGCCCCCTAAGTGCATGCCTAAAATAATATTCTGTTTCAACAAAAATCCTCTTAAAAACAACTATGAAAACAGCAATCCAAATATAAATAATTTTCGATCCTGTCTCTGTAGCAGAAAGAAGAGGTAAAATAATAATAAACAAAATAAAAGGCAAAGGTAACTGAGAAAAGGTTGTCCAACTTAAGGCTCGGCTCAAGTAACTTTCCAGTTGCTTTTCTAAAGGCAAAAAGTAAACTGTATCTGCCTGTTTAATTAACGTCACAGGTGGAGAATACGTTAGAGCTGCACCGATTAGAATGGCCGCAATATATGCAACTGGAAAATTTGCTGGTACATCCTTTAGCCACTCACTATACGCATAACCTCCTGCCCCTATTGTGAACACGAAGACGATTGCTAAATGTCCCGTAAATACATATTTCAAATACTTCTGAAGCTCTGTCATGTAATGGACAAAACGGGTTCCCCATATTTCACGCAAATTGTTCATGATCTGATTCCTCTGTCATCGCAATGTATAAATCATCTAAGGATGCATTTGGCCGTCCAAATGCCTCTCTAAGTTCTTCCATTGTTCCTTCTGCCCGCAGTTTTCCTTCATGCAGTAGGATGATTCGATCACAATGCTGTTCCGCCGTTGATAAGATATGTGTGGACATCAGAACGGATGCGCCTTCTGCCTTCTTTTCAGACATCTGTTCGAGCAAAGATTTAATACCAATCGGATCTAGCCCAACAAAGGGTTCATCAATAATATATAAGGATGGATTTACAAGAAATGCGCACATAATCATTACTTTCTGTCGCATTCCTTTTGAAAAATGAGACGGAAACCATTTTAGGCGCTTTTCCATCATAAATTCTTTTAAAAGACTTGCTGAACGAGCTTCAAAAACATCCTGATCAATTCCATAAGCCATCGCAGTAAGTTCAAGATGCTCTCTAAGTGTTAATTCCTCATAGAGAATCGGTGTTTCCGGAATATAAGTGAAGGATCTTCTGTATTTTTCTGGATCTTCACCGAACGTCACACCATTTACCCGAATTTCACCACTGTGAGCATTCATAAGCCCAATGATATGCTTAATCGTTGTACTTTTTCCCGCACCGTTAAGACCAATTAAACCAACGAGTTCTCCTTCTCCAATTTCAAAAGACAAATCGTGTAAAACTGGTTTGCGGGAATAACCACCTGTTACATTTTTCAATTCAACAATTGCCATGTCCATCCCCCGTTCTACTTCTATAATAACAAAAACATTCCCTTAATGTCTTGTCCACCGCACATCTATTATTTAAAGATATGATACACTTATCTAAATAATGAAAGGAAGTGGCAAAATGACTGAGTGTATTTTTTGTAAAATCATTGAAGGAACCATTCCAAGTGCAAAGATTTATGAAGATGAACATGTTTATGCATTTATGGATATTATGCCCTTAACTAAAGGACATGTACTCCTTATTCCTAAGAAACATACTGAAAATGTCTATAATTTCACCGCTGAAGAAGCCGGTCAGCTCTTCGCAGTAGCTCCAAAAATCGCAAATGCATTGAAGGCAGAATTTAATCCAATTGGAATGAATTTACTTCAAAACAACGGTGCTCCAGCAGGCCAATCCGTTTTTCATTTCCATTTGCATTTTATACCTCGTTACGATGAATCTGATGGTTTCGACTTAGCATTATGGGAACCTAAAGTTTCAGAGTATACACCTGAACGCATAAATGAAATCGCTGCAAATATTCAAAAACAACTCTCATGAAATAAATACAAATCTACTTAGTTTTAATCGCCTTTTATGTCGTACTCTTTATTTTAGGAGTAGAAAATCTGTTTGCATTTTTTCATATTACAGTTGTACTTTTATTATCAATCCAATTGTAATTAAACCTACAAAACAGACTTGGTTTTTAATCGCAGCCTCTATTAATTATAGATATTAAAGCTTTCCAATCGTAATTCGGAAAGCTTTTTTTGTTGTCGAGACATCTTTAAAATGTTTTAATTAAACTATACTAAGGAATAATAGAAGTATCGAGAGGAGAATACTCAATTATGAAAACATCTACATTTTTCATTGGCTTGGCAGTAGGAACCGTTGCTGCCGCAGTTACCGTTTTATACTCTACTCCGAAATCCGGGAGTGAACTGCGCACATCCGTTAAAAGCGCCTCTACGGACATGAAAGAACTACTTCTAGACGCTAAAGAAAAAATCAATGATTTAAAAACGTCCATTACAAAGCTAACAGCAGAAGCAAAAAAAACCGTCCCTGGTGCTATTGATGACATTAAGGAATCGATAGTAGACTGGCAACAAGGATCTGAACCAAACAAGCAACGCATGGAAAAAGAACTTTATGAAATTCGGACAGCAATCGAAAAACTAGAAGAACTTATAACACCACAACAGAAATGACTTTTCGTTACGGCTATCTATTTTCAAAATAGGTAGCCGTATTATTATCGTTAAAAAAGTTTTTTAATAATTAGTACTTCTTTTTTTATGCTTTACTGCTATAATAAAAGATAGTTAAATATCACAGAAAGTAGGTGCTATTCATGATTGATGAGAAATACCCGCTAAAGGAATCAATGATTTTTACACAACGCGTTGCACAGATGTCAAAAGCTCTTTGGAAAGCTGTGGAAAAAGATTGGCAGCAGTGGATTAAACCTTATGATTTGAATATTAATGAGCATCACATTTTATGGATTTCTTTCCATCTTAAAGGTGCTACTATTTCTGAAATAGCTAAATTTGGTGTTATGCACGTTTCGACAGCGTTCAACTTTTCAAAAAAACTAGAACAGCGTGAATATCTAGAGTTCTACAAAAAAGATGATGATCGCAGGAATACATATGTTTCAGTAACTGAAAAAGGAAAAGATCTTTTAGTCGAAATGAACAAAAGCTACTATGATACTGAGCACGGTATATTAAAAGGTTCTTTACCAATAAAAGAACTATACGGTAAATTCCCAGAATTTCTAGAAGTAATGTCCGTTATCCGTAATATTTACGGGGAAGAATTTATGGAAATATTTGAACTCGGTTTTAAAAATATCGAAAGCATATTTGATGATTCAAGCAATCAAATACTAATCGACAAAGATATCGTGAACGATGAAGAACTTTGACACTAGTTTTATTCCCCAGATTTAAATTATTTCAATTTCTTACAGCTTCTGCTATGATAATTTAGAACGCTGAAGAGGGGGAATAAACTTGATTCTAATTATAGCAGTTCTATTTTCATTATTTTATTTATTCCAGATAAATAAAATGACATTCGCACTTTGTGAATCAAAAGAAATTCCTGAAGATAAGCAACCTAAAGTCTACAGAACAGTTAATATACTCATTACAATTTTGATTTTGTCGTTTTTTGTTCAAGTTCTTGTATCCACATGAGAAAAAGTCCATTCACCCTAGAAGGGAAATGGACTTTTTTATCGTCTTTTTTTAGCGTATATTTCTTGAGTAGCTTCTGCTTTTTTAAATTAGTACATAAATGCTGCACCAACAATTATCAAAAGAATAAATAACACAACAATCAGCGCAAAGCCTGAAGAACCTTGGTTATAACCGCTCACAGGAGCACCCCCTCTCTCTCTATGTATCTTATGCGCTGCATTGTCGTATTTGTAGGCAGTTTATCTGGGAAGAGCATTTTGTTTTTAAAGTATTTTCATGTTATAATATCTCCTGTTGCATATAAATGTTAGGGGAGAAGATACTTAATGAAAAAATTAATACTAGCTTCAGCATTTGCTACATCTATCCTTTTAGTATCAGCATGTACTGATAAAGAAGTTGCCGAAACAAATAATGTAATCGCTTCAACAAAAGCCGGTGACATTACAAAAGAAGATTTATATGAAGAGATGAAAGATTCTATTGGCACTGAAGTTCTAGAAAATCTCATCCTACTAAAAGCGATTGAAAATGAATTTAAAGTATCTGAAAAAGAGATTGATGAAGCAATAAAAGCTGAAAAAGATAAGTACGGAGACAGTTTTGACCTGTACCTTCTACAAAACAATACAACTGAGCCTGTTTTTATGAAAAAAGTTGAATTCCAACTCTATCAACAAAAAATGATTGAATCATTAGATGATGTACCTGCTGAAGAGATTGAAGCACAGTTTGAGAATATGAAAAAAGAAATACATGCACGCCATATTCTAGTTGCAGACGAAAAAACAGCTGACGAAGTCAGTGCTAAATTAAAAGATGGCGAAGACTTTGAGAAACTAGCAAGAGAATACTCAACAGAACCAGTAGCTCAAAAAACTGGTGGGGATCTTGGATGGTTTGGCATTGGTAAAATGGTTCAACCATTTGAAGATGTAGCTTTTGAATTAGAAATCAATACAATTAGTGAACCTGTACAATCGACATTCGGCTTTCACATTATCGAGGTACTTGAAACAAAAGAAAAAGAACTCGAAAAAACGTTTGAGGAATTAAAGCCTGAAATTGAAAACAACCTTAAAGCACAGCTATTTGAAGAAAAGCTAGTAGTTCTTCTAAAAAATGTAGGTGTAGAAATTAAAGATGATGAATTTAAATCCGTTCTTAATGAATATATAACTACAGATGCAAAAAAATAAAATATAAAAACCCCGTAGACCAATTTGGTCTACGGGGTTTTTATAAAGTGCATATTAATCAATAGAAGGTTTATAAAATGAACGATTTTCTAATGGGAAGATTCTTTCAGTAAACTCGCCTGGCTCTGCTTTCCCAAGAGCTCGATTTAACATATTCATTTTCGCATCAATGTTATCTATATAATGAAGCATCTCCGCTTCTTGCAACATTGGTCGTTTCGGACTGCCCCATTCTTCTTTACCATGATGTGATAATACCATATGTTGCAATAACATCACTTCTTCACCTTCAATTTCAAGCTCATCCGCAGCTTTCGAAATTTCATTTACCATTATTGTAATATGGCCAAGTAGATTTCCTTCGATTGTGTATTGTGTTCCTATTGGTCCTGAAAGTTCAATTACCTTTCCAATATCATGAAGGATAATTCCAGCGTACAGTAGGTCCTTATTCAATGTCGGATACAATTCCGCTATCGCTTTTCCAAGCTTCAACATGGATACGACGTGATCGATAAGACCAGAGACATAATCATGGTGATTACGCGTTGCTGCAGGATATGTCATAAATGCCGCTTGATGTTTTTTCAATAAATGGCGTGTAATCCGTTGGATATTCGGATTTTCCATTTCAAAGAAATATTGCATTAACTCTTCATACAATACTTCTTTACTTTTTAACGCTGAAGGAACAAGTTCAGAAAGGGTGACGCCCTCTTCGTCTTTCACAGGACGGATACTTTTAATACGCAACTGATTTTTACCGCGATAATCATGGACATCACCACCCACTTTTACAATAGTGGATGTCGCATATGTCTTCTCATGCTCCTCTGTTGTATCCCAAAGTTTGGCTTCAATGTCGCCGCTCTTGTCTTGTAAAATGAGTGTCATAAATGATTTTCCTGTAGTTGTAACACCTTTAATGGACTGCTTAATGAGTAAGTTTAAGTCAACTGTTTCGCCAACTTTATAATCAAGTAACTTTTTCATCGTATGAACTCCTCCTGTTCTCTTCCTAATCTTGAAATATCTAAAACATTCGCATCTTGCCATTTCTCTTTCATATCCTTATGACAAGTGAAATAAATGAATTGACGTTGTTGACCTAATTTACTTACCGTTTCAATTATATTGGATAAGCGTTTTCCATCAAAATGAACGAACGGATCATCCATAATAATCGGGAAGGGCGCTGAACCCTTTAATGATGCTGCAAGTGCGAGTCGTAAAGATATATAGGCTTGTTCTTTTGTTGCCTGACTCAATTCAACAACTGGATAGTGAATGCCATTTGACTGTACCGCTTCAAAATATCCCTCATTCGTAACAACAAGCGAGCTGTAATTTTCATCAGTCAAATTACAAAACAGCTCAGCTGCGCTTTTCAACACTTCAGGTAACTTTTTCTCTTTCAATTCACTCATCGTTCTTTTTATCGCTTCAGATATCGCTTTGTTTTGTGACCATTTTATTGCAAGTTCACCAAATTCCGCTTTCTTCATTTCAAATAATTGCAGCTTTTGACTGTAGGTTTCATCTGTAAGAAGCTGTTTTGTTTTATGAACAAGTTCTGCTTTTTCATTAATAAGTTCATTTATTTGCTCGTTAATCGATAACAGTTCTAATTCAGCTGAATTTCCTTTATTCCGTAATTCTTCTTCAGTCATACCTTTATTTAACTCTAACAGATTATTCGCGGATAATTGAGCTTTTGTATCTGTCAGCTGATCTTTTAATCGTTTTATTTGCAAATAATTATCATATATAAGATAGAGATCCTCTTCGTTTTCCGCTCCTGCTTCTCTTAACAACAAGTTCAAGCTCTCTTTTGTAGAGTCTACAAGTAAGGTTGTCTCTGTTAACAAAGGGATTAGACGATCTACATTCGAACTTATAAATGTGGAAGTTTCAATTTCCTCATTGAGTTGAATCGATTCCCTCCTAAGCATCTCATAAATTGCTTCTGGTGGCACCATTTTTCTTAAAACAGATTCTATTTCCTTAATTCGTTCACCTATTTTCAAATCTACATCGCTTTTCTCTTGTCTAATCACCAACAGATCTCTCATAATTTCCTGCCACTCACGAATCATTCTGAACAATTCAGGCACGATTCCCGGGGAAGGAAGCCCATCGAAACCATATATTCCAAGAAATTGTATAAGTGAAGATTCAATTCGATCTTCCTCGATTTGTAACATTTCAAGTTCTGTTTCCACTACTTGAAGCTTTTCCACCGATTTTGTCAAGCTGTTTTTCAAAACTTCTCTTTTTTGATTGAAAACTTGAATACGCTGTTTTAACTGTTCCATTTCTTCTTCTTTACCACTATGGCTTCGAATGAATTCCGTCATTTCATCCAACAATGGATCTTTTTTGGTCACGGATCGACTTTTCAAAAATAAATACACAGCAAACCCGAAAATTATTAAACCAACAATTCCTAAAGTTAATTCTTTTTGAATAAAAGTGAAAATGAACAAGATTACAGCCACTAGTACTAGAAACAGAGGTGTTCTATGCGTATTGTTAGAAGTCGTTTTTCCGCCTAATAAAACATAAGCCTTTGCTTCTGCAAGTTTTTCTTGAATTCTCCCCCAATTATTCACTCGCTCAATTTCATCAAGAGAAGGGGCACCTTCATTTTCAATCAACACCAACTCTGTTTGATTTTCTTCTATATCTTTCTCTATTTGATGTTGTCTTTGTTCTGCAAAAGTTATTTGGTTTTTGCAATTTGATAACTCGGTAATAAGGTCATGCATTTCTTCTTCTTTCCGAATCGATACATCTGCATTAGAAAGTTGTATTTCCAGTTCTTTGTCTTTCATCCCTAATCGATCGAAAATGCGATGTTTCATACCTTCTAATCTTCGAATTTCATCTTCTGCGGTTTTGCTTGTTGTCCGAAAGTAATGCCACTCAGATTCCTGTGCTAAAAGCAATTCCATTTCAGTACGTCGATCAGCATCAATTTCCAACGGTTTTCGTTTTTCCAACTCTTTGATTTCATCTTCAATTCTTTGTTTTTTTGCAGTTATTTCTTTTAATCTTTCCGAAAGTGATTCAAAACGCCGAATTCCATCTGTTGGAAAATCGATCATTCCTAGTTTTTTGAGCTCATTTTCCAACAACTCTTTTTTAATATACAACGGTAGTGCTTGACGAAGAATTTTTAAATTCCGAATGGTTTCATCTATTTTCCTTTTCGTCTCATGAAGCTTTAAGAGCTCCGCATCTATGTAATTAATACGATTTATTGCAGGTGTATATTCCTCCACCTTCTCTTGTTCCACTTTAATATCCAATTCGAGTTCACGTAGTTCTGCTATTTTAACATTCATCTCTGGGACTTTTCCTGACTTTTTAAATAAGTCGTTCATCGTTTTCTCCATCTTTTTTTCAAGCAACAATAATGAATCAACACCAGTAGTTCCAGAAGCTAGAAGAGTTCTACTTAACTCATCTTGATTCATTTTTTCAAATCCTTGAAGCTGTAAAAGTGAGAATGAAAAAATCGATTCAAAAGACCCCCTGTCGTAATGTCTTAATAGAACTTTCAATTGTTCTTCATTACCTGTTGTTCCATCTTGAAAATGAACAGTCACTTCCCCAGCAGACTTTCCGCGGATTCTTTCAACTACACATGTTCCATAAACCTCATCAATTAGTTGAATTTGTCCACCGTATTTACCACCTGATTTCGGTTCATACCTGAGAAGCGTGCTGTTCCGTTGAGGAAACCCAAATAATACATGTAAAATAAATTGTTGAATCGTCGTCTTACCCGCTTCATTCAATCCATATAAAACATTAATACCTGGACCTAGTTCGATGGTCAAATCTTCATGTTTTCCGAATCCATAAATACTCAGTTTCTCGATTATCAAAAGACCACCCCTTTCTAGGTTCAAAAATAGTTCATTATTTTTCTGATGTTTCAGTGGCCATGATACGAGCAACACCCTTTTTTATTGTACGGATTTCATGCTCTTTTAGAACATCTAGATACCTCACACCCCGGGCATGTTGGTAGACATCTTTCAAAATAATCTTCCATTCATCCTCAGTCCAGTTGTTTATCTGCTCGAGTACAGACTTTGATAGACCATCAGTTATAGAAGATAAACTTGAATCCTCCGTAAAAGAAAGACTGTGAATCCAAACAAATAACGCATCATCTTCAACCACTTCACGAAGTACATCCAGCCATTCATCATCTGGAGACTGATCAAATAAATCAGATGCTTCTCTATCTATTTCAACCATTACGAGTTCAACAATACCTGATCCATACTGCGCTTTAAAAGCATCAATTCCCTCTACACAGCGCTCAATCCATTCATTTGCATGACAAATCCCCTTACAAGAAATGAGTAATGTATCAAAGACTAATGCCGATGCTGGGATGAATTTAAGTTCTGCACTGGATTTCGATAATTCAACTTCATAAAACCCTTTTATCCCTTGTTCATTGCGATGACGGCCTTGTAAATTCCCCGAATACACAATCGGTGGATCTTCATGCAAGTTCTGCCTTACATGGATATGACCAAGAGCCCAATAATCATAGTTTTTTGAAAGCAAATCGTTTTTAGTAAAAGGAGCATAAACTGCATGTGTTTCATTTCCTTCTATACTTCCATGGAGCATACCAATATTAAAATCCGCCGAATTACTAGCGGCAGGATATTGCTGAACCATACGATTTCGGATATGACGTTCTGAGTAGCTAAAACCAGTAATGTGTACAGCATTTCCGTTGAAAGCAGTTTGTATCGTTTCAACATCCCCGGAAAATACATGAACGTTTGGAGGCAGCTCAAATCGTGTCCACCGTCCACCAAGATGATCATGATTGCCGTACGATAGATATACTTGAATGCCCGCAACATTCAATTTCTTCATACCTTCTTGGAACTTCATCTGTGCACGTAGGCTTCGATCTTCCCCGTCGTATATATCGCCTACAATAAGTACGAAATCAGGTTTTGCATGAAGTATATGCTCTATAAAATTGTTGAAAGCTTTGAATGTACTTTCACGTAACTCTTTTAATCTTTTATGTGGTAGACCCTTCATTCCCTTAAAAGGACTGTCTAAATGTAAATCAGCCGCATGAATAAAACGAATTGTAGACAAAGTTACCCCTCCTTCATTCATCGAATACTTGTTCTAATTTTACCACAAAGAAAAAAACTCCGCGAACTATATCGGAGTCCTTACAAATCTATCTATTATTCTTTTCCGAGTTGGATTGCTTTACGCAAATCTTTTAATGATTTAGAGGGACCATACATAAGAACACCCCCACGGTAAACGCGTGCGCCAAACCAACCAAGGATGAAAATTGTAACAAGCATTATTCCAATAGACAGTAGCGGTTCCCATAATGGAAGCTCAAGCATCCCCACACGTAAAAACATTACCAAAGGTGCGAAAAAGGGAATGAATGATGCGTATTTCAGGTACAGCATTTCTGGATTACCGAGACCTGTAGCTGCAATCATAAATGCTGCGACAATTAAAAGGTTCAGCGGCATAATCATTTGTTGTACATCTTCCGTTCTACTCACCAGTGAACCGAGTAGAGCTGCAAGTGTTGCATATAGGAAATACCCCAATAAGAAGAAGATTACTGCATAAACAACTGTCACTACATTCATATTCGAAAAACCAAAGACCGAAAAGAATCCGTCTACCATGTCTGAAGATGATGTTTTCAATGCTATAAATCCTGCTAGACCGAATAATACCATTTGGACGAGTCCGAGTGATCCAACCCCAAGTATTTTCGCAAACATATGCTTTGCCGGAGAAACACTTGAAATCAGAATTTCCATTACTCGTGAGGATTTTTCAGCTGCAATTTCTGTTGCGATCATTATTGAATAAATAATGACTGAGAAATAAATCAAGAACATCAGCACATAAACAAGCCCTCTTGCCTGACCTAGTTCTTCCTCCGTTTTTGCCGATGGAGAAACAGACTTTTGCTCAAAACTAATTGGTGTAAATAATGTTTGAACTTGTTCAGTAGTTAAAGATAATTCATTCGCATTTATTTCTGTTTGAATCGTTTGAAGGGCATCTTCAATCATCATTGGAAGTTGGAAATCCAATGCACTCATAGATGAATACGCCGCGGTAATTCTACTCGTAGAATCTAGCCCCAAAATAACAAACGACTCGATTTCACCATCTCTTACTTCATTAGTAAGTACTTGCTCCGACTTATCGGTTATCTTTACCGTGATATCGGATTCGTTTGCACTTAACTGAGTTACTAGTGATTCTCCCAAATCACCACTTGAATCAACGACATACAGAACTTCAGCTGAATCCTTATCGCTGCCTGTAATACTTTGAACTGTATCAAAAATTTTAGATATATTCGCAAATAAAAAGACTGCCGCAATCATTAGTGCTGTCGTAATAATGAAGGACTTCGTTTTAGCTTTTGTTAGAAATGCCTGTTTGAAAATAATGAAAAATTCACGCATGCTCTTTTCCCACCTTTTCAATGAAAATATCTTGAAGTGAAGGTTCTTCTATTGCAAAGTGTCGTATCGGTCCGGATTTCAGTGCAGCTGCTAGCAGTTGTTCTGCAACACTCTCAGATTCGACTTGGTAAAGAGCACCTTCCATTGATTTCCGAACAGAAGTTACACCAGATATTAAATCTAGATGAGATAAATCATTATCTGAATTAATGCGAACGTTTTGATTGCCAAAAGAGCGTTTCACTTCTCGTAACGATCCACTTACAACTTGTTTTCCATGATCAATAATACTCAACTGCTCACATAACTCTTCCACATGATCCATACGATGGCTTGAAAAAACAATAGTCGCACCATTATTTCTAAAGTCAATAATAGCACTTTTTAACATTTCTACGTTTACAGGGTCTAATCCTGAAAAGGGTTCATCTAAAATCAATAGTTTCGGATTATGCATGAGTGAAGCAATGACTTGGATCTTTTGTTGATTTCCTTTGGATAATTCCTCAACCTTTTTGGTAGCATATTGTGGGATTTCCATTCGCTCAAGCCATTGCTTGATGGCCAACTTGGCGTCTGGCTTTTTCATTCCACGCAATTGTCCAAGAAAAATAAGTTGCTCTTCTACTTTCATTTTCGGATAAAGCCCTCGCTCCTCCGGTAAATAACCAATTTCTGGACTTGTTGCATACGTGATGGACTTATTATTCCACGTAATTCTTCCTTCATTTGCATTTAACAAACCAAGAATCATTCTAAACGTCGTTGTCTTACCCGCACCATTTGCCCCTAAAAACCCATACATCGTGCCTTCATTTACGGACAATGTTAAATTATCTACGGCAGTAAAATCACCGAAACGCTTTGTCACATTTTCAATTTGTAAACTCATTGTATTTCCCCTTTCGACTAGCTACATCTAAACTATACGAATCACGTTTACAGAAGTTTCAAATTTATGTTCTTTAATTTAATAAAACTACGGCCTCCCTATTAAGATAAAAGTAAAAAAAACATATTAAATATGGGAATTACTTCATGAAATCTTCTATTTAAAACAATTTCACGAGTAACAGTAGATAAGAATGTAAACTTAATTATTTTCTTACCTGATGGATATACCAACTAAATCATTCGTTTCTAAAATGGTTATGAATGGAACCGCAAAGTACAGTACAATAGTATAGGAGCCTACGAAGTGATTAAGTTTGCATTTTTGCTAAGTAAATACACAGTACGTTAACTAAAGGGGCATACAATGAAAGCGACTATTGACATATTAGCTACTACAGCTGTTACAAAAGTAAATATATTACATACAAGTAAGAGTAGGTATCTGGTATTAGCAATGATGGCTGGATTCTATCTTGGTTTAGGTATTATCCTTATCTTTACCATTGGTGGTTTACTCGGTCCTTCAGACTTTGCAGGCACTAAAATTATTATGGGAATGGCTTTCGGGATTGCATTAAGTTTGGTAATAATGGCTGGATCAGACCTTTTCACAGGTAATCATTTGATAATGACATTGGGTACTTTGACGAAGAAAACAACATGGTTTGAAACCATGCAAGTCTGGATATTCAGCTTTGTAGGGAACTTTGCTGGATCGATTCTCGTTGCAGCCCTATTTTTCTATTCAGGATTAGCTACTGGTGAAACTGCTGATTACATACTAACAGCGGCTAGTGCAAAAATGAATACATCATTTGTCGAATTATTAATGCGTGGAATTTTATGTAATATCCTCGTTTGTCTTGCTGTTTGGTGTGCTTTTAAGCTAAAAGAAGAAACAGCAAAACTGATCATGATTTTCTGGTGTCTATTTGCCTTTATCACTTCTGGATTTGAGCATAGTGTTGCAAATATGAGTTTGTTATCAATCTCATTAATGATTCCACATCCTGAGACGATTTCCTTTACAGGACTTGTTGCGAACATAATTCCCGTTACAATTGGAAATATTATTGGTGGAGTCATTTTCGTTGCGGCTGCATATTGGTATGCCAATACAGATAGTAGTATATATAAAGCAAATGCTGATTAATGTTCCTAAGGCGATTTGCCTCCTATTTTCACCAGGTTTGAGATACGTATTTGCAGATATATCATTTGAAGTGTCGGACAACTATCGAAGGGAACTATAATGTTAGCATTTTCCACTTTATTCAGCCCTTGTAAACCAACTTTCACAAATTTCACTTTTCAATTATTTGTAGTATACTGAAAGAAACAATATTGGAAGGATGATATTTGTGAAATTTTATAAATTAACGGCATTTGAACCTAAAGGTGAATTAATAATGGACGAAACGCTAGAAGCTTCTACAGATGAAGAGGCGAAAGAAAAAGGCCAGGCGATTCTTGAAGAAAAGAATTTACTAGAAAAAACACATAGACTCGCTTCACCAAAAGGAAAACTATTACTATTTCATACTTAATTTTTAAAAAGTGCAACTATGCGATTATAAGACCGCTTAGTTGCACTTTTTAATCCATTAAAACTTGATTCTCATTTTATTTTACCGGAGGTGTACTTATGGATATAGCTTTAATCGCCCACGATCAGAAGAAAAATGAAATGGTGAATTTCTCAATTGCTTACGAACATATTTTTTCCAAACATACTTTATTTGCAACAGGAACGACAGGTAAACGTATTATGGAAGAAACCAGTCTTTCGATTACTCGATTGATGTCAGGTCCACTTGGTGGCGACCAGCAAATAGGAGCCATGATTGCTACAGGAAAATTAGATTTGATTCTCTTTTTCCGTGACCCGTTAACCGCACAACCACATGAACCTGACGTGACTGCATTACTCAGACTATGTGATGTTTACGGGATTCCACTGGCAACAAATATTGCATCCGCCGAACTACTAATTCGTGCCGTGGAAAAGGGATATTTCTCATGGCGGGAAACAGCTGGGAAATATCAATAAATAGCCCCAACCCATATGGATAATAAAACACGAGTCACTTCTCACAAACTGAGTAAGTGACTCGTGCTTTTTTACTTCCCTTTAAATACAGGCTTCCTTTTTCCTACGAACGCCTGAATTCCCTCAAGATGATCATCTGTTTTTCTCATCGCCACTTGTGCGATGCTTTCCATTTCTAATATACTTTCAAGTTCAGCAAACTTTTGTTCATGCAATATATTTTTCGTTGCAATCATTGAAGCGATTGGCGATGCTAGCAATTTTGTGGCTAAAGCATCTCCGAACGCCGCTGCTTGACCATCTGGAACTACTTCATCAATCAGACCTTTTTCGAGAGCCTCACTGCCATTCATCACTTTACCGGACCATATGAGTTGTTTCGCTTGTGGTATTCCGACACGTTCTTTTAGGAAGAAATGACCCCCACCGTCTGGTACTAGCCCGATGCCAATAAAGTTCATTGCAAGCTTACTATTTTCCTCTGCAACGATATAATCACAGCCTAAAGCAAGACTGTACCCAAGACCCGCCGCCGCGCCGTGAACAGCAGCAATCGTAACTTGCGGCAATGAATATAACCCTTTTGCAATACGTGATACGTCAACCATGACCTTTTCAATATCAAGTGGGTTATTTGGATCGGCCATCTTTTTAACATCCCCACCTGCAGAGAATGCGCGTCCTGCTCCATTAACAAGCACCACTTGTACTGTTTCATCACTCTTCAATTCTTCAAAAGCATCTCCAAGTTCTTTCATCATGACATCATCCATCGCGTTCATAGATTCCGGTCTATTTAACGTTAGACGCGCAAGACGTCCCTCTTTTTTTAATTCGATTGTTTTATACATGTTTAGACATCCTTTCAAAAATGAATTGCCATTCACTCTAACTAATTCGATATCTATTGTATAAACCCTTTAATTTGTTACAGCTTGCGGAAAAATCGCGTTTAAATGTGCGAGCTTTTTTTCAATTGATTCTTCATAACTGAGGATATAAGCCGCTGGATCTTTCGGATTGTAGAACTGTGTAATTTTTCCTGTTGTCGGATCAATAAACTTGCTCGACGCCCCGCAACCAACGCCAATGATTGTCTGTACTTCTTCCATAATGACAATATTGTAGATACTCTCTTCACCAGGTTTCGCATAACCGACATTCTCTAAATTTCCTAAAATGTTCTTCTGGCGATATAAGTAATACGGTTCATACCCATTGGACTTGTTCCACTCTTCTCCAAGCTTCATCATCTGTTCGACTGTTTCCCGGTCCGCTACTTTATATTTATCTCTGTTCTGTGACATTTGAGATGCACGTTTGAAGGATAAAGTGTGAATTGTCAGCGACTCCGGTTGCATTTTTTCGGTTTCTGCAAGAGAATGCTGAAATTCTTCCATTCCTTCATTCGGTAATCCGATAATTAAATCCATATTAATGTTTTTCATACCCATATTGCGCGATAACCAAAACTTATCAACCGTTTCCTGGACAGAATGGTGGCGCCCAATTGCTTTCAAGGTTTCATCTGTATAGGACTGGGGATTCACACTGATTCTGTCGATATTATGCTTTTTCAACACATCAATCTTTTCTGGGGTGATTGTATCTGGACGTCCTGCTTCAACTGTAATTTCACGGACATTTTCCATTCCAGGGAATGAAGAGTACATTGTTTTATACAATGCATCCATCTCTTCAGCAGTAATACTCGTTGGTGTTCCTCCACCGAAATAGATTGTCGTGATTTTCATTTGATGCTCGGTAAGCCATGCGCCCATCTCACGAATTTCTTCGTGGAGACCGTCTAAGAAAGTTTCAACCCGTCCATTTTTACGGTTAATGGCAAATGCCGGAAATGTGCAATACGCGCATTTTGTCGGACAAAAAGGGATTCCGATGTAAATGCTCACTTCATTCTGCAAATCATATAAATCCGGAACTGAACGGAGTTGTATGTCCGCAATTTTCGCAAGTAACTCTGATTTCTCACGCGAAACCCGGTAATTATTCATAATTCTTTGGATTGCTTGTTCGGAAGTGTCTCCATCACGACGATATTTGTGGTAGAGCTTCATCGGTCGAATCCCTGTTAAAATCCCCCAGGACTGGTGCATTCCAGTTGCTTGTTCAAGCACTTCTAGGAATATATGTGAATAAATCCGTTTTAACTGGCGATTTTTCACTTTGGCATCTCCGATTTCTTCTGCCTCAGAAAATTCCTTAGAATATTTTAAACCGTCTTTTGTTAATACCGCCTTACCAATTAACATTTGGCTAGAAGTACGTACTAGAGTCATATCCACTTTTATGGCATCTTTATCTTCATCTACTACTATTTCACACTGTTCGAAAAACAGGTTTGCTAAATGTGCAAACAGACGTATCCAGTCTTCAGCAAATTGATCTTCAATCTGTATTTTCTGCATTCCTTTTACCAACTTTCTAATTCACATTATTTTATATGTGCACAAATAAAAAACTGGCCGAAGCCAGTTTTTAGATTGATTCATACATATGTTGTACCGGTTTCATAAGTACACGATTTACTTCTTCAATAAGACCACTCAACTGCATTTCCGCTTCGAGCATCGACATAATTTTAGCATTGGTTTGTGCAAGCTGTGCCGTTTTTTGTGCATGTTCAAGTTCGTCAGCTTCAACTTCTTCGCCTGCCATTTGTTTTTCTTGCAATGTTAGTTGAATTTCACGGAAATTCTTAAATAATACAAGTGCCTCTTCATCATTTTTAACCTCTTCAATTGCTTGTTCCACTTTTGAAAACTCTTCTGTTTGACGGAATGTAGCTTCCAATCTGTTTAAATCATCATAAATATTTACTGCCATTTTTTATTTCCCCCTAAGTTAAGTTTGTTGCGAAAACAATAAGACCTTGAACAATACCTATCGCCCCACCAAGCACAGCTCCAAGTACAGTGATCATCTTAAATTCACGTCTTGATATACCGAGTACAAGATCTTCCAGCACTTCGACTGGGAATGAATCCACTTGTTCTTTTACCATCTCATCTATTTTTAATTTACGGAGCGATATTTCCAGTTGTTTCTCAGCTTGTGTAAATGCAAACGAGGTGAGCGCTGGTGTTACATTTATAGAAGTCCATTCCGCACCTGTAGGCCAGTAATGGGACAACTTCTTATTGAGACGTGATTCAATTGCCAATTCCTCACGTGTATAAGACTTAATCGTATCAAATAAACCATCCCAATCAAAGCCCGAAAGTAATTCGTCAACAGGCCTCTTTTGAAGTTTTTCCCACTCATTATGAATAATCGTATTCAAAAGACTTGAAGTTCCTGGTGCGTTCACAAACTTAAGTGCTTCTTTCTGAACTTTTCCAACGAGCGATTCAGATTCACCGAAGAACATGTGAACCATATTTCCAAGTGTTCCTTTTGAAGCAAGGAAATCATCGATTAATTTGCGAAACATTGCTCTTCCTTCATCTGACTCAAAGTATTGTTCCGACTTACTCAGAATATACGCGGCGATTTGTGGAATACGCTCATCCACTCCTGCACGCCAGTCTGCCGGGAGTATCTCTTCAACAGTGCCCGTTGTCAGTCTCATTCTCACTAAGTTCAGTTGGCTGTCAAGTACTTCTATAATTTTTTGCTCCGCTTTCGAAGCAACATTCTCGGCACCTGCAACTTCTAGCCAATTATTTAAGGTTTTATCCGAATCTAAAATATGAGTTTCTAATTTTTCTTGAAGGAAGTTTTCTGCTTTCCGTTGCATGTCCGGTGTTAACAACTTCTTCTTGAATGTCTCAGGTGTAAGTAAATAATTCGTTACTGTTTTTCCAAATTGAACAGCAAGTTCGTCGCGCCTTTTTGGAATTAGACCAGGTGTAAACGGTACTCTCCACGAACCGATATATTTTGCTTCGTGTGGCCTGAACAACATTTTAATTGCTAGGTGATTTGTAAAGCCTCCAATTAAAGCGCCAATTAAAGCCATAAATAACACTATCCATAAAAAATTCAATTGCTTCACCTTTTCCCGTTTCGTTCGTTCTTATTATAGCAGAACGTAACGAAACGGAAAAACATTCTGTGCTTTTTGTTTAGATACTTTATTTAGATATAGACATTACCATATTTAAGAGGTTGTACATGTCCCGTTTTCATGTTACTTTATATTAGCAAAAAAACTTATGAAACACACACCATATAATCCTAATAATCTGGTTTAGGAGTTTCTACGGAGCAACCTTAATTGCTCTCCTATGGATGACATGATTTTTTATTATAATTCTATTTTCATCATGTATTTATAGTTGAATCTCCTTACCATTACTTAGTGAATATCGTGTGATGGAAGGGGAACAAAATGGACATTTGGAAAGATATACTCGCCGCGTTAAGTGGGGTTTTAAATGCTCTACCACAAGGATTACTTGCACTCACATTCGGTTTCGCTTCTATTCCTACGGCGCTTGCTTTTATGATTGGGGCTTTCGGTAACGCAGCCACTAGTAACGTAGCCGTTATTTCATATCAAGCTGAAACGATCACACTCGCAGGAACGATGGGTAGAAACATGCGCGAACGCTTATCAATGATCTTTTTTGGTGCCGCAATTTTACTTACAATTGGTCTGTTCGGGTTCTTAGAAACACTCATCGATTGGATTGGTCCAATTATTACATCAGGTATGATGGCTGGTGTAGGGATTATGCTTTCAAAAGTTGCTTGGGATATGGCAAAAGGTGACAGAGTAATTGGTATTACCTCTATGCTCAGTGCTTTTATTGTTTATTTCGCTACTAAAGATTTGGTTTACACAATTACCGCCTCTGTTCTTCTTTCAAGTGTAGTTTTCTATTTCTTAAATAAAAAGAAGGACATGCCTCAAATAGGCATTGAAGTAAAAGAAGGATTCCACAGACAGAAGTTAATACTAAATCCAATGGTTATTCGCGGTGCTCTTGCAATGGTATGTTTGAACATTGGAGCCAATATCGCATTCGGTAAGATAAATGGTGAAATTGCCAATAAGGCCGTCAACGTTGACACATTAACAATTATCAGTAGTTTAGCGGATATGGCTTCCTCATTCTTCGGTGGTGCGCCGGTTGAGATTGTTATATCGGCTACAGCCAGTGCTCCACACGCAGTTTGGTCTGGAGTTCTAATGATGGTACTCATGGCTATTATTTTAGTAACTGGGCTACTTCCTAAGATTGGAAGGTATGTCCCAAGTGCTTCGATTGCGGGTTTTCTATTTGTTTTAGGTGCAGTAGTTACATTACCAGTCAATGCGATTGGAGCTTTGACGGGTGAAGGAGCAGGTTCTGGGATTGTTGGTGGAATCACTATGGTAGTTACTGCGATTACCGATCCATTTCTAGGAATGCTGTCAGGTGTTATTGTTGAATTTCTAATGAATATTTTTGGTTTCTAATTGGAGGATAATGATGAAAACATACACATTACAAATCGCTGGCTTGGAGAGAAAGTTACCCATTATTGCTTTATCAAAGTCACTCAGCATTGCGAGCTTTGATATTTTAGGTGATACAGAAATTGTTCAGTTGACAGCTCCTATAGTGGCTAAGAGATTACCAGCTATTGATGCAATTGTTACAGCTGAAGCAAAAGGAATTCCTTTTGCATACGAAGTTGCTAAACAGCTTGGACTCAAGCGCTATATCGTTGCTCGAAAAAGCGTCAAACCTTATATGGTAGATCCACTTATTAAAACAGTCGTTTCAATTACAACCCAAACAGAACAAACGCTTTGTTTGGATAGAATTGATGTTGAACACATTAAAGGTAAACGCGTAGCAATTGTCGATGATGTTATCAGCACTGGTGAATCGCTTCGTGCTTTATGTGAATTAGCAGAAGCTGCTGGTGCGATTGTTGTTGCTAAAGCAGCCATTCTCGCAGAAGGCGATGCCGCTCAGCGGGATGACATTATCTTCCTAGAGCATTTACCATTGTTTGAAAGCGAGTAAGACTATTCCTCAAGGAGTCGAAACCACATTGGTTTTGACTCCTTTTTTCTATGGATAGTTCAGTAGATACATCTAGTGACAGAGCTTCATACCTCTGATAAGCTTTATTAATAAGCTGAATTGAAATGTTCATATTCGCAAACACTGCAACTACTAAATAATCGAGGTGTTCCATTTGATTCGCTATCCTAGTCCTCTTCAAACTGGTCAAACAATTGGTGTTACCGCACCTTCATCTGGTGTTGGGAAAGAACTTCATTCAATACTTCATGACTCAAAACGACAATTTGAAAAACGTGGATACAATGTAACCATTGGTGATACTGCTTGGACTGAAGTAAAATCCGCCTCTGATACGAAAGAGGTAAGAGCTGCTGAACTTATGAATATGCTAACGACCCCAGAAATCGCTGCTATAATTCCACCCTGGGGCGGTGAGATTCTAATGGAAATTCTTCCGCTGTTAAAGTGGGATGCAATCGAACCTAAATGGATTCTTGGTTATTCAGATTTGAGTACCTTACTATTTGCGTTAACGCTTAAAACTGGAATCGCAACCGCACATGGAACGAATTTCGTAGATTTACGAAGTGATGAATGGGATCCGGTTACGAGCAAATTCCTTGATATTCTTACTGCAAATGAAGGCTCAGTAATTGAACAACAATCTTCCGAAAAGTTCCAATCCGAATGGCAACATTACGCACCTCCAAATCCATATGTTTTTAAGTTGGATAGTAATACATATTGGGAAGTTCTAGGTGGAGGGAAATTTGATGTTACAGGTCGATTCCTTGGTGGTTGCATCGATACGATTAGTCATCTTGTAGGAACACCATACGGCGACGTAACAGCATTCCAGAAAAATCATCTGCAAGATGAACCGATTATTTGGTATTTGGAAAACTGCGATTTGTCTGCGACCGACTTTCATAGGACAATGCTTCAAATGACTTATGCGGGTTGGTTTAACAATTCAACGGGGATTCTATTTGGACGTTCACCATCTGGACAATCGGTCGGGGATTTTACCATATTGGATTCAATGAAACGTATTTCCGAACTCACTGGGTTACCGATTGTGTACAATGTAGACATCGGCCATATTCCTCCCCAAATCACATTAGTCAATGGAGCCGCGGGCAGAGTTTCTGTAAAAGATGGAAAAGGTAAGGTTACAATGAAGTACAAGTGACTGAGATACAATGAAAGGCGGAGTGAATAGGATGAAAAAAGTGATTGACCACCTTGGAAGAACTGTTGTTTATCCATTTCCACCTAAACGAATCGTTTCTCTTTGCCCAGGCATTACGGAAACTTTATTTGCACTACAATTAGAAGATGAGATTGTTGGGAGAACACGTTTTTGTATTTTCCCTAAAGATAAAGTAGGAACCGTTCCGACTGTCGCAGGAACGAAAGACATTAAGCTTGAAGCAATACATGAAGTGAAACCAGATTTAATCATCGTAGAAAAAGAAGAAAACACAGAAGAAATTGTTAAGATTCTAGAAAAGTACTATCCCATTTTTGTTGCAGAAGTCCAGTCCGTTGACGATGCCTATCGTATGATTCTTGATCTTGGCGATGTAACTGACCGTAAGTCTGAAGCAGCAAAATTACAGGAAGAAATTCAAAAACAATTTCAATCACTCCCGAAAGTAACTGGGAAACGTGCCGCCTATGTCATTTGGAAGAAACCATATATGGTCGTCGGAAAAGATACGTATATCCAAACTGTTTTAGAGAAGATAGGCTTTGTGAACCCTTTTACTATGTTTGAAGGAAGATATCCTTCTGTTACTGAAGAGGATTTTTCAGATGCAGATCTCGATTACATATTCCTCGCATCCGAACCATATCCCTTCAAAGAGAAACATCGAGCTGAATTTTTGGATATGGCGCCTAATGCACAAATCCTAAACATCGACGGTGAAATGTTTTGGTACGGTCCAAAAATGTTGGAAGCCGTCGCTTACTTTAAAGAAAATCTGCCCGTAGAGCCGACATAACTCTTGATTGCGGAGACATCTTGCCCTATTGAACGGACATAAACCCTCATAGAGAGGACATAACCGCTCTTCCTCGGCTTGAGCGGACATACGGACCAATTCAGAGGACATCTTGACCCATTGAGCGGACATAAACCCTCATTGGGAGGACATAACCGCCATTCCTCGGATTGGGCGGACATACGGACCAATTCAGAGGACATCTTGAACGATTGAGCGGACATAAACTCTCATAGAGAGAACATCCTGACCAATTCAGCGGACATCCCAGTTCCGATCACCACCCGCTCTTTATTTATAAATTCATAAGGCATTATACATCGTAGAAAAACGAATCGCGTGTTCCAATTCATCGTGCAACGCTATGAATATCGGATTATATGCTTGTTGAATCGGAATTGTTAGAAGCATGACTTTGTAAGTTTCAACTGCCTCTAATTCATCTAACAAAGCCTTTTCCACACAATTTTTCAAGTCATAACAAGGCAAAGTCTTCTTTGGATTTTGAACAAACGTCCCCGTCAGCATATAATGAAGTTGTTGAAACATTTCATAGTGACTCTTCTCGTCTTCATATGCGTGTTTAATGAAGTCTTGCCAAAGTGGGTCTGTTGTGAGTTGGTACATCGATTTATAAAAATGGTACGCTCTATACTCGTCCTCAATGGACTCTTTTAATTTATTAATAAACAATTTAGCACCCCTTCACATAGCTTTACAACTATTTTATGCGGACAGGTTGCGTCTTATGAGAGGAGAAGGAATATGCTACAACATTTTAGCTTCAAACCAATGTTTGAAAATGCAGATTTACCCGGATGGACATTCTCTTTTTTCTTTAAAAATACCCGCTATACTGGTGAGTATTTAAAAGAAGGAGATATTAATTGGATAGGTGAAACACCACCCGATGAAGAAAAATTAAAAAAAATGATTCATGAATTAATGATTTTCCATGTTTACGACTGATATTGATCAATATGGGAATACTATGCCTATCCGTAAATAAGGAGGCGTACTATGAAAAAAGAAAAAACAGCCGAAGAACTTCGTAAAGAACAGGAACAGCTGCAAGTTCAAAATCAGAAAACCGAAAATGTATTTGAAGACAAGAGCCGCGTTCCTAACGAACAAAACGCATGGAAAGAAACGCAATACCAACGTGGTGAATAAGAAAATGCCCTGCACATATTGTGCAGGGCATTTTCCTATTCACATAGTTTAAAATAGATTTCTTTGTCTACCTTTTTTTTACTCGTCCGCCAATTTTCGTTTCCCAAATATAAAGTAATAATATGTCGACGAAATGATATAGAGCACACTCGTAATTGTAAATGCATACGCATAACCCCAATATGAACCGAATGCGATTACCAATCCTGCGGCGATTGGCCCCATGGTCGCCCATCCTACGTTAAATACCATTTGGTTTACCGAGTTGGCGAGCCCTTTATATTTATCAGATACGATTTCCATCGCAATGGCACTTTGGATTGGATTTCCCGCATTCATAATAGCTTGGCGCATAAGGAAACCAAGTGAAGCAATTAGTAATGAAGTTGTATAAGCCGTAATGATTAAAAATGGAACCGATAAAACTTGAAATAGTATGAGAGCTCTAACTTTACCAACCCTTTTTACAAGAGCCGGACCAAGAAGCATTGCTACCGCAGTCATCGCTGAGCCGAGTGATAAAATAAGGCCGATATATGCATTTGAGGCATCAAATCGGTTGGCAAAATATAAGTTTAAATATGGAATGACCAAACCAGAGCCCAGTCCCATCAACAAACTTGCAAATGCGAAGTGATAAATTAATACGATATTTCTCTTAAAACTATTTTTCTCTTTATCCTCTTCCGTTTCTTCTATTATCGCAACAGCTTGAATCGGTTCAGGTCTTTTATTTTGCAGTTTAAACAACGGGACTAATCCCGTCGTGAAAATAACAGCGCCCGCTAAAAGAGACCACCGAATTGCGTTCGCCGCCTCCAGCCCTCCAAAAACTTGAAGTACATCCGCTAAAACCCCACCCAATAAACTGCCTACAACATTCGCTACAGTTATTAGAGCAAAATGAATACTAAACATATGAATCCGTTCAGCAGTTTTTGAGTTCTCGGCAAGAAAAGGTACACCTGAAACTTGTATAAAAGCCATGAATAACCCTGTGAAAAAGGCTGCATATATAATCGGTATTTCAGCAACCGCTAGACTTCGGTAAAACAATGTCATCCCACCAAATACTGCACCGCCAATAATTAGCCACTTTCTCCCAAACTTATCGCTCAAAAAACCCGCTGGAATAAGCATGATTGCCGAAGCCGTCGCTGTCATAGATATCACTTTTCCGTTCACTGTTTCAGGCATACCAAGCTCTTTTATATACAGATTGTACATAACCATAAAAACGCCCATTCCAATTTGGATGAGCACATTGGCAAGCATAAACAATTGAACGTTTTTATTGAATGAAGAAATCTTTTTCTTCCAATCTGAAAGCCACTTCCCCATCTTATTCCAACTCTCCGTACATTAATGTTTCGTTAGTCTAAATATACGTCTTTTAGAGTAGTTTTACAACGGCCAAGCAGAAATCATATTCACTAACTTAAGCTCAATTCTCGTTTGATTGCACTCGCTACTGGTTTGCTTGCACTCGCTTGCAGTTTCCTTGCACTACCCACCAGTTTGCTTGCACTCACTCACTCTTTCCTTGCACTCGTCACTAGATTGCTTGCAACTCAGGACTTTTACCTCACATAAAAACAAACCTCATAATAAAAAGACTTCCTTTCCACACTAAATCTCGGAAAGAAAGCCTTATTGTTTTATATCACTTTCGAATTACTGGATGTTCCCGCTTGTAACTTGTACATTTGCGCATACTGTCCGCCTTGCACGAGTAATTCATCATGCGAGCCGCTTTCAACAATTTCCCCACGGTCTAATACTAAAATACGGTCCGCATTCTTAATCGTAGAAAGTCGATGAGCAATGATAAACGTCGTTCGGCCTTTTTTCAGCACATCCATCGCGTGTTGAATAATTTCTTCGGTTTCAGTATCGATATTTGACGTCGCTTCATCGAGAATTAAAATAGCTGGGTCAAACGCCAATGCTCGTGCGAATGAAATCAGTTGACGCTGTCCTGATGAAAGTGTGCTTCCTTTCTCTACAACCGCCTCATCAATGCCATTCGGCAAATGCTTCAGTACACGCTCCCCGCCAACCGCATTAAGCGATTGTTGCACTTTTTCACGAGTAATGCGTGGATCCCCCAAGCTAACGTTGGATTCAATTGTTCCGCTAAATAAATACGGATCTTGCAAAACAATCCCCATATGCTCACGAACTGTTTGACGCGCCATTTTACTAATGTCCATACCATCGATTGTGATTTTCCCTTTCGATGAATCGTAGAAGCGGAACAATAAATTCATTATCGAACTCTTCCCCGATCCCGTATGCCCGACGAGAGCAACCGTCTCCCCTTGCTTCGCTTCAAAGTTGAGATTCTTCAACACATATTCCTCTTCAATATAAGCAAACCAAACGTTTTCAAAACGGACATTACCAGCGTATCGCACTGTTTTCTCATCACTTACTGGCTCACCGACTCGGTCTAATAATTTAAAAACCCGTTCAGCTGCAACAAGGGAATGTTCAAGCCGTGCAAACTGATTGACTACACCTGTAATCGGGTTGAACAATCGAGTAATATAATCGACGAAAGCATAAAGCATACCTACTGAAATGACACTCTCTGTAGTGAGTGACGCCCCTCCGAAATACCAGATGAAGAAAACAAACGTCAGTGATCTAATAATATCCACAAGATTATGGGATGTTGCCGCCTCTACTTTCAACAATTTGTTTTGATAGTTGAAATGTTCATCGTTGACTTCACCGAATTCATCTTCCATCTGTTTCTCGCGACCAAATGCTTGAATAATTGTCATCCCGTTAATCGACTCATTTATTCTAGCGTTCATATCGCTCACTTTCCCGCGAATGATATGGTTTACTTTCGAAGCAAATTTCCGATACGTCTTCATCCAAATATATAAAATCGGCAAGACGAATAGTGTGATTGCGCCCATTTTAGGATCTAAATAAAATAGAGCAATAAAAATCCCGATAATATACATTCCACTAATCGCAAATTGCGATACGACGGTAACATACAAATTACGTATAGCTTCCGTATCGTTCGTAATGCGAGCAACTACTTTCCCAGCAGGCAAGTTGTCGAAATATCGAATCGGTAATGTCTGAATATGTTCGTACAAGTCGTTTCTCATTTTCTGGACAATACGATTCGCTGCTTTTTGCAATAGTAAATACTGAAAATATCTAAAGATCGCAGTGACTACCGCAAGTCCGAAAAAGATTGCCAGTAACTTAGCGATCGGAACGAATTCAATCCCGCCACCCGAAGCCCCCGCGATATGTTCATCAATGATTTCTTTGGCAATTAAAGGCCCCATTAAGTCTGCCGCGACCGCAATTGCTAGTAAAAATAACCCTGTAAGAAGTAGCTTTTTATAATCTAAAGCATAATGAACCAGTCGTTTACCCGTACCCATATTATTCAACCTCCCCAATCTGCTGGCGGTCGAATTGCTCTTTGTACCAACCGTTCAATGCGATCAAGTCTTCATGTGTTCCTTCTTCAATCATACGTCCGTCGTCTAAAACAAGAATCCAATCCGCATGTTCAATTGCTGACAAACGATGCGTTGTAATAATCGTTGTTTTATCAGATCGTTCCGCTTGAATGTTCTCAATGATCTTCGATTCTGTTTTTGCATCTACCGCTGATAAAGAATCGTCTAAAATAAGGATTTCAGGATTTTTAATCAGTGCGCGCGCAATAGAAATACGTTGCTTTTGACCACCAGACAATGCAACTCCTTTTTCTCCAACCAATGTGTCCAGTCCTGCTGGAAGCATTTCAAGATCTTTCTCAAAATACGCCAGACGTATACTTTCAGCAATTTCTGATTCAGATGCATCTGGCCTTCCAAATCGAATGTTTTCTCTAACCGTCCGTGAAAACAATACATGATCCTGAGGAACATATCCTATCCAATCCCTTACTTGGTCCTTCCTTAACGACTGGATGGGAACCCCTGAAAATGTAATTGCCCCTTCACCTAAAGGATATTCACGCAACAATTGTTTAACAAACGTAGTTTTACCACTGCCTGTTTTCCCAACAATTCCAAGCGTGTCTCCCTGTTTCAAATCTAGTTTGATATGATCCAAGTTAACGGAATGCGATGTGGGATACGTAAATACCACATCTTGGAAACCTACATCTTGAAGTTGATCGACCAGAGTCGCGTCTTCCGGATCCTTCACATCTTCTTCATAATCAAGTGTTTCCATCACTCGGTCGAGAGAAGCGTTTCCACGTTGAAGAACGTTGATAAGTTCACCAATCGCAAACATTGGCCACACAATCATACCGAGATATACATTAAACGTGACAAGATTCCCAAGCGTCATAGCTCCCTCAGAAACTAGGTAAGCCCCGTAACCAAGTCCAATCATATAGGTTAAACCTGTGAGAACTTTTGAAATCGGCATAAACAGAGCATCAATCTTTTCGACGTGCATGTTTTTTTGATAAACATCTTCAGTCATCTCAGCAAAACCTTTTTCAGTAGCACGTTCTTGGACATATGCACGAACGACTCGAACCCCAGCAACTGCTTCAAGTACATTATCATTCAAGTCACCAAACGCAGCTTGCGCAGTCATATATCTCTCATGAATCTTCTTGCCCAACACCTGCATAATAAATGCCAGAATCGGTAAAGGTAAAATTGCCGCAAGTGTTAGATTCCAAGAAACAAGAAAACCCATCGTAAGTATAAGAGTCAGCAAGTAAAGCGTCGAATCGACAAGAGTCATAATGCCGAACCCAGCCGTTTCCGAAATGGCTCGTAAATCATTCGTTGACCTTGCCATTAAATCGCCTGTTTTATTTTTCTCATAAAAAGTTGGAGTCATCTTTAAAAAATGGCGCATAAGCCTTCCTCGCAATTGCCGTTCAATAACATACGCTCCGCCAAAAAGTTGATATTGCCAAACGTAGTTGCTCGCATAGTTAAAAATCATAATGATAAGCATACCCCCAAGGAACATTGCCAACAGCTTCCCAGTTAGTGTTTGAGTATAAATCGAATCTATCGCTTGACCAATCAGCCATGGGGGAATAATTACAAGAACGTTTGTCATCATTAAAAGAATCAGCGCAATCGTATACCTTTTACGATTTTCTTTAAAAAACCATTTTAACTTGAATAAAACCGAGAACATAAACCAACCTACTTTCTTCCTTAATCATCAAGATGAACTTCTTTCTAGTAATTCCTTCTATTTAATAAAGAGCGACACGAAAACAATGTTTTAAGTACAAAAAGACAAAAAAAGCCAACGCTCTTAACATAAGCGTTGGCTCATTACTAAGGAACGACAGTTCTTGCCATCCCAACTTTAAAATTCAAATTTAGAATTTCGCATAGTTTTGGTACGGAACAGCTATTTGATTGATTTGAACAACAAGAATTTTTTTCATTTCCCGTACCTCCCTTTTATTTCGAGTTACTAACTATAATTAGATTACCATTTCCATTTTCAGAATGTCAATACTTTTCTAATTAGTCTAGTTACAAGTTTATGAATTCGTTTAGCGGGTATTACAATATTAAGCTAAACTTTACTAAGGGAGATGTAATCCAAATGGAAGAACATAAAAACATTGAAATTAAACGTGAAGAAAAGACTAATAATAGTTTTGTTGGTGCAACATTCATTAAGTACGCTGCATATATCATTATCTTTTTCGGCTTTTTGTGGTTCTTAATTAAATATGTATTCCCGATGTTTTAATTATTTAAGAAAGAGTTATTTACATACTTTCAATTCGTATGTAAATAGCTCTTTTTTTGTTTAATATAGTAAATAGATGATTGTCCAAGAATTCACTCAACACCAAAAGTTGCTTAGCCTAATTTGGATGACCTTTCCAAAACTCCAATCTATTTATTTATTTCATATGTCCAAAAATTTCATCATTTAAATAAATATACTACATAATAGGTGAAACCAATTGTTTTTTTATTGTAAATAATTTATCATGGAGAGTAACTAGCTATTTAACTATTACAGGAGGTGTACACTTTGTTCTCCCCCACATCTGGGTTTAGAACAAAGTAATTATTTGGAAATTCCCATACGATTGACAGCATTTGCTGTCTTGATCGCCCTCACCGCATTCTTTGTTGCGAGTGAATTTGCAATTGTAAAAGTAAGAACTTCAAGGATTGATCAGCTTGTGTCTGAAGGTAATCGACGGGCTTTATCCGCCAAAAGAGTGATAAGCAACTTGGATGAATATCTATCTGCTTGTCAACTTGGTATTACAATTACCGCATTAGGATTAGGTATGCTCGGTGAACCGACCGTCAAACTGATATTGAATCCGCTTTTCACTTTTTATGAATTCACACCCAGCACTACAAGTATTCTTTCCTTCATAATCGCATTTTCTGTAGTTACATTTCTACATGTTGTAATTGGAGAGTTAGCGCCTAAAACGATTGCTATCCAAAAAGCAGAAGAAATTATACTCCTTTTTTCAAAACCGCTTATCTTTTTTTACAAACTGATGTACCCTGTCATAAAAGGGATGAATGGTTCAGCACGCTTTTTTATTGGATTACTCGGATTCAAAAGTATTTCCGAATCAGAAGTAGCACACACTGAGGAAGAACTTCGATTAATATTGGCCGATAGTTTAAAAAGTGGAGAAATCAATCAATCCGAATATAAATATGTTAATAAAATATTTGAATTCGACGACCGAATTGCGAAAGAAATTATGGCTCCAAGAACCGAAATGGTAACCATTGATAAAGAATTGACTTTGCGAGATGTTTTTAATCTATCGGACGTTGAACAATATACGAGATATCCGGTTACAGATGGCGATAAAGATCATATTATCGGTCTTTTAAATATGAAGCATTTATTAACGGCTTACATTAAAGATCCAACAACAGGTAATAATTCTGTTGTTGATTATATGCAACCAATTATCCGCGTGATCGAAACAATTCCAATTGGAGATTTACTCCTTAAAATCCAGCGTGAACGAATTCACATGGCTGTGCTTATGGATGAGTACGGCGGAACTGCTGGTCTTGTAACAATAGAGGATATTTTGGAAGAAATCGTAGGTGACATTCAAGACGAATTCGATATGGATGAAATTCCAGAAGTACAGAATATTGGAGAAAATCACTATATTTTTGATGCTAAAATATTAATTGAAAGTGTTAACGATGTCCTTGGAATCGGAATCGATGAAGAAGATATAGACACCATTGGTGGTTGGTTCATGACTCAGCGATTCGAGGCCATTCAAGGTGAAAAAATTATTGAACAAGGATACGAATTCATGATTAAAGATATGGAAGGTCATCACATACTGTATTTGGAAGTTATTAAACATGAAGAGGAAGAAACTGGAGTAAATAAAGTACCAGTTGAATCTTAGTAAAAAGCGACTTCCTTTTGGAGGTCGCTTTTTCATTCAGAAAGAGGGTGTAGCGATGGATCTCTATTCCAATTTGAAAGAAGGCGAAAAAGGTGCCTGGCTCAGTATATGGACGTATTTATTACTAAGTATAGTGAAACTCATTGTAGGATTTATCGGTACTTCTGAAGCACTGAAAGCAGACGGTTTAAACAATACAACTGATATTATTGCTTCCATTGCCATTCTCGTTGGGCTTAAAATATCTCAAAAACCACCTGATGAAGATCACCAATACGGACATATGCGTGCAGAAACAGTCGCCTCTCTCATTGCAGCATTTATTATGGGATTCGTTGGATTACAAATCTTAATAAATGCAACGAAATCTTTGCTATCACCAGAAAAGGTTACGCCTTCCCTACTCACTGCTGTAGTTGCAATTTTAAGTGCACTCATTATGTATTTTGTCTATCGCTATAATTTAAAACTTTCAAAACGTATTGGCAGCGAAGCTGTACGTGCAGCCGCATATGACAACCGTTCCGATGCTCTTGTCAGTATTGGAACTGCTATAGGTATTGGAGGAGCTGTGATTGGATTTCCAATTATTGATGGAATAACCGCATTTCTTATAGGAGTTTTAGTCATTTTCACAGCATGGAATATCTTTTATCCAAGCGTTCATGCACTTACCGACGGGTTTGATGAAGAGGAGGTCAAAACGCTATCCACATTAGCCCTTAGAGTAGATGGTGTAATTGAGTTAAAAGAATTCAAAGGCCGAACGCATGGAAACATGATGTTGGTGGATTTAACAGTTACAGTAAACCCCATGTTAAACGTCATTGAAAGTCATCGAATTACTGAAGAAATCGAGAGAAAACTAGGCGCACGTCAACCACATTCAGTGATTCTTGTCCACATCGAACCTGAGGGATTGGAAAAACTCAGCTGATTAGTAGTTCCCATTGTAAAGCCGTCCTATCTACTATTTTTTAAAGTAGATAGGACGGCTTTTTTGTTTGGCATAGATTGTCAGTGGGTGAGCTGGTGTTCTAGAAAAAACCCGATAAACTTCGCAACGTTTCCAGTAAACTACGCAACGCTTGATTGAAACTTCACAACGTTTTCGGGAAACCTCGCAACATTCGAAGAACTTCGCAACGTTTTCTCCATACTTCGCAACGCTCGATTGAAACTTCACAACGTTTTTGGGATACTTCGCAACGTTTCCCAAAATTCAAATAAGCTTCAACATCACGGAGTTCCCGTTGAATGCTGAAGCCCTCAAAGTCCTTAATCTTTTTTATATTCGATATGATAGACATCGTGTCTTCGGTCTTTTAATTGCTTTACGGTACCATCTTGACGTTGTCTTCGGAGAATTTCTAAATCTACATCGCCAATTAAAACCATTTCTAAGTTAGCGTTTGTCTCCCCTACGATTCCGTCTCGAGCAAACTCAAAATCGGATGGAGCGAAAATAGCAGACTGGGCGTATTGAATGTCCATATTTTCAGTTTGTGGTAAGTTCCCTACCGTTCCTGAAATGACTGTGTAAATTTGGTTTTCAATCGCTCGTGCTTGTGCACAATATCGAACTCTTAAATAACCTTGTCGATCTTCGGTACAAAAAGGAGTAAATATAATATTGGCACCCATATCCGTCGCAATTCGACCGAGTTCTGGGAATTCAATATCGTAACATATTTGAATCGCGATTTTACCACAGTCGGTATCGAATACTCGAACTGCATCACCAGCACTTATTCCCCACCATTTTCTTTCATTCGGTGTGATGTGAATTTTATATTGTTTCTCTATTGAACCATCGCGTCTGAATAAATAAGAAATATTGTAAATCTCATCTTCTTCTTCAACGAAATGCGAACCGCCAATAATATTAATATTGTATCGAACAGCTAAATCTGTAAACATTTCGATATATTGTGGAGTGTATTCAGTCATTCTTCGAACAGCTTGACTTGGTGCGATTTCATCCATAAACGACATAAGTTGCGTTGTAAATATTTCAGGAAAGACTACAAAATCCGAATTTGCATCGGATGCCACGTCTACAAAATACTCACATTGATGAGCCATTTCTTCAAATGATGATATTTTACGCATTAAGTATTGGACTACACAAATTCTAACTGGATAACTAGTTTTATAATGGCGCTTTGTGGCAGGTTTATAATCGACATTATTCCATTCCATAAGTGTTGCATATTTTTTAGATGCTTTATCATCCGGTAAATAATTTGGATTCACCCTCATGAGTGTAAAATCATTCATCAGCTGAAAAGTTAGAACCGGATCGTATATTTTATGTCTGGACACCGAATCGACATATTCACGAGACGACATTTCTTCTGAATACTTATAATAATTTGGAATCCGTCCGCCAAGAATGATGGATTTCAAATTTAGTTCCCTTGCAAGTTCTTTCCTTGCTTCATATAGTCGCTGTCCGACCTTCATTCGACGATATTCTGGGTGTACCATTACTTCAATACCGTACATATTATATCCATCTGGATTATGATTTGTAATATAGCCTTCATCAGTGACATCGTCCCATGTATGACGATCGTCGTATTCATCGAAGTTAATGATCAGACTTGAACATGAACCAATCACTTCTCCGTCTAGCTCCGCAACAAGTTGTCCTTCTGGAAAGACAGTTAAATGGCTAATTAAATGCTCTTTTTCCCAAGGTTCCATTCCTGGAAAACTCAGTTCTTGCATACCTAAAACTTTACTAATATCCTCATGTTCCATCTGACGAATAACCATGCTCTTTTCAAACGATGATAAGTCGAATCCTTCTCCCATGTAAAACACCTCTTTCAAACTATATATTCATTATATCGTACTCGGCGTTCAGTGTAGAATATTTTACTTGTTTTAAAACTGCCCCTATAATCAAAGATGTAAACTTTTTAAGTGGGAGGCCTTACTATGAATAAACGGTTGGAAAATAGCTTGATTTTAATATGGACAATTTCCCTTCTCGCTACGCTTGGGTCGCTTTACTTTTCAGAAATTCGTGGATACGAACCTTGTACGTATTGTTGGTATCAGCGAATTCTCATGTATCCTATTATCCTTATTTCCGGAGTAGCTCTTTTCCAGAAAAATGCACGAATCGCATTAACTTTGGCCGTCTTTTCAATAGTCGGTGGAGGTATTTCGTTGTATCATTATGGATTGCAAAAGCTTTCGTTCTTAAGCGATAATGCACCTGTTTGTGGGGATGTGCCTTGTACGGGTATGTATATTAATATTTTCGGTTTTATTACAATTCCATTCCTAGCACTTGTGGCGTTTACGATTATTTTAATTACAAGTTTATTAATGATTAAATGGCAAAAGGAGACGAAGTAAAATGAAAAAACTATTAGCAATCGGTGGCGTCATCGTTATTGTGTTTGCACTTATCGTTGTTTTATCAAACAAGTCCAATGAAACAAAGCTAAAAGACAATCCTTATGAAACAGATAACCTTAAAACATCAACAATTAATTTAATAGGTGATGAAAATTACAACAGCATTGTTTTACCTAAAGACTTAGAAAAGAAAATTAAATCTGGTGAAGATGTCACGGCTTATTTCTTCAGTCCTGAATGTCCTCACTGTATCGCTACAACGCCTGTTTTAATGCCCGTTGCAAAAGACATGGGGATCGAAATAAATCAGTTCAACTTGCTTGAATTCGGCGCAGATGCTGGACCTTATGGAATAGAGGGTACGCCAACAATCGTCCATTATAAAGATGGTAAAGAAGTTGACCGCTTGTACGGCGGAGCACCCCAAGGTATGGATCCAGAAGCGTATATCCGTGATTTCTTCGAAAAGTATTGAACAAATGGAATTTCGGAAGGATGAATGTAAATGACAGTATTTCACTATACAATAACTGAAGATCGTCAAACGATTGAACATCTTCTTAGAGAACAATGGCAAGCTGGTAAAAAAACAGTTCACTTAATGAGAATGGCTAAAAGTGTTACGGACGAAAATGGCGAACCCATCGATTGGAAATTGCCGTTATTTGTTGGTACGAATTTAACTTTTTCTTTCCCGGAAGCCCAATCTACTTATGTACCCGAAGAACGAGGAACATTAAATGTTGTTTTCGAAGATGAACACATCGTTGCAGTCGTTAAAGCAGCTGGTCTCTCCATGCACCCTGATCGTCTAGGACAAACAGGAACATTCATGAACCAGGTCATGGCGTACATTGTTAATCAAGGCGGACAATATGCTGAACATATTCACCGTCTTGATAAAGGAACTTCGGGTGTTGTATTAATCGCCAAGCACCCCATTGCTAAGGGACTTTTTGATCGTATGCTTGAAAAAAATGAAATTTCAAGGAAGTATCTGGCAGAAACGGACGGATTGCTCAAAAGACCAAGAGGAACGATTCGATTTTCCATTGGGAAGGATCGACACGACCCTTCAAAACGAGTTGTATCAATATCGGGACAATCTGCTATTACTCATTTTAAAGTAATTGACCGAACTGCTGATTCTTCATTTGTGGAAGCTGAACTTGAAACAGGTCGTACACATCAAATACGAGTGCACTTAGCCCATCTCGGCCATCCTGTAAAAGGCGATACACTTTATGACGGTAGTGAAACCGAAGATGGTCATTACCGCTTAACTGCAACTTCAGTAGCCTTCACACATCCCTTTACTGGTGAAGCTATTACAATTGAAATGGAGACAAAATAAGAAACGGCATGGAGAAAATATTCTTCATGCCATTTCTTATTTATTGTTGCAGTTCTCATGAAAAACGAATATTATTGATAATGCACTTAATAACGTTCGGATATTGAAAGGAGAATTACATGTTTCATTTAAAAGAACATAATACTACAGTCAAAACTGAACTATTAGCTGGAATGACTACATTTTTAACGATGGCGTATATCGTAATCGTCAATCCTATTATTCTTGCCGAAGCTGGCGTTCCTTTTGACCAAGTATTTCTTGCCACAATTATTGCCGCAGTCATCGGTACACTTTGGATGGCCTTATTCGCAAATTATCCCATTGCAATTGCACCAGGTATGGGACTGAATGCTTATTTCACATCAGTAGTTTCCGCTTCCAATGGACAACTTGATTACATGACGGCTTTCTCCGCTGTCTTTATTGCAGGCCTGTTATTCGTAATATTATCTTTAACACCTTTTCGAGAAAAGCTCATCCAATCCATCCCAGAGAACTTAAAAAATGGGATTACAGCAGGAATCGGTTTATTTATTGCATTTATTGGATTACGTCTTTCCGGAATTGTCGTTCATCACGAAACAAATCTCGTTCAACTTGGTGAGCTAACATCTCCACCTGTTTTACTAGCATTATTCGGATTACTCGTTACAGTGATTCTAATGACTTTAAATATATATGGTTCTATTTTTATAGGAATGATCTTAACGGGAATTCTTGCCGTATTTACAGGTCAACTTGAATTTAAAGGAAGTCTTACGCAGATTCCATCTTTACCTGAAGGTATCCTTGTTTGGAATCCGGTTCAGGCATTTGGGGATGTTGTTTCACATGGCCTATACGGCGTTGTTTTAGCCTTTTTAATCGTTACTTTGTTTGACACCACAGGGACTATGATTGGCGTCGCAAAACAAGCGGGACTAATGAAGGGCAATACACTGCCTCGAGCACGACAGGCGCTTCTAGCAGATTCAGTCGCTACTTCTGTTGGCTCCATGTTTGGAACAAGCCCAACATCCGCTTATATAGAGTCTTCTTCAGGTGTTGCTGTTGGAGGCAGAACAGGGCTAACAACATTAACGGTAGCTCTATTATTTATAGCCGCCGCTTTCTTCGGCCCGCTTGTAAGTACCTTATCAGGTGTTTCAGCTATAACTGCTCCAGCTTTAATTATTGTTGGTAGCTTAATGATAGGTGTAGTAAAAAATATTGAATGGGATTCCTTTGATGAAGCTTTCCCCGCTTTTTTAATTATTTTAACGATGCCACTTACTTCAAGTATCGCAACAGGAATTGCACTTGGATTCATTACCTACCCCATTTTGAAAGTAGTTAAAGGAAAAGGAAAACAAGTTCCAATTCTTCTATATGTTTTTGCAGCATTGTTTACTTATCAAATACTGTTTTTGGCACATTAACGACATGAATCGCTGAAGATTATAGCCCGACCGTTACATTATCAATAAAAATAGGGTATACTTAGTTGAGTTACTATCTTATTAAACAGGAGGTTACTTCTATGACTTTGATTCTAATAATGGCCGTCTGCGTAGCATTCTTAGCTGCAATTTTTGCTGGAGGGTACGAAGACAAACCTGGTAAACAGAAGAAACGTGGACATCAGCCAACATAAAGAAATGGGACTAGCCTAATGGCAGTCCCATTTTTTAATTTAAATTTGGAAAAGATTGTTGACGCAGTGCTTCGTAAATTAAGATTGCTGCTGTATTTGATAAATTTAAAGAACGTATATTATCGTTCATTGGGATTCGTAAACATCTGTCTTTGTTTTCTGAAAGAACTTTCTCAGGAAGTCCACTTGTTTCTTTTCCGAATACAAAAAATAGATCTTCATCACGATTTGAATAATCAAAAGCCGAATGTGGTTGCTCACCTTGTTTTGTTAAGAAGTAGAAACGTCCTTCGGGAAATGCATCAAAAAGTTCCTCAATACCATCGTAATATGAGATATCTACATGCTCCCAGTAATCAAGACCAGCTCGTTTCAACATTTTATCCTCTGTTGAAAAACCCAATGGTCTTATTAAATGAAGTTTTACTCCAGTTCCTGCACATGTTCTTGCAATATTACCCGTATTCGCAGGTATTTGTGGTTCAAATAATGCTACATGTATTGCCACTTCAAACACTTCCCCTTATTAAATGATTTCTATTTTAAATTCTACTACTTTTTCTAACTCCTTGCGTACTTCAGGATCTAGTTCTGTAAGAAGTGCTTCTTTAATCGCTTCAATACCAATATCCAAACCAATTTCACCGAGTGCCCATGCAATTGTTCCACGCATGACCGGTCTTGGATCCAACTTCAACATTTCAATCAATTCAGGTACTGCGGACTCTTCCTTAAAATGAGCAAGCGCTATAATCGCATTCCGTTGTATCGGGTTTTTACCACGCCAAGATCCAGAAATATGACCGAACTTCTCTTTAAATTGTCGATTCGAAAGACTTAATATTGGCTGTAAAAGAGGTTTTGCTAGCTCTGGTTCAGGATGGAATACATTTTGATGTAAATTTTGTATTCCTTTATTCTTCGGACACACGGTCTGACATGTATCACAGCCGTACACCCGATTCCCAATTTTAGTACGAAATTCTTCGGGTATCGCTGTTTTCGTCTGAGTTAAAAATGCAATGCATCTCTGGGCATCGAGTTGACCACCAACGATAAGTGCACCCGTTGGACACGCATCCAGACACAACGTACATTCGCCACACTCATCTTCCATTGGCTCATCCGGCGCAAAAGGAATATTTGTAATCATTTCACCCAAATAGACATAAGAGCCAAACTCTGGTGTAATAATCGAACAGTTTTTCGCAGACCACCCAATACCCGCACGTTCCGCAACTGCTCGGTCTGAAAGCTCACCTGTATCAACCATTGATTTCATTTTTGCATTGGGCACAAGCTCTTGTATGAACTCCTCAAGGATACCTAACTTCTCACGAAGAACCGTATGGTAATCCATTCCCCAAGAAGCTCGGCAAAAGATTCCTCTTCGTTCCCCTCTTTTTCCTTTCGGTGAATCTTTCATCCGAGAAGGATAAGCAATCGCAATTGAAATGATACTCTCGGCTTGGTCAAGAAGGAGGACGGGTTCTGTACGTTTATTTAAATCCTTCTCCTCAAATCCCGATTGGTATCCAAGATCTTGTTGACGTTTCAAGCGATTTTTCAACTCACGAAATGGAGCGGATGTCGTGAAACCAATTTTATCAATACCAATTGACAGCGCATATGCTCGAACTTCTTGTTGCAATTCGACTACATTCACACGAATCCACCTCCTATATGTTAAAATTAATTTATAGTATAAAAAAAGGGTGATAGCATTGAAATTCAAACTAAACTCAACACTTTTAAATAGCGTACCAGAAATTAAATTAGGCATTAATCATTATACCAGAATTACCGTATCAGAATCCCCTCAAATGCTGCAAGGCAGATTAAGATTGTTTCAAGAACAACTTTTTTTTGACTTAGATGATAAATTAGTAACCGACTATCCTGAAGTAAAAGAGTGGAGAGAGCTATGGAAACAACTTGGAGCAGACCCGAACGAGCATAAACTGTCTTCCGAGGCACTTTTACTTCGTATACAAAAACAAAACTATATAGATACCTGCAACACAGCAGTCGACTTAAACAACTTCTTTTCGTTGCAACATAAAATCCCAATTGGTATTTATGACTTAGAAAAAATCAGTGGCGATGTAATCGCTTCATTAGGTACTGAAGATGACGGATTTACTGGGCTGAATGATCAATATAATACCATGATAAACAGTATACAACTTTCAGATGATACAAGTTCGTTTGCGAGTCCTGTCGTTGACTCTAAAAGGACAGCGATAACATCAAGCACAACAGATGCACTACACGTATTCTACATTCCGCCTTCATTTGACGTTAAGACGTCACTTGAATTGACTACCGCATGCGGTAATATGTTCACCAGCATGAGTGGCGGAGATGTTCGAACCTATGTAGTGCATGAGGGAAAAACATCCATTATACTAGACGAAGATTAAACACATACTGGGGGAATATTCGATGTCAAAAATCACACTTGCAGAAGCAGTGAAATTAAAAAGCATCCTAAAGAAACGTATTCATGAATTGGATGACGAAATGAGACGTGTCGCCTTTACAACCGTAGAAAAAGGGAACTCCCCTGAAAAAGGTCTACGTACACTTCAAATCGTTGAAACCGAATTGGACGAAGTACGTTTGGATAGCCGCACACTTGACCGACTTATGTATCGAGCCAATATTGATAATGAAATCGAATTTCAAGGTGACCAACTAGCGATTGTTGAAGCTATTGAACTTGCTACCCAACTACGTGCAAAAGCTCAAACTTATAAAGAACTATCCATGTCTGAAAAAGAAGAAATTCAGTATGGCTATTCTGAAGACATAATTGTCTACCGTGTCGCTTTATTTGAACCGGAAGACTATAGGGTTAAGTCCCTACAAGCTGAGAAAGATGCACATAAGCTATCCAATCTCATCAACGCTAAAAACTATTCAATTATACTAGACTTCGATGATGCGAAATATTTCTAACCCCTTGGAAAGGTGAGACTCCTTTCCAAGGCATAAAGTGGGACCAACAATTTAAATGACAGCAAACCAATAACCTGTTCCCATTTACTTTGTGACCCATCACCAATACCCAACCAAGGCAATTGCAATGGACAAACTCAAATAGTATCACCAGGGTCCCCTTTATGGAAATCGCTCCTTCTGTCATTAGACGGCAAGGAGCGATTTTGTTTAGTTCCCGTTTTATAACACTATAGTATTCTTCTTTTATCGTTTGACTTGTCCTTGTGAATGTCTCATTTACGGACATTCGCCCTCCCTGTATCTTTCGAGTAGAAATAGTAGTGAATATGAATAAAAACCGAAAGGATGTTCCAAAAATATCCAATCCTATACTATTCTATGTTACTGTGGATTTGTTGTTATTCTTAAATAATCCGTTGTTTGTTTCTACAATCTTTATAAATGCGCAAGAAGATGGGACCGATTCACACTTGCATAAACGTATAAGAAAATTGGATTGGAAGAAGATTTACCGGAGGCATACGCAGTTTCCCAGCTCTTTCATTGGATATCCGAGGATATGGGGAAAGCTGTGATTGACAGTGAAGAGGGCTTGGCGCCCGAAGAAGCTGCACAAGAACAAGTGAACATCAATGCAGATAAAGTTGAGTAACGAATGAAAATAAATTTGACTGGTTTAAGTACAGTAGAATACCCAACTCAAACCAACCAAACAGTTGCGTAAAAAAAACGCTGACTTTTTTCGGCTCACTAAAAAACCAATGACAAAAGGTTTCTCGTTTTTACTGATTGAATTCATTTATCTAGTACAAACTCACAGTAACCTAGAAATCTATCGAAAGTATTTCAAGAGTTATCATTTCGTGTTCACGCGCCTGACTTTAAAAACGATAGCCAACATCGTTTCCTATTTTTGATTTCTTCTCCACATACATTGCTTTATCTGCTTCTTTTAAAATCGACGAAATCGTTGAATGTTTGTTTGGCATAGTCATGCCAATACTAGTCATAACTGATAAACTAGTATTCTCAAACTCCCATGTATACCTCATCGCTTGTCTAATTTTATCCATTACACTCAGTGCGCAGTTTTCAGAATCCACGTCAGGCAATAAGATAATAAATTCATCCCCACCTAGGCGTGCCACTACATCAGTTTTATGGATCTTAGCTTTTAAACGATTACTAAATTCACGGATAACGACATCTCCTGTTTCATGTCCCCATTGATCATTAATACTTTTAAATTTATCGATATCTAAAAGCATAACGGCAAATTTTACGCCTTTCTTATGGTATTCACTCAACGCCTTTTCAAGTGCTTCTTGAAAAAATCGACGATTTGGCAAGCTTGTCAAAGGATCGTGATATGCCAGAAACTCTAATTCTGTTTCGTATTTCTTTTGCAGCGAGACATCGCGAACGATAATCACCATATGACTATACGAATGACTCTCATCAAACACCGGGGTCGCATGCAGTTCAGACCAGACCCAATGATCAAATTTATGTTTTATACGAATACGCATTTTACATATTGCTCTATGTTTTTTTGCATCACTCAACTTTATATATAATGAGGCTGCATCGTCTGGATGTATGTTACTTAAAGGGTTTATACCTAGATATTCATTGGGTGTAAATCCATATAATTCTTCAATTGAAGGTGAAATGAATAAGTATTGTTTTTCATGATTGATTAAAATAATGACATCATTAGCATTCTCTGCAATAACACGGAAGTTCTTTTCAACTTCCATATACAATTCAACCATATGATCAAGCTCTCGCATATCCTTTAAAATAACATAGAAACCAGTCGTCACTTCCCGAATCTTAATCGGGATAAATTTCACCAATACACTAAGCATTTTATTATCATTTTGAAGGACATTGACTCGAAAGTTTATATATTCTTCATTTTTTGCTTTTTGAAAGTTCAGTAATGTTTTTCGTTTGTCCTCAGGTGCAACAAAGTCCAATATTCTTTTTTCATAGAACTCTTCTTTAGGTAATTGACTCACCTTCAGACCCATAGGATTAGCACCCTTTATTTGGCCGTTTAAGTCTAACGTCAAAATGGCATCAGCATTATGCTCAAATAAAGAATGATAATAGGAACGACTTTCCTCAAGATTCTTTAAAGAGTCTACACTTTCTTGTTTCGCTTCTACTTCTCCAGTAATATCCTGTACGATACTTACAACATGTGTACATTTACCATCAGAATCGAACATAGGTGTTAGACAGGTTTTAGAATACCGAAGTATTCCTTCTGGATCTGTATAGCTATCTTCATACGTTATCGGACCATTACTTTCCAAAACCTTTAAGTACTGGGAATTAATCATATCAGCCAGTTCATATGTTTGTGTTTCAAAAAAGGTTTTGCCAATCGATGTATGATCTAAATCTGTTTTATCCATTGCGGCCTGATTCACAAATTCATAAAAAAGCCCATTATCATCCACTCGGACAATGAAAACCATTTCTTGTATTCCATGCATTAATGCCCTCTCAATAGATAATAATGTCTTATCTTGAATCATAAATTCGCCCCCATACCTCTTCTAAGCATACCCTTTTAATTATATTCGTGAATATTTAGTTTAACAAACTATTCTCTAAAAATAAACATTTAGCTCATTTATTATATTAATAAAATAGTCTTTAAACCTATACTCTTGTTTAGCAGCTCATTGATGGATGCCTAAATATTCCTTTTCCATAGTCTTTAACACCTTATATTAGGAGTAAATCAGTTTTGAAACATACTAGAATACTACCTAAAAAGTTATGTGAGGTTGTTAGAACCCTGAAAAAGGAATCCTGATTACAACGGACTACTGTTTTCTCTTATATGAGAGTTTTCGTTTTACTTTTGCGATCACTACATTCTCCTTCACGAGCAAAACCGAATTTCTTTGCTTTCAGAAATGATAATTGCCCATTTTTTCACACCCTTCACAATGGCATTTAGTTCAAAATTTCCTATCATTTAAATATCGATATCAACTAAGGCGGTATCCTTGTTTCGAAAGGTCTGAACACCTTGCATGAAGTACTCCATCAATTAGCAGTATATCGACTGGGAACAATTCTAAGTAGCTTGTTTTCTTTAATCAATCATACATATATAAACAACTTTTTAAAAAAGTTCATATCGATTATGTCATACACGTGCAAGCGTATTTCTGTACGGCGGTGAATCCAATCAAAAGGTATCACATATGGATCTAGAGACAACCTGGAAGACTTATTCATACATCTTGGATTAGATGAAAGAAAAAACAGAGAAGAAACAATTTCAATCTTTAAGAACATGTTTGTGCAATCCTTGTGCATAAAGTTTTCAAAACCTATCGTTTTCTATGGTATTCCCCCAAAAGAAAAAGCATCTACAAACGTTGTGTTATCAACGTTTGTAGATGCTTTAGGTCTTACTCAACTTAACTGGAAAAGACCAGGATATACCCGAGGCCGGACTTGAACCGGCACGCCTCGCGGCATCGCATTTTGAGTGCGACGTGTCTGCCATTCCACCACTCGGGCAAAGAACATGTAATTTTCAAGAAGCATTAATCATAAAAAAATGGAGGCGGCAACCGGAATTGAACCGGTGATAAGGGTGTTGCAGACCCATGCCTTACCGCTTGGCTATGCCGCCGTAGATAAATGGAGCGGAAGACGGGATTCGAACCCGCGACCCCGACCTTGGCAAGGTCGTATTCTACCACTGAACTACTTCCGCTAAAAAAATACTGGGGTAGCTGGATTCGAACCAACGATGACGGAGTCAAAGTCCGATGCCTTACCGCTTGGCTATACCCCAAAAATAAAAATGGGCGACTGAAGGGAATCGAACCCTCGAATGTCGGAACCACAATCCGATGCGTTAACCACTTCGCCACAATCGCCATAATATAAATACCATAAAAAATTAAAAGGGGCGACTGAAGGGAATCGAACCCTCGAATGTCGGAACCACAATCCGATGCGTTAACCACTTCGCCACAATCGCCATAATATAATTTTTTATGATTCACTACTAAAGATTATTTATTAATTTATTCAATAAAGTAAAATGGCAGGGGTAGTAGGATTCGAACCCACATCGAAGGTGTTGGAGACCTTTATTCTACCATTGAACTATACCCCTAAAATGGTGGTGGGGGGCAGATTCGAACTGCCGAACCCGTAGGGAGCGGATTTACAGTCCGCCGCGTTTAGCCACTTCGCTACCCCACCATATTAATATCAAAACACAGAAGAACTATGGTGCCGGAGAAAGGACTTGAACCCTCAACCTACTGATTACAAGTCAGTTGCTCTACCAGTTGAGCTACTCCGGCTTTATATAAATTCACTAATTAATAAAATGGTGGCTCAGGACGGAATCGAACCGCCGACACAAGGATTTTCAGTCCTTTGCTCTACCGACTGAGCTACTGAGCCAAAACTATGTAGTACATTAAATAAATGGCGGTCCCGACGGGAATCGAACCCGCGATCTCCTGCGTGACAGGCAGGCATGTTAACCGCTACACCACGGGACCATTTGGTTGCGGGGACAGGATTTGAACCTGTGACCTTCGGATTATGAGCCCGACGAGATACCACTTCTCCACCCCGCGACAATACTATAGTATTTAATTTGTTCAACTTCTTAATGAGATATAAATTGGTTGCGGGGACAGGATTTGAACCTGTGACCTTCGGATTATGAGCCCGACGAGATACCACTTCTCCACCCCGCGACAATAAGTATGAAATACATATAAGTAGAGCTACAACTTACTATACAGCATTTTTCAGCACTAGCAAACTAAAATATATGGTGGAGGATGACGGGCTCGAACCGCCGACCCCCTGCTTGTAAGGCAGGTGCTCTCCCAGCTGAGCTAATCCTCCTGGGTAAAATAATTATCCTATTTCTTTATTAATGGATATCAATTATATAATGGTGACCCGTACGGGATTCGAACCCGTGATACCGCCGTGAAAGGGCGGTGTCTTAACCGCTTGACCAACGGGCCATATGTAATATAATTGGAATCTGGCGGAGAGCAAGGGATTTGAACCCTTGAGACAGCGTTAACCGCCTACACGATTTCCAATCGTGCTCCTTCGGCCACTCGGACAGCTCTCCAATTGGCTCCGCAGGTAGGACTCGAACCTACGACCGATCGATTAACAGTCGATTGCTCTACCACTGAGCTACTGCGGAATAATGTAACAAGTTTATTTCAATGTACTATAATTGATTCTTTTGAAATAAATAGACCAGCAACGTCCTACTCTTGCAGGGGGGAACCCCCAACTACCATCGGCGCTGAAGAGCTTAACTACCGTGTTCGGTATGGGAACGGGTGTGACCTCTTCGCCATTATCACTGGACTACTTTTTTCACAAGACATTACCTATTATATCAAACTACAGAGAAATATCAAGCGTTTTTCAAAACATTTTTGTTTTGTTCGCTCAAAACTGGATAAAACGGACATTAAGGAAGAATGGTTTATATTCTTCCGACGAATCGAGGTCAATCATACCTCTTCATTAGCGAAGAATAAAGTACATTCTTCTTTATTGGTTAAGTCCTCGATCAATTAGTATCCGTCAGCTA